>DATKEU010000066.1:0-2255 GCA_035544495.1 Polyangia bacterium | reverse complement strand
GAGATCGCCGCCCGCCGCCTGGACCCGCACAGCGCCGCCGAGGTGGTCCTGTCCGCGGGCGTCTCCCGGTGATAAAATTCCCGCATGAGGCACAGACTCGCTTGCGCCATCCAGCTGGCTCTCATCGCTTCTTTTCTCGGCAGCGCCACGGGGTGTGGCCTCTTCAGCAAGGACCTGGTTTCGACCACGTTCGATCTGCCGCCGAAGACGTACAGCTTCGACACGTCGGCGTGGCACCTGCCGGCGGGCGACATCCCGGCCGTCCCGTGCGGTGATGGTCAGGCGGTGATGGACTGCTGTCACCCGCCCGATCCGCTGCCCCAACCCGACTGCAGCGTGAACATGCTGTCGTGCGACGCCGGGATGTGCGCGCTGCACATCCCGATCACCTTGCCGCCGCAGAAGATCGACTTGAAGATGGAAGTTCCCGCGCTGGGCAGCTTCAGCAACCAATCGGTGATCAACGTCAGCATCACGCAGATCACCTACACATATGCGAGCACGATGAACGTCGATCTGCCGCCCGTCGATCTTTACATCGCGCCCCAGGATGTCAGCTCGCCGTCGGACCCCAGCGCCAAGAAGTTCGGGACCACCAAGGTCGTTCCCGCCGGCAGCATGGGCCAGGACAACGTGATACTGGACCCGGCGGGCGGCGCGGCGTTCACCGATGCCGCGCATCATTTTGGGACACCGTTCAATTTCATCGCCAGCACCGAGGTGGTCGTCCCGTCCGGCTCGCCCATTCCGTCGGGCGGCGTCACCATCACCGTGCAGGGCAAAGCGCGCGCCGGGCTTTAGCTCGCACGGCTCCAGACGCAGCGCGTGTGCACGCGCGTTTGACGGCCCGCGCCGTCGCTGTTTGCGCTTTACAGGCACCCCAGGGCTACGCCATCGTTGATAGGAGATGTCCGCCGATGTGGTGATCGCTGGCGCTGGTCCGGCCGGCGTGGCGACGGCCGTCGCGCTGGTGCGGCAGGAGCCCAAGCTGGCCGGTCGGATCGTGATCTTCGATCGCGCCCGCTTTCCGCGCGCCAAGCCTTGTGGCGGCGGGTTGACCGGGCACGCGCGCGCGGCGCTGGAAGCGCTGGGCCTGGAGGTCCGCGTCCCCTTCGTCCCCTGCGACGAGGGCCGCATCGTCTTCGGCCGCCTCGAGCGCGAGGTGGCGATGCAACGCCCGGTCGACGTCGTCCGCCGCGAGGACTTCGACGCCGACCTGGTCGCGCAGGCGCGCGCGCGCGGCATCTCCGTCCTCGAGGGCGAGGGCGTCGCCGAGTTCTCGGTCGACCGGCGCGCGGGCCTGGTGCGCGTGAAGACGACCGCCGGCCGCGAGGGGACCGCGCGCGTGCTGGTGGGCGCCGACGGCGCCGGCAGCCGCGTCCGCAAGGCCCTGGTCGGCGACCAGATCGCTTGCCGCCCGCTGCGCCTGTTTCGGGCCGAGTTGCCCGCCCCGCGCGACCTCGGGCGCTGCATGATCTACGACTTCTCCCCGATGGCGGACGGGCTGCGCGGCTATGTCTGGCTGTTCCCGGTAGCGGGCGGCCGGGTCAACGTCGGCGTGATGCACTACCCGTCGAGACGGCTGTCCGGCGGCGCCCTGGAGGATCTGTTACGCCGCTCGCTGCGCCGCCACGGCGTCGAGGTCGGAAGCGCCGCCCGCGGCTGGCCGGCCTGGGCCTATCACCCGCGCGCCGAGATCGCCGCCCCGCACGTCATGTGCGTGGGCGACGCCGCCGGCATCGACGCGCTCACCGGCGAAGGCATCGCCGTCGGCCTCGAGCACGGGATCGTCGCCGCCGACGTCATCGTCAAGGCGCTGCGCACGCGCGACTTCCGCTTCGTCGGCTACCGGCAGGCAATCCGGCGCTCCGTCGTCGGGCGCGAGCTGGCCCTCGATCGCCGGCTGGCGCGCATGCTGTACGGAACGAGCAGCAGCCGGTTGTGGCTGTCGCTGGTGATGTTCGACCGCCGCATGCAGGAGCTCTACGCCGCCCGGGTCTCGGGCTCGACCGTGCTGGCCGACCGCAGCCTCGATCTGGCGGGCGCCCTGGTTCGCCACGTCGTCCGCGCGCCGCGCCGCCTGCGCCGCCTGGCCGAAGGCGCCCCCGCCTGGGTCTCGCTGGGAGCTTAAATCTGGTCGCCGCCCGAGGGCGTGCCCGTCGGGCCGGCCGGTGGCGCGGAGGTGGACACCGCGACCGGGGCCGGCGTGGCGGCCTTCGAGACGGGCATGCCGCCGCCACCCCCGCCACCGCCCG
>DATKEU010000065.1:0-6639 GCA_035544495.1 Polyangia bacterium | reverse complement strand
CATCGTCGAAGAACACTTGCGGAGCGCGCCCCTGCGAGACGTAGTTCGAGCTCATGACCGCCCCGTACGCGCCGGCGTCGTGCAGGACCAGCAGATCGCCGACGTCGGGCCGGGGCAAGAGTCGCGGCACCAGCAGCTCGCGATCGTCGCGCGTGAAGACGTCGCCGCTTTCGCACAGAGGGCCGGCGACGACGAACGGCTCCGGCGGGCGCGCCGGGCTACCGCCGCCCGCGCCCACGATCGAGATGTGATGATACGACCCGTACATGGCGGGCCGGATGAGATCGGCGAAGCCGGCGTCGACCATGATGAAGCGGTGGCCGGGGCCCTTCGCGTTGGATTCGGTCTGCTTGATGTCCTTCACGCGCGCGACCAACAGGCCCATCCCGGCGACCGGGTAACGGCCGGGCTCTATCTCCACGCGGATGGGGCGCCCGGCGATCTTCGCCAGGTGCGCGGCGGCGTCGGCCAGCACCGGCCGGTACCAGGCGAGATCGTACGCCTGCGCGTCGGGCCGGTAAGCGTGCGGGATGCCGCCGCCGAAGTTGACCGCCTGCACATCGGGAAAATCCGGCAGCAGGCGCGCGTAGACGTCGGTCAGGCGGCGCATGTTCTGATCGAACTCGCGGATCTGCGGCCCCGTGCCGATGTGCGCGTGCAGGGCGACGATAGGCAAGCGCGCGTCGGCGGCCTGCGCGCGCGCGTCGGCCAGCCCCTCGTGCCAGATGCCGTGCTTCGACGACGGCCCGCCGGTGTCGCAAGACTGGACGTGACCGTGGCCAAAGCCGGGGTTCAGGCGCAGGGCGATCGGTCCGCGATAACCGGCGCCGCGCAGCTCGTTGATCATGCCGGGGGAGCCGACGTTGGGCAGCACGCTGTGCTCCAGCACCGCGGTGAGCGCGTTGTCGCGAAAGACGTCGGCGGTCCACATGATCACGGGCGGCGTGGTGCCGGTGGCGAAGCCGGCCCGGCGGGCGCGCAGTACCTCGTTGCCGCTGACGGCGTCGATCCACAGCCCGGCGGCGCGCACCTCGGCCAGCACCTTCCAGGACGCGTTCGCCTTCATGGCGTAACGGGCCTGCAGCGCGCTCCCCTCCGTCAACGCCTGCAGCTCGCCCAGACGGGCGCGCAGCGTGGTGGCGTCGTATAGATAAAACGGCGTGCCGACCTGATCGGCCAACCGGTGGAGCGGGAAGCGGGTCAAATCTTGCTGAGGCATCCGGCCCGACTATACCAACGAACAGTTGCGGGACACGCCGCTCGAAGAGACTGGTGATTCGCCATCCGCGCCTGCGCCGTCGCTGTCTCTGTGCCCTGCCGGTTCTGGTGGCGGCGGGGCTGCTGCCCGCTGGCGCGCGCGGGCAGGGGACCGGGCAGCCGTTCGTCGAGCCGGCGCCGCCGCGCCCGCCGCAGCTGACCCGGCCGCCCGCGTTGCTGGCGCCGCCGCGGCCCGTTTACCCGCCCGAGGCGCTGGCCGAGAAGCGTCCGGCCGACGTGACGCTGCAGATCGACATCGACGCCGAGGGCCGCGTCACCCACGCCGAGGTGATCGCGCCCGCGGGGCACGGCTTCGACGAGGCGGCCGTGGCGGCGGCGGGCGAGCTGACGTTTTCGCCCGCCGAGATCGACGGCAAGCCGGCGGCGATCCGCATCAGCTATGTGCTGCACTTTCGCCCTGACCTCGCGCCTCCGCCCGCGCCGCCCGGGCCTTCGCCGCCGCCTGCGCCGCCGTCCGAGGTCGCGCCGTCAACGTCACCACCGTCCGAGCTCGTGCGCGGTCGCGTGCGCGAGAAGGGGACGCGCGAGCCGATCGCCGCCGCCGACGTCGCGGTGGTGTGGGACTTCTTCGCGCCGCCGTCCCCGGGAGCGCCGGCGCCCGCCGCCGCCGTCGTCACCACCACCGACGCCGCGGGCAACTTCGTCGTGCGCGGCCCGCCGCCGCCGGGCGGCCTGCGCCTCATCATCAGCGACGCCGAGCACGAGCCCTGCATCCGCGATCTGCGCGCCGCGGACGTCGCCGCCGGCCGGCTGCCGACCATCACCTGCTATCAACCGCTGCGCACGGGCGGTCAGTACGAGACCCGCGTGCGCGCCCCTCGCGAGCACGAGGAGGTCACGCGCCACACCCTCTCGCGCGACGAGCTCACCTCCGTGCCCGGCACCTTCGGCGATCCGTTGCGCGTCATCCAGAACCTGCCCGGCGTCGCCCGCATCCCCTACGGCCTGGGCCAGCTGATCGTGCGCGGCGCCGCGCCCCAGGACAGCGGCGTCTTCATCGACGGCCAGAAAGTCCCCTACGTCTATCATTTTCTGGGCGGCCCCTCGGTGCTGACGCCGGCCCTGATCGACCGGATCGACTTTTACCCGGGCGGCTTCGGCGCCCGTTATGGCCGCGTCAGCGCCGGCGTCCTGGACGTGACGCTCCGATCGGAGCCGGCGACCCAGCTGCACGGCAGCGCCGACGTCAACTTGCTCGATTCGTCGGCGACGGTCGAGGGACCGCTCGGCCACGGCATCTCGGGCACGCTGGCGGCGCGCCGCTCGTACATCGATCTGCTCTTGCCGCTTGTGCTCAAGGAACGCGTCGGATCGTCGACGGTGGTGGCGACGCCGGTGTACTGGGATTATCAGTCGCGCGCCGACAAGGACCTGGGCGGCCGCGCCGGCCACCTGTCGCTGGCGATCTTCGGCAGCAACGACAGCCTGCACGTCGTGGCCCAGGATCCGTCGCGCGGCGACATCGATCTCGGGTCGCGCCTTGGCTTTCATCGCGTCGTCGCCACCTGGACCGTCCCGGTCGGGGCCTGGGTGTCGCGCCTGTCGCCCGCGTATGGATACGATCTCTACCGCTTCGGCGCGGGCGACGTCGGCGTCGATCGCGACACGCACCTCGTCACGCTGCGCGAGGATCTGTCGCGCCCCGTGGGCCGCAACCTGAAGCTGGCGATGGGCCTCGACGTGCAGCTGGCGTTCGACACCACCCACCTCCACATCCCGATCCCGCCCATCACGCGTACCTTCGGCCGCATCACGCCCGAGTTGGTGGACATCGATCGCCCGCTCACGAACCTCGGGACCGGCGTCTGGGCGGAGGCGATCTGGGACGTCGCCGCGCGCCTGCGCCTGGTCCCCGGCGTGCGCGTCGATCAGTTCCATTACAACCGCACCGATCGGGCCGGCGCCGACCCGCGCCTGGCCGCGCGCTGGTCGGTGACGGATAGCCTGGCGCTGAAGGGCGGCGCCGGCGTCTATCACCAGCCGCAGGAGCCGCAGATCATCGACGAACAGTACGGCAATCCGAGCTTGCCGCTCATCTGGGCGGATCAATACCACCTCGGCTTCGAGCGGCGCTTCTCGCCGGCCGTCACGCTGGACGCGACCGCGTACTACCTGCGCCGCCACAACCTGCCGGTGCGCGATCCCAAGGAGAACTTCACCGCCGACGGCCGCGGCCGCGCCTACGGGCTGGAGGTGCTCTTGCGCCACGAGATCACGCGCAACTTCTACGGCTGGATCTCGTACACGCTGTCGCGCGCCGAGCAGACCGCGGGCACCGTCGGCAACCAGGTCAGCCCGGCCAGCCCGGGCACCGGGGGCGGCATCCCGTCGATGGGCGCGGGCACGCAGCCGTACTTCCCGACGCCGTTCGATCAGACGCACAACCTGATCGTCATCGCCAGCTACAAGCTCTCCGCCTGGGAGCTGGGCGCGCGCTTTCGCCTGGTCAGCGGCGTTCCCGAGACGCCCGTCCAGGGCGCCATCTTCGACGCCGACTACGGCGGCTACCGGCCGGTGCTGGGACCCACCAACTCGACGCGCCGCCAGATCTTTCACCAGCTGGACGTCCGCGTCGAACGGACCTTCACCCGGGACTGGTGGCGCCTCGGCGTGTACGTCGATATACAAAATATTTACAACGCGCAGAATCCCGAGGCTACCACGTACGACTACCGCTATCGCCAGTCGGCGCCCGTGCGCGGGATCCCGATTCTGCCGGTGCTGGGGCTGCGGGGGAGGTTCTGATGCGATCTCTGTCCGCGCGGCCGCCGTTGTCTTCGCTAAGGTGGGGGCTGCCGTTCCTGTTGATCGTCGCGGCGCCGGGCGCCGGGTGCGGCGATTTCCAGGACGTCAGCACCGTCGTCGATCTGCGCGTGCTGGACATCCGGGCCGATCCCCCGGAGCTCCTGGTCGACCCGATGAACCTGGGCGGGCCATACACCACCCGCCTGACGGCGTTGATCGGCGATCCAGCGGGCGGCAATCGCGCCGTCTCCGTCGAGGCGCTGGCCTGCCCGCGCTCGATCGACGCCGTCACCGCGGCCACCGGCAAGAACGGCATCGTCTGCAAGCCGTTCGATCCGCAATCGGGCGACGCCGACGCCTCGGTGGCGGTGACCGCGCCGCCGCCCGCGCCCGCCCCCACCGCCACCCGCACCGCCTTCGGCGACGCCGAGCTCGCGCTGCCGTTCACGTTCCCGACCGATCTGCTGGTCCGGGCCTATCAGCTGGATCCCTACGCCAGCGTCGGATTCCAGCTGCCCATCGCTTTTCAGCTGACCGTCACCGCCGGCGCCGAGAGCGAGGTGGCCATCAAGCGCGTCATCTTCTCCGTCCCACCCGACGGCCACGCCGATCAGACGCCCAACGCCAACCCGGGCATCCCCGCGCTGGTCGCCTACGCCACGCGCGACAGCGCCGCCAACGCGGTCGACCCGCAGCCCGTCGATCTCGACCAGCCGTTGCCGGTGGCGCCGGGCGGCTCGCTGTGGCTGGAGCCGCAGGGCGCGGACACCGAGGCAGAGCGCTATTTCACGCGCGAGCTGACCCACGACCCCATGCCGCAGGTGGTGGTCACCGCGATGACCGAGACGCTGCGCTACTACTTCTACGCCACCGCGGGGACGTTCACGCCGCCCAGCACGAACACCGTCATCCAGGTCCTGCGTTCACAGCCGGATCGCGTGCACCTGGAAGCCCAGTACCAGGCGCCGGTGGTCATGCCGGCCGATCCGCACGTGACGTTCTGGATCGTCGTGCGCGACGAGCGGGGCGGCTCGTCGTGGATCAAAGGGCGCTTCCTGCTGGCCGCGCCGTGACGAACCAGCGGGCGGTCGCGCGCCGCCGCGGGCGGGGACGGTGTATCGTGGGACGAAAGGGGGGCACACACATGACGAGATCCTTGGCGCAGGCGCTGATCGGTTTTGTGTTTGTGATCGCATCGCTGGGCGCCGGCCCCACCGCGGACGCCAAGGGCGCGAAGAAAGCCAGCGCCGCCCCGCCGCCAGGCGCCGCCGGGCCCGCCAACGCCTGCGGCTGCTACAGCACCGGCGCCGGCGCCTGTCTCTGCAGCAAGAAGGCAAAGTGCGGCTGCGCCGGCGAATGCGAGCCGAAAGGCTGCGAGGAGAAGCGCCAGAAAGAGATCGAGCGCGAGATCACCGCCGAGACCAAGAAGGCCGCGGAGGCCGACCGGAAGCAGCGCAAGTCCTCCGCCGACGCCGAGCGCGCCAGCCAGAAGCCGTCCGCCGACGACGGCGCGAAGAAGAAGCCCTAGTGCCCTGGTCGCGAGCGCGACCGGTCAGCGTCGCCTGCGGCGCGCGGCCGATTGCGACCGGGCCAGCGCCGGCTCGGCGCTGGCGATCACGGGCGGGATGCTGAAGTTGCAGCGGAGGACATGTCCAGGCAGCCTGGCCGACATGTGCCATCTCTGGATCGTCTGCACCACGCAGTTCGCGGTGCCCTCGTCCAGCTGCGCGCCGCCCGCCAGCCCGACCGAGCCGACCATGCCGCCTGGCTCGATGTAGAAGATCGCCGCGACCGGCTGGCTGGCCAGCCGCCCGCAGCCCGCCAGCTGGTGCCGGTGCACTGACACGTCGTGCTCGACCTTGAGGCCGTCCAGGTTCAGCACCGGCGCCCGGCCCGCGGCCCGGAACTCGAGAGGGTAATCGAAGGTCGTCGCCTTTTGCCCCTCGGGCGCCTTGAAAGCGATCAATCGCCCGACGCGCACCAGGCAGCGTTCGACGCGGTAGTTTCCCAGGTCCGACTCGGCGACCAGGACATCGTCGGTTCTGCCCTCCCCGCTGATGAGGAACCGCAGCAGGACGCGGCCTCCCGCGTATCGCTGTGCCTTGCCGGCCTGGCGATAACACGCCTTCATGTCATCCAGGTGCTGGGCGATGGCGTCCTCGACGTCGGCGGTGTTCAGCACCCCCAGCTCGTAGTCGACCTTGATGTCGCCCCGGCTGTCGTCGTTCGGGCCACTCCCCGGCCGCCAGCCCGGCTGATGCCCCCCCGACGCAAGCTCGTCCGCCGCCCGTTTGTCCCCATGCCCGCAGCCGAGGCCCAGCCCACCGATCAAAAAGACGGCGACCCGAACGGCAGCCCCGCGTTTCATCTCGACAACACCTTTGGACTTTGCGCGATCCGGGAACCGCTTTGCGCGACCGACACTCGGAGCTTCAGCGTCACCGTGCGAGGCTAAGAACCTATCGCGAATGGCGATGTGTCGCCAGAGGAAACCCCACCCGCGCCGCGGCGTTGCCCGGTCGCGACAGCGAGGTTATCGGGATCTCGGCCTCCGACGCGGCCGACTAATACGCCGGTTCGAAGCGATATTCGTACTGCATCGAGCCGCGGTTCGGG
>DATKEU010000064.1:0-21025 GCA_035544495.1 Polyangia bacterium | reverse complement strand
CCGGCGTTCCGGCCGGGCGGAACGTGCCGCTGGTGGTGCAGATCGGCCGCTGGCGCCGCCAGGTGACGATCCCCGAGGTGGCATCCTGCGCCGACACGGCGCTGCCCGCCGAGCTGACGCGCCTTCCGCGCAACCAGGCGGAAGGCAATCTTCCCGCCGTCGCCATCGCCACCGGTGAGTGGGATCCCTTCGACTGCACGCTGCGCAAGATCGGCATCGACGAGGCGGAGTTCACGCTGCCGGGTGGTCCCGGGCGGGTGAACGTCTGGATGTACGGCGGCCATCACCTGGGCCCCGGCACACCCTACGGCGACCAGCTGGTCGGCGATCCGTCGCTGCTGGCCCGCTACGACATCGTCGTCCTCCCGTGCGACAGCACCGACGCCAAGGATCCGCGCCTGCAGCGCAACCTGGTCAACTATGCCAATCGGGGCGGCCGCATCTTTCTCACCGATGGCAGCGCCTCCTGGTTGCGCGGCGCCTTCGACAACACGGTGGTCTGGAAACTGCCGACCCCGCGGCTGTGGCGGCTGGTCGATTTCGTCGGGCAGGTGGACGTGATGTCGGCGCTGGGGAAGTCGTTCTCGCAGTGGCTGAACCTGGTGGGCGCCGACGGGTCGATGGCGGGGCAGATCCGCATTCACGATGCGCTGCCCGGCGGCAACGTCGTCGAGAGCGTCGTCCCGCCCACCGAGGCGCTGATCTACACCGCCGCCAGCGCGGGCGGGGCGGAGTCGATCCAGAACTTCACCTTCGACACGCCGGTGGGCGCGCCCACGGGACAGCAGTGCGGGCGCGTGGTGTTCAGCCAGTTCCACGTCGCCAGCGACAGCTTCGATCAGGATCCGCTGGCCGGCGGCCCTCCCGCGCTGTCGGAGCTCTCCGCGCCGACGTTCCCCGCCGAATGCAACGCCGGCCCGATGACGCCCCAGGAGAAGGCGCTGGAGTTCATGCTGTTCAACGCGACGTCGTGTCTCGAGTCGAGCGTGTCCGAGACGATCGTTCCGTAGCTGTCCCGGTCACCCGGCACAGGTGCACCGCGAACCAGCGGCGCGGGTCGTGCCAGGTGGACTCCAGGCGCAGCCCGGTGGAGCGCAGGCGATCGCGGACCATGCCGCGCGTGAACTTGTAGCTCGATTCGGTGTGGATGCGCTCGCCGGCGGCGAACGAGATCGTCAGGTCCAGGGCCGCGATGCGCACGCGCTGGGGCACCAGGCTCTCGAGGTACATCTCCATGCGCGACGCGGTCCGGTTCCAGATCGCGACGTGCCGGAAACAGTCCGGGGCGAACGTGGCGCCGAGCTCGCGGTTCAGGCGGTCGAGCACGTTCTTGATGAAGCGCGCGGTGACGCCGCTGGCGTCGTCGTACGCGGGCACCAGGTAGCGGGCGGACTTTCGCAGATCGGTGCCGATGAGCAGGGCGTCCCCCGGCCCGAGGTGCTGGCATACGGCGGAGAGCAGGGCGCGCGCCGCGCGGGCGTCGTAGTTCCCGATGTTCGATCCGAGAAACAGCACCAGCCGGCGGCCGGCCACCCCGCGCAGAAAGCCGAGCTCGTCGGGGTAGCGCGCCATCACCGGGCGAGTGTGGAGGCGGGGCAGATCGCGAAGCTGGCGGGCGGCTTCCGCCAGCGCGGCCGGCGACACGTCGACGGGCATGTAATCGCCGCGCGGCTGCTCGGCGATCAAGGCCTGCAGTAGAAGACGAGTCTTCGCCGCCGAGCCGGCGCCAAGCTCGATCACCGACAGCGGCAAGCCGGCCGCCCGCAGGATGTCGCCGGCGTGGGCGGCGAAGATCGCGCGCTCGGTGCGCGTCAGGTAGTACTCGGGCAGCGCGGTGATCTCCTCGAACAGCGCCGAGCCGCGCTGGTCGTAGAGCAGCCAGGGCGGCAGCCGCTTGCGCCGGCGCCCGAGGCCGTCCGCCACCGCGGCGGCCACGGCGCGCGTGGTCTCCGCGTCGGGGACGGGCGGGCGCGCGGGCGTCGCGAAGCCGAGGCCGTCGAGATCGAGGTCGAGCTCGGGTCCGAAATTCATGCGTCACGCGCCAGGCGGATGCCGCTCGCTTGCCAGCGGGCCGCCGGGGGAAAGAAGTTCCGGTAGGTGGCGCGGACATGCCCCGCCGGTGTCAGGCAGGATCCGCCGCGCAGGACCATCTGGTTGCACATGAACTTGCCGTTGTATTCGCCGACGGCGCCGGCCGGCGCGCGATAACCGGGGTAGGCGGCGTACGGGCTTCCCGTCCACTGCCAGACGTCGCCGAAGAAACCGGCGCGCGCCGGTCCCGTGTGAAAGCGGCCGCTGCCGGCGAAGTGGCCGGCGGGGTCGGGCGGCGCCGGGTCGCTGGTCGAGTCGCCGTCGGTGGCGGCGCGCTCCCATTCCTGCTCGGTCGGCAGGCGCGCGCCGGCCCAGCGCGCGTAGGCGTCGGCCTCGAAATAGCTGACGTGCGCGACCGGCTGGCGCGCGTCGACGGCAAGCAGGCCGTGCAGCGTGTAGCTCATCCAGACGCCGTCCATCTCATCCCAGTACAGCGGCGCGCGCCACTGCTCCTGCTGGGCGAGCTGCCACCCCTCCGACAGCCACAGCTCGGCGCGCGCATAGCCGCCGTCGCGCATGAAGGCGAGGTACTCGCCGCAGGTGACCGGGCGATCCGCGATGGCGAACGCGCGCAAGAAGACACGATGGCGCGGGCCTTCGTTGTCGAAGGCGAACGACGGGCCGTCGTGGCCGATGCGGGCCAGGCCCTCCGCGAAGAGGCGAAACGCCGCCGGCGCGATGGCGGCGCGCGCCGCGGCCGCGCCGGCGTCGCCATCGGGAGGCGCGTGGTAGGGCGGCCGCAGCGGGTTCGTCCCCAGGACGTGCTTGATGTCGGTCAGGAGCAGCTCCTGGTGCTGCTGCTCGTGGTGCAGGCCAAGCTCGATCGTCGCCGCCAGCGCCGGATCGCCGACGCCCGGCTCCAGCAGGCGAGCCATCGCATCGTCGACGTGGCGGCGATAGGCGTGCACGTCGGCCAGCGAGGGGCGCGAGAGCAGCCCGCGCCGCGCCCGCGGCAGGCGCGCGCCCAGCGCTTCGTAGTACGAGTTGAAGAGGAACCGATAGGTCGGATCGAACGGGCGGTACGCGCGCCCGCGCGGCTCCAGCACGAACGTCTCGAAGAACCAGCTCGAGTGGGCCAGGTGCCACTTGGTGGGGCTGGCGTCGGGCATCGACTGGACCTGCTGATCCTCGGCGGACAGCGGCGCCGCCAGGGCCAGCGTCTGCGCGCGCACGGCACGGTATGCGTCGAGGGTGTGCATTCGCCGGGGGTCTGGAGGGGTGCCGGAAAGATAACCTCGAAACAGAGGCTGTGCCGGTCCAGGCGACATGATCGTCACAGGCGCAGGCCGCGCGGCACCGCCAGCCGATCGACGACATCGAAGACGCCTTGCACGGCAAGGGCCAGCGCGGAGGCCGGCAGCGCGCCTTCCAGGATGAGGGGCAGATCGTCCAGCCGGATGCCGGTGAAGATCGGTTGCCCGAAGCCGCCCGCGCCGATCAGCGCCCCCAGCGTGGCGGTGCCGACGTTGATCACCGCCGCGCTCTTGATGCCGGCCAGGATCGTGCCGAGCGCCAGCGGCAGCTCGATCCGCCAGAGGATCGCCGCCGGCGGCAAGCCCAGCGCCTGGGCCGTGTCACGCACCGACGGGGCGATGGCGCGCAGGCCGGCGTGTGTGTTGCGCACGATCGGCAGCAGGCTATAGAGAAACAGCGCCGCCGTCGCCGGCAGCGACCCGATGCCGAGCAGCGGGATCATGAACACCAGCAGCGCCAGCGACGGGATGGTCTGCACCACGCCCACCGCCGCCAGCACCGCCTGGCCCAGGCGTGGCCGGCGCGCGGCGACGATCCCCAGCGGCACGGCGAGCAGGATGGCCGCCAGCAGAGAGACGGCCACCAGGCCCAGGTGCTCGCGCGCGCGGAGCCCGATGCGACGGGCCCGGGCGGCCGCGCCGCCCCCGCGATCACCGTCGTCGGGGGCGCGGCCGGCGGCCGCGGCGCCGTCGCTGCCGGAGGTGGAGGCGGCGAGGAAGGCGGCGGCGACGGTCGACTCGGGGATCTTGTCCAGCTTGGCGCGGGCGTTCATGGCGATCATCGCGGCGGCGTCGATGCGGCCGCCGAGCTGCCGCAGCGCCGCCACCGCCGCCGGCCAGCGCGCCTCCGCGTCCAGGCGGTAGAGCAGCACCGCCTCGTACCTGGGGAAGAAGCGCAGATCGTCGGCCAGCACCCGCAGGTCGTAGCGGCGGATCTCGGCGTCGGTGGAATAGAGATCGGTGGCGTCGAGGCTGCCGTCGGCCAGCCCACGATAGGCGAGATCATGATCCAGCCCCCGCGCCGTGGTCTGCGGCAAGCCATAGCGCGCGGCCAGGCCCGGCCATCCGTCGCGGCGGCTCATGAACTCGTTGCTGAAGCCGAAGCGCAGCGCCGGGTGGCGGCGCAGGTCGGAGATCGTGGCGACGCCGTCGCGCGCCGCCACGCCCGCGCGCATGCCGATGGCGTAGGTGTTGTCGAAGCCCAGCGAATCCGTGGCGCCCAGGCCGCGCGCGCGCAGGATCGCCCGCAGCGCCGTGATGTCCGCGCCGGGCGCCGCCGCGCCCCCCAGCAGCTCCTGAATCAGGGTGCCGGTGTATTCGGGGTAGGCGTCGATCTCGCCGGCGCGGAGCGCGTTCCAGCACAGGCGCGTTCCCCCCAGCGCGCGCTGGTGGCGCGCCGGCGCGCCCGCCGCGGAGGCGGTCAGCGCGGCGATCTCGCCCAGGATCACCGACTCCGTGAACGGCTTCGAGGCGACGCGCAGCTCGTCGGCGGCGTGCGCCGCCGGGGCGAAGCCGAGGGCCAGCGCCACGGGCGCGGCGACCAGCCCGGCCCGCGCGCGCGCGTTCATCGCGCGCCCTCGCCGTCGAGGAGCGGCCGCCGCTGCGCCGCCACGAAGGCGGTGACGAAGGGGTCGGCGGGCGCGTGCACCAGCTCGGCGATGGGCCCCGCCTGCACGACGCGCCCCTCGCGCATCAGCACGACGGTGTCGGCCAGCAGCGCCGCCTCGGCGAGATCGTGCGTCACCAGGACGACCGTCTTGCCGACCTGCTTGAACACGCGCCCGAGATCGTCCTGCAGCTCGGCGCGCACCAGCGGATCCAGCGCGCCCAGCGGTTCGTCGAGCAGGAGGAGCTCTGGATCCAGCATCAACGCGCGCATGAGGCCCACGCGCTGGCGCTGGCCGCCCGACAGCTGTGACGGGTAGCGGCCGAGCGCATCGGCCGGCAAGCGCGCCAGCGCCGCCAGCGCCGCCAGGCGCTCGGCGATGCGGTCCGCGGGCCAGCGCAGGTGGCGCGCCATCAAGGTGACGTTCTCCGTGGCGGTCAAGTGCGGGAACAGGCCGCCTTCCTGCACGACGTAACCCATGCGCTGGCGCAGGGCGCGCACGTTGCGCGCGTCCAGCGCCGCGCCCGCGACGCGCACCTGCCCCGTGTCGGGCGGGTCCAGGCCCAGGGCCAGGCGCAGCACCGTCGTCTTGCCGCAGCCGCTCGGGCCAATCAGGACGACGGTCTCGCCGCGCGGCACCCGAAGGCGCAGGGGCGCAAGCGCGCGCACGGCTCCGTGGCTCTTCGACACGTCGACGAATTCCAGCGCCGGGGGCGAATCGGAAGTGGGCGCGGGCGCGGCCATGCGGGGAGCAGCGACCATACGACGAACCGGCGCCCGCGGCACCGGCTGTGTCGGCCGGCGCAAAGGGCTCGTCGGCGGGGCGGCGGCGGGGCATACTCCGCCGGTGTGAAAGGGGCAACGACATGAGCAGCGACGACCAGCTGGCCGACGAATCTTCCTGCGCGCATTTCTCGACGATCAACCCCAAGGTTCGGCCGCACACGCGCGGCTGCGAGGAGTGCCTGGCCAGCGGCGACACCTGGGTTCACCTGCGCCTGTGCATGCAGTGCGGGCACGTCGGCTGCTGCGACGATTCGAAGAACCGCCACGCCACCAAGCACTTTCATTCCACCCACCACCCGATCATGCGGTCGCTGGAGCCGGGCGAGACCTGGGGCTGGTGCTTCGTCGACCAGATGGGGTTCGATCCGTTGATTGCTTGAGAAAAGGGGCAAGGTCATGACGAACGTGCGAACGGATACGATCAGGGTCGGTTTCCAGGTCTTCGCCGCCGAGGGCGGCGAGGAGTTCGGGGCGGTGCGCGCCCAGCACCCGGGCGGGCGCGCCGAGCTGGTGGTCTACGTCGAGAACGCGGGCGACTTTCCGGTCCCCTTCCGCGCCGTCAAGGCCGTGCACGACGGCAAGGTGGTGCTGGACATGAAGGTCGTCGACCAATCGCTGCGCGATGCCGTGCGCCACGCGCACGAGCGCGAGACGCCGGGGCTATAAAAAGCTTCCCCTCACCCCGGCCCTCTCCCCGCTTCGCGGGGCGAGGGAGATTGGCTTCGTCGAGGCGTTATCCCTTCACAGCTCCTGCAGCACGCGGTGCACGAGCTGGACGCAGATCGAGCCCTCGCCGACGGCGGAGGCGACGCGCTTGACGCTGTTGGCGCGGGCGTCGCCGACGGCGAAGACGCCGGGGATGCTGGTCTCCATCAACAGCGGCGCGCGCGACAGCGGCCAGCGCGCCTCGGTCAGCTCCTCGGGGCGCAGATCGACGCCGGTCTTGACGAAGCCGCGCGCGTCCAGCGTCACGCAGCCTTTCAGCCAGGCGGTGTGCGGCTCGGCGCCGGTCATGAGGAACAGGTGGCGCACGGGCAGCGTCGCCTGCTCGCCGCTGTCGCTGTGGCGGATGCGGATGTGCTCCAGCCAGTCTCTTCCCTCCAGCGCCTCGACCTGCGTGCGCGTGCGCAGGGTGACGTTGGGGCTGTCGCCGATGCGCTGGATCAGATAGCGCGACATGCTGTCGGCCAGGCCGGGCCCGCGCACCAGGAGGTCGACCTGCGAGGCGATCTGCGAAAGGAACACCGTTGCCTGCCCGGCGGAGTTGGCGCCGCCGACGATGGCGACGGGCTCCTTCAAGCACATCTGGCCTTCGAGGTGCGTGGCGCTGTAGTAGATGCCCGCTCCCTCGAAGCGCGCCAGATCGGGAAGGTCCGGCTTTCGATAGCGGGCGCCCGTGGCGACGATGATGGCGCGCGTGCGCAGCTCCGAGCCGTCCTCCAGGAACACGCGATAGGGGCGGCTGTCGCAGTTCACGCGCGCGGCGCGCCGGCCGATCGACACCTCGGCGCCGAACTTCTCCGCCTGGCTGAGCGCGCGCCCCGCCAGCGCCTGGCCCGAGATGCCGGTGGGAAATCCCAGGTAGTTCTCGATGCGCGAGCTGGTGCCCGCCTGGCCTCCGGGCGCCGTCCCCTCCAGCACCAGCACGTCCAGCCCCTCGGAGGCGGCGTACACCGCGGCCGCCAGGCCCGCCGGCCCGCCGCCGACGACGATCACGTCGCGAACGGTTTCGGGCTGGAGATTGGAGCTGAGGCCGAGGTGCTTGGCCATCTCCTCGATGGTCGGGTTGCGCAGCAGAAGGCCGTGCGGGCAGACCACCACCGGCACTTCGTGCAGGCCAACGCCGAAGCGGTCGAGCATGGCCTGCACGCTGGGATCGCCGTCGACGTCCTGGTAGTTGAAGGGCTGGCCGTTGCGGGTGAGGAACTCGCGCAGCTGCAGCGTGGCCTGCGAGTGATTGGAGCCGACCAGCACCAGGTCGCCCCCGCCCTGGGCGAGGAGGTTCATGCGCCGCAGGATGAAGGCGCGCATCAGGATCTCGGAGATCTCGCTGTCCCGCTGGACCAGCGTGCGCAGGTGGGTGCGATCCAGCGCCACGATCTCGCCGTCCTCGACGACGCGCGCGCGCACCAGGGCGCGCCGCCCCGACAGCATGTTGATCTCGCCGGTGAACTCGCCCGGGCCGTGCACCGTGATGCGCTCTTCGCGGTCGCCCATGGGGCGCAGGATCTCGACCGCGCCCGAGACGATGACGTGGAACTCGCCCTGCGCCTCGCCCACCTCGAAGATCACCTCGCCCTTCTTCACGAAGCGCCGCTGTCCGAGGTGGCAGATGCGCTGGATCTGCGCCTCCGTCAGCACCGGGAAGGTCTGCGCGCGCCGTTCGATATGGATGTCGTCGGCCATCCCGCAGTCCTAGGATCTCCCGGGCGCCCGCGCAAGTCGAACGCGGTGGTTTGGGTGCTTCGCGCGGATCTGCCGCCGCCGTCGATTCAGACGCTGGTTATTTGACGCTCGCGCGTGCTTCGGTGATGGTCGGCTTCCATGACCCGCGTAACGATCCACGCCATCGCGGCGCTGTTCGTGATGGCGTCGGCCGCGGCCGCCGGCGCCGCCGACGATGCGTCGCGCGCGCGTTCCGATCGCGACCACGGCCTCGACCTGGGCGCCACGGGCGAGACCATCTTCGAGCACACACGCGCGAGCCTGCGCGATCCGCACTTCGGGATGCGCGTCTATTGCGGCGCTCAGATCCCGGGAACGCTGCACAAGGTGAACGCCGGAACTTCGGACGCGGTGGCTGCCATGCCCGACGGCAACCACTTCTTCTGGGACGTCGCGTTCGGCGAGAGCATGCCGCTCTTCACGCTCTGGAACGTCAACAAGGCGCGCTCGCGGTATGCGCGCGGCCTTCAGGTCAACTTCGACGCGGCCGCCTTCATGTTGCTGGATTTCAGCAGCCAATCATGGGGCGTCATCGACACCGACTTTCGGATCGGCGGTTCATTGGACCTGCGCCCGCCGTGGGATGGTTGGGACCACCTCTCGCTCTCGGTGGCGTTCTTCCACGAGAGCAGCCACCTCGGCGACGAGTACGTGCTCTCGGCGGCGACGATCCAGACGATGGCGCCGCCCATGGCGAACGCCGCCCTTTATTATCGCGCCAACCCTTCGTATCAGTCGCTCCCCGTCACCCTGAGCGCCGACGTGCCGTTTACGGATCGGCTGACGGCCCGCGCCTACGCCGGTGCGTCGGCCTATCTTGGGACCGACCTGCCGAACGGCCGTTTTCCTTCGGAGGCGCGCGCGGGCGCCGAGCTGCGCTGGACGATGGTGGCGGAGGATCGCGAGCAGATCGTCGCCCCGGCCAACGCCGCCGACACCGCGCCGCCGGGCGCGCTCAAGCGCGCGATCCAGAACCTGGCGCAGCGGTCCGCGGGCACGCACGACGACGAGCAGGTCAAGTCGCGCGCCCAGGGTGGCCGGAAGCGCCGGGGGCCGTTCGCCGTCGAGCTCGCGTACGAGCTGTGGCTCAAGCGCCGCTACCGTCATGACGGCCCCGACGGTCCGGGCGTGCGCGCTGACTTCCTGGCCGACGACGGCTACTGGCCGATCCAGCACGCCGTGCTGATGGGTCTTTACAACCTGGATACGGCGCACTCGTCGTCGAACGCCGTCGGGCTGTCGCTCGACTGGATGCGCGGGCGCTCGCCGTTCGGGCAACTGGTCGAGTACGCGACCGTGAACGCGATCGCCGGCGGGATTCAGTACTACTGGTGACGTCTCGTCGGGGAGGCCACGCCCCGCGGCGACGGTTCGCGCCGGCGCCTCCGCGGAAATCTGACGAGGCGAATCAGAAGTTTACGGCGCGTCCGCGTGGATCCCGAGTGGATCTCGGGGAATTCGCCACTTTCGCGTGGCACCGCCGTTGCTTCGTTCGTCCCGGCAGGTCCAGCTCTGGCCTCGGAGGTCCCCCATGACGAGATCGAGCCGCGTCGCCTTCCCCCTGACGTCCATTCTGATTGTCGTCGCCGCGACGGGCTGTGAAGCCCTCGAGGACTATGCCAAGACCCACCCCGGCGAGCTGGGTTCGGGTGCCGCGCCGCCGCCGCCGGCCAAGGCCTGCGCGTCGACCGCCAGCTGCGGCGACGGGCTCGTCTGCACCGTCGACGAGGGGGTGTGCAACCCGCCGCCTGGATGTGGCCCGAAGATGGGCTGCCTCGCGGTCTGTTACGGGACCTGCGAGCCGAAGAAAGCGCCCCCGCCCAAGGGAGAGGCATGCGGGCCCAAGATCTGCGACGCCGGCCTGACCTGCTGCAACCCGAGTTGCGGCATCTGCGCGCCACCGGGGGGCGCCTGCACGAAGCAGCTCTGTCCGCCGTCCCCGCCGGCCGCCGAGTGCAAGGCCGACGCTGACTGCCGCGCGTTCTCGAACTACTGCGACGGCTGCGCCTGCGACGCCCTCGCCGTTGGAGAGAAGGATCCGGTGTGCAACGGCATGGCCGTCCAGTGCTTCGCCGATCCGTGCCTCAACAAGACGGCGGCCTGCAGCGCCGGCCAGTGTGTCCTGGCGTCGCCCACCCCGCCCAAGTGCGACCAGCGCACGCAGGGCGGGCCGACGAGCTGCAAACCCGCCGATCTGTGGAAGCAGTACGCGTCGGACGACTGCAAGGCGAGCGGCCTCGTGCTGTCGGAGATCTCGCCGCGCGAGGACTGCGGTGGCGGTTTCACCCGCTTCGTCGACTACACCTGCTGCACGCCGTAGCGGGCTCCCGAAGAATTGGGGTTGATGGCGGCCGATTAGCGGAGGTGAATTTGCTACGAGAGTCGTTCAATAAAATGGTGCTGGAAACGCTGCGCGTGCTGAAACCCGAGGAATACAAGCGAGCGACGTATGCGCCTCCAACGTTTCGTCATTGAAACGTCCGAAAAACGAAGCACTCAGTGATCCGCCGCGGCGTCGCGCGAGGCGAGTTTGCCGCCGCGGCCGGCGAGGGCGTTGGGGGCCCAAGGGCGAAGGGCCTCGCACTCGCGGATGGCGTCAGTGTAGCGCTGCAAATAGGAATCCCGGCTTCATATCGCTTACTGGCCGCTTACAGGTCGATCAGAGCATCAGGATCTTGCCGAACGCCGCCGCTGCGCTGTCGGTCGCCGACCCCGACGGGGCCGTACTCCTCGTGCGATCCGACGCGCCTCCTCCGCCCGCGCACGTGCGCTGTCCGGCTGTCCTATCCCTTCAATCACGGTGGCGAACGCTTGACCAAGCTAGGTGGCGGAATCACGTGGTTGACGGCCATCCCCAGAACGGAACCGGGAACCGAGACGTGGGTCAAACCAAACGTCATCACCGACCTCTACATTATGCGTGTCGGCGAGTTTAAGAGATACCTCACTGCCCGTTACGGCGCTCCGACGCCTATCTGGGACGGATACCACCGGGACAAGTGGAAGGTGCCATTCATGGGATCTACCCAGGGCGTGATCTGCTTCGAATGGAAAGGACCGCCAAAAGTCTTCGGCGCCAGCGGCCACATGGATCTCTTTCATTTCGTGATGAACGACACGACGCCACCTCAGTTGGTCCCAGCGTGCGTCGAGCAATGCTACTGGTGGGACGGGCCGATGTACGCTTCCTTCTGGCAAATGAAACCGTGATGACTCGCCTGCTGGTCCTGCTAGGGATCGTCGCGATCCCCACCAATCACGGTCTGGAGCGATACGTAACGGAGGGGGACCTCGTGCGAGCGTTTGCTTTCGGACGCTGCCTGGCCACGGCCTACCCGACGGAACCCTTCGTGGCGGACGCAACGTGGTCAGCAGGCATGTACCGCGAGATGGGCAAGGGCCTCAAGTTCTACACAGAAGCCGTCAGTATGATCCCCAAGGATCTGGAAACGCCTACGGTGTACGAGCACCACAAGATCGCCGTCTTCAAATGCCTGGAGTTCTATGAGTCCAGGGAGCTGAAGGCGTTGGCAAAGAAAGCGCGGTAACGAACGACCAACAGATCGAATCGGTCTTGGGAGCCGCGGATCAGCGCCGCCAACCGGCCGATCCACCGGGCGACCGGACGCTTACGATCCCTCTGGACATGGGGCGCGCGCTCTTTGCTCAGCGGCCGTGCCCGTGGGAGCCGCCGCCGTGACCGCCTACGTGACCGCCGCCGCGGGGCGCGTTGGAGTGCGTGGTGGTGGCGGGCGGCGTTCCGCGCCAGCCGGCGGCGGGCGGCGTTCCCCGCCACGCGCCAGCGGGGGCGCCCCGCCACGCGCCCGCCCGCGCATGGACGGGCCCGTGGTAATAGCCGCGGATGATCGGATAGTGAGCGTGGTGCAGGTAGACGAAGCGCGGCCCGTACCACCAGCCGACGCTGAACCCCAGTCCAACGACGACGTAGGGCGGGTAGGTCGCGTACCCGGGCGGTGGGCCGTCATAGCGTGCGAAGGGCGTCTGCTCGGCGAACGCGCGCCCGCCGGCGTCGACATTCCAGTCCAGCGCGAAGTCGGCCAGGTTGCGCCCGTCGTTCAGCGGCGGCGGCAGGGCATAGTAAAAATCGAACACCGACGCCCGTCCCGGCGGTACCTGATAGACGGGGCCGCCACCGGCGGCGTCCGTGTTCAGGAACGATGGTGCTTGCGGCGAGAGGCCCGGGCCCACCAGCGACTGCTGGCGACCGTCGACGTTCCAGGGAGCGGCGCTGCCATTCGACACCGCCAGGCGCGCGTGCAGGACGTGTCCGGGCTGGCCAGGGCCAAGGTCCATGTCGGTGAAACCGAACGACGTCACCCACACTTCGCCCTGCGGCGCCTCGGGCGGAATCGGGTAGCGCGCGGCCGGCCCGCCCGTCGCGGCGGGTCCGACGGGAACGTAAGAGATCTGGTGGGCGCACCCGACCGAGAGCGCGAGCAGCGCCACGCTCGCCAGCCAACCGAACCTGAACCGCGCGTGAGGGTCGCAACCAACCCTCCGTCGCGCGCCGCCGAATGCCATATGCGGTTTCATCACGACGGGCCTTCCGTTTTGTGGTGTCGCCGGCTGGCCGTCTCGAGGCTCCGGCACTGTCGTCAATATTTTAACCCCCGGGAGGGGTGAAAGCCCGCGCGGCGGCCGAATCAGTGTTCGATGCGCGATTCGATACGGCGATCCGGTATCAACCAGACCAGCGCCACGGCGACGTAGATGACGGCCGACACCCAGGGCGCGACGAAGGCGACCGGGATCGCGGTGGCGTACAGGAGCGCTGACGTCAGTCCCTTGCGATCGCTGCCCACGGCGCGGCCCAGCTTCGAGTCGCGGCCCTGATAGGCGATGATCGTGTGCTGCAGGATCAGGTACGCGACCCCCGAAGCCAGCAGCACGATGCCGTAGACGGCCGTCGGCAGCGGCGCGAGATGGGTCTCGCCCATCCACCAGGTGCCGAACGGCACCAGCGACAGCCAGAACAGGAGGTGGTGATTCGCCCACAGGATCGTGCCGTTGATCCGCTCGGTGGCGTGCAGCATGTGGTGGTGGTTGTTCCAGTAGATGCCGACGAACACGAAGCTGAGCGCGTAGGCCAGGAACACGGGGCCGATCGCACGCAAGGCGGCCAGATCGGCGCCGTGAGGCACCTTGAGCTCGAGCACCATGATGGTGATCAAGATGGCGATCACGCCGTCGCTGAAAGCTTCCAGACGTCCTTTGGTCATGGCGGGTGCGGTCCGGGTGCGGGGTGGCTTCGAACCTTGCCGCGCGCGGCGCCGCTGTCAAGGCGCGGGGATCCGCGCGGTCGGGCGGTCGAGGGCGCGATTGTCTCGGCGGTCGGCCCTGGGCATGATGCGCGCGTGTTCGCCGGGATGTTGCCGTTCATCGTTTCGACGCTGACGACGCTGTTGCTGGTCGTCGACGCGCCCGGCGTGGTGCCGATCTTCCTGGCCATGACGGAGGCGGACTCGGCCGCGCATCAGCGCGCCACGGCCAAGCGGGCGGCGGCGGTGACGGGGATCGTGCTCGCCTCGTTCGCGGCGGCGGGGAGCGTGATCTTCCGCGTGCTCGGCATCTCGCTGGGGGCGTTTCGCATCGCGGGCGGCATCCTGCTGTTCCTGCTGGCGGTGGACATGCTGCGCGCCGAGCGCTCGCGCCAGCGTACTTCGCCCGAGGAGGAAGCCGAGGGGCGCGACCGCTCCGACGCCTCCGTGTTTCCGCTGGCCATCCCGATGATGGCCGGCCCGGGTGCCACCTCGACGGTGATGGTGCTGATCTCGCGCGCCGATCGGGTGTGGCAGTACGCCGTCGTCTTCCTGTCGATCTTCGTGACCGCGCTGGCATCGTACTGGCTTCTGCGTGGCTCCGTCGGGTTCGAGCGGCGCCTCGGGAAGACGGGGCTCAACGTCATCCAGCGCGTGATGGGGTTGATCCTGGCGGCGACGGCGGTGCAGTTCGTGATCGAGGGGCTGGCCAACGTGCGGCCGCTGATCACGGGCGGGCGGTGAGCGGATGGGCGCGGCTCAGGGCTGCGTGCCGCAGGTGGAGCTGGGTGCGGAGCAGGAAGAAAAGCCGCACGCTAGCGTGATCTGCACGCTCGTGTTCCCGGTCACGAGAACATTCGTCGTCGGAGTCACCATCCCCGAGCACGACACCCCGACGGGGTTGTTCCCCTGGATGGTCGAAAGCTGAAGCTGCGCCATTCCCTGGGCCGGCGGGTTGTTGATCAGGATGCCGCCCCACGTGATGGCCCCGGCCGTTCCCGGTCCATTGTTGGTCACGGTCGTGTTGCGGATGGAGAACGCAGCGCCGTCGATGAGAATCCCGCCCCCGCCGGCTCGATCGATCACGACGTGCTCCAACTGCAAGGTCGAACCGCCATCGGCCTGAACGCCGATGGTCGAGGAGGGTCCTATCTTGAGATCGCGAACGAACGCGCGAGCCCCGGTGAACCGCAGCCCGGGACTGACGACCGCGGACGACTGGCCGATGATCGAGATCTCCTGGGCGCCGCCGGAGTAGGCGGAGGCGGGACCGACGATGTTGCCTCGCAATATGATCACGTCGCGCGTGGGGCCGACGGCGGCGATGCTGGGCTGCATCGTGCAGAACGGCATGTCTGCGGTCCCTCCGCCCGTGTCGGAACAGGAGCCGTCCGCGTGGATGTAGATGGTCTCGCTCTCCACCGCGCACCGGCCGCCCAGATGCGACAGGCACACCACCGGGCCGCCCCTTCCGGCACAGTCCCCGTCCTTTGCGCACGGTCCGCATTTGTTCATCGCCCCGCACACAGGCATCGTCGGGTCGCCGCAATCATTGTTGGTCAGGCACTGAACGCAGCTGCCGGTATCGCGGTTGCAGACCGGTTGCTGGGGGCTGTGGGCGGCGCACGCGTTGGGTCCGGCCGGAGCCATGTCGCAGCCGACGCAAGAGCTGTCCCGGCCGCAGAAGGGGCGGGTCGACGTGGCACTGCAGTGGTCGTCGACGCCGCATTCGACACACGCCCCGCTGGATGAGCAGATCGGGAACTTCGAGTTCAACTGCATGCAGGCGGTGTTGCCGGCGGATCCACAGCCCACGCACTGATCGGCAGAGCAGAAGGGCGTGGTCTTGTCGAGGCAGTCGGCGACACTCGCGCACCGGACACAGGCTCCGGACGACAGGTTGCAAGCCGGGAGCATTTTGTCCTTATCCTTGCAGAGCCCCGCCCCGGCGGTCGAGCAGGGGACACAAATGCCCGCCGGCGAGCAGAGGGGTTTGCCTACCTCTTGGCAAGCCTTTCCAGGCCCGCACTCGACGCACGCGCCGGTAGCTGGCACGCAGACCGGCGTGCCGCCGTCCGCCTGTTTGGCGCAGTAGTTGTCGGTGCATGAGACGCAGGCGCCGCTGGTCGTGTCGCAGGCGGGGGTCGCGGTGCCGCGGCAATCGTCGTCGGTGGCGCAGCGAAAGGCGGCCTCCTCGGCCGGAGCGTCGCTGACGTCGGGCGGGGCGGCGTCGGCGTCGACTCGGCCGCCGCCGGATCCGTCGATGGCGGCGAGCAAGCAGTGCTTCTTGATCGGATCGCAGCCGCGCCCGTTGCAGTCTTTGTCTTTCTCGCAGTAGTCGCTGGCGGTCTCGTACGTGCGGCAGCCTGCGAGGGTCGCCAGCGCGGCGATCAGCACCACCCGACGCATCAGAAGCGGCCTCCGACGGTGACGCCGCCCGGGCCGACGCCGATCAGCGACACCTGAGGCGAGGTCTCCTTCGCGTGCGCGCCGGAACCGATCCAGCCCCAGGCGATGCCGCCCACGATCGCGGCCGCGCCCAGGCCGCCCAGCAGCCAGCCCGTGCGCGCGTCGGAGTACGTGCGCCCGCATTCGGAGGCCGCGACGCCCGGGCATGTCGATCGATCGCCGCGCGCGATGAGGACGGCGCCGCCGGCGACCAGGGCGGCGCCAGCGCCGATGGCGATCCAGGGGCCGACGTGCGACCGAGAGGCGGGCGCTTCCGAAGGCGCCCAATCGCTTCCTGGATCGGCGACGGCCAGCTCGGGCGGGCGCGCGGCCAGCGCGCGGACCATGGCGTCGGTGGCCCGGTGCTCGAAGCGCTGGGCCAGCGCTTCGGGCGTGCAGTCGTCGCAGACGAAGTCGCCCGATGAGACAGCCTGGAAGGGCCGGGCGCGGAAGACCTGCACCTTGCCCTCGATCGAACGCGACCCATCGCCGGCGGGCCGCGCCTCGGCGCGCACGAAGAAGACGGCGCCGCTGGCGGACGCGGCCTGGGCCAGGCAGGGCGGGCCGGCGCAGATCAGCCCCTCGGCGGTGCGAGGGATCTGCGCGGCCTCGAGGGCGACGAAGCTGATGGCCGTGCGCTGCAGCCCTTTGACCACCGCCTGGTCGCAGGCGGCGGGGTCGCCGGCGGGGGCGCCCCCGAGGTCGCTGCCCAGGTACGCCACGCGCGGGCGGTCTTCGTTCGCCCGCAGGCGCGGGGCCGCCGCCAGGATGAGGATCGCCGCGCCCAGCGCCAGCGCGCGCGGGTGCCCGACGCCAGTGACCTGCCAAGTCTCCGCGACACGCATGGTGCGCGCCATTAAACCCGACGCGCGCGGTCGGGTCCATAGTGATAAAGTGCCGCGCCGATGCGACGCGGACCAAGTGGGGGTCGACGCTGGTGGCGGCCGTTCCTGACGGCGGCGCTGCTGGGCGCGGGCCTGTTCATCTCGTCGACCGCGCGGGCGGCGCCCATCGCGGTCAAGCTGAACGCCAGCGGCGTCGGGGGGGACGCGCGCGAGCATCTCGAGGCTGCCCTGCGCAGGGCCCTGACCGGAAGCCGGCACCAGGTGGTGGGCGCCGACAAGGCGACCTACGAGCTTTCAGCCGACGTCACGCAGACCGGCGGCGACAGCGTCTTCAAGTTGCGCCTGTCCGATGCGCGCGCCGGCGGGCGCGTCGTCGGCGAGCGCGACGGACGCTGCGGCGGCTGCGACGACGCCGAGGCCGCCACGCGCCTTCAGTTGACGGCCGAGAGCCTGCTCGTCGGGGCGCTGGAGACCGCGGCCGGACAGCCGTTGCCGGCGGCCGCCGCGCGCGCCGACGCCGGCGGGTGGTGGCGGGCGCTGCCCTGGGTGGGCTTGCTGGGCGTGGCGGGCGCCTCCGCCGCCGTGCACGTCACGCACCGCTGCCGCGAGAGCGCGGGGCAGGCGGACGCTTGCACGGTGCCGCTCATCGGCCTGGCCAGCGTGTCGGTGCTGTCGGCGGCGCTGGCGGTGGGGACGTCGCTTTCGCTGGCCACCGGTGAATCGGGGCCCGGTCAAGCGTCGCCGCCGTCGCCGCGCTGGGCGCCCTGGGTCATCATGCTGTCGGGCGTGGCGGCCGGCGCCTCCGGGATCGGCATCTTGACCGAGGACGGCTATCACCGCGACAGCATCAAGGTGCTGGGTTACGCCTCGCTGGCGGCGGGCGCCGCCGTCGTCGTCACGTCGATCGGGGCGATCGCCACCCGGCCGTCCGGTGGGGGCGCGGGCGCCGGGTCGCTGGCGATCGGCGTGGCGCCGGGCGGCGTCTCACTGTCGTCGCGATTTTAAAGTCAGCGCGGCGGAGCGACTTTGCCGCGCGACTGTCGCTTCATTGAATGAACTTCAAATCGTCGACGGTAAAGTCCCAGGGGACGGCCCCCTTCGACGTGAAGTTCACGCCGACGATGGTCCGGGTGTCGAACACCGGCTTGGGCGTCCCCCAGCCGGCTGGTCGCAGGTCGCTCCAGGTGAACGTATAGACCGTGGGCTTGTCGGTCAGGTAGATGTCGACCGCGAAGTGGTCGAAGCACTTCTTGCACTGGTTGAACTCCGGCATCGTCGCCTTGGTGGCCAGGCCAAAGTGCATGGCGCTCTTGCCCCAGGCCCGAAATGAGATGCCCTTGAACTCCGAGGCGTCAATCGGCGTCAGCGCCTCGGCCCCCTGAAAGTTGACGCCGATGCCGCCGCCCCAGTCGAGAAAGCCGCTGCCGGTGGTGTGGATGACGCCGTCCTTCATCGCCTTGCCGGTGGTGAACAGATCGGTCGTGGGCGGGTACATGGTGCCGCCCGGCGTGGGGTCGTGGAAAATGAACCAGCCGCCGCCCGGGTGCAGGTTCATCACCGTCGGCTGCGTGCCGTCGGAGATGAGGACGCCGGTGGGCTTGGAGGGGGCGACGACGTCGCCGGCGTTCCTCTCGGGCTCGGCGCCGGGGGCGGTCTCGGCGGCGTGAACCGCCTGGACCACGCGGGCGGGCGGCATCAGGCAAGCGGGCGAGGCCGCCGCGACCGCGACGGCCAACAACAACGAGAGGGGACGGGTCGTGCCCACGGGTGCCTCCAAGCTTGCGCCAATTACGGGTATCACGCACGAGCCTCCGCATTCAACTCGAAGCACAGTCAAGAACCGAGATTGACCGGCCGTTGCCGTCCCGTCGTTGACTGGTCAACGTCCGATGTGCGTCGAGCGCTGACAGTCAACAACCGAGATTGACTGTTTGTCACTGCGCGTTCCTCAATTGGCGCCGCCGGCTGGAATTGCTTTGACTTGAATTGCGGGGCTGTGCAGAAGATTGTGGCCGGGAAACAATGCGCGCAAAGTCTGACGCAAAGTCTGGATTGTTCGCCCGCACGTCGTTGCCCGCGCTCGCCGGTCTCGCCGGTTTAGCAGGTCTCGGATCTCTGGCGGTCGGCGCCGCCTGCATCCGCATGCCGGAGATCAAGACCACGCCGGCGCCCGCGGCCAAGCCGCAGGAGCCGGCGCCGGCCAGCGCGCCCTTTGCGCTCAAGCCCGATTTCGCCGGGCCCTGCGCGCGCGCCGAAGTGGTGGACGTCAACCTGGGCAACACGCCGGAGACGTTCGTCCAGGCGGCGCACTGCCAGATCACCGGCCAGCCGGCGCCAGCGGCCCTGGTCACCGACTGGGCCCGGCGCCTGCGCGAGGAGTACTACGTGCGCCGCATCGACGTCGTGCGCTCGCTGTGCGCGCAGGAGAAGCGCGAGTGCAAGCTCGGCTACTCCGATCCCTGGGTGGCGCAGGAGAGCCTGGACGGCGCGCCCAACCGCCACGCCCGGCGCGACGTCGGCGCCGTCTTCATGTTCTTCTTCGAGTGTCCCGGCGGCACGAACTGCAGCATGGACTGGGCGAACACCCACGCCCCGGGCATGGACGGGCCGGTCCCGCTTTACGGGATGAAGCCCGGACAGAAGGCGCCTTATCACCCGGCCAACGCCGGGTTCTGGCGGCGCGAATTGCTGGACGCGCAGTACGCGGGCCTGTCGTTCCTGATGCTCAACACGTACGGGCCGGACATCGAGGACGGCAAGCTGAAGCCGCTCACCGAGGCGCTGCGCAGCATCGAGTCGCCGATCAAGATCGCGCTGTTCGACGACACCTGGACCTGGGGCCAGCCGTACTTCAGCGAGTTCTGGAAGCAGAAGCCGGATCTGACCGACGCCGACCAGGCCGCGCGCACCATCTACAACGCCAAGTGGAAGCCGTTCTTTTCACAGATCGACAAGAAGCACTGGTACCGCTTCGCCGGCAAGCCGTTCATCTATTTCTACAACGCCGGCACGCTGGAGCCGCGCACCCACGCCGCCCCGGTGATCGCCAAGCTGAAGGCGCTGTTCAAGGCCGACTTTGGCGAGGAGCCGTTCGTCGACGTCGACCTCGCCTTCTTCGACGATCCGTCCATGCCCAGTGTGGCGGACAGCAAATTCAAGTGGATGACTTTCGATATTCCGCAACGGCGACATCGGTCGACTCTGAACGGGCACGTCATCGACCACGCCATGGTCAAGTGGGACGCCGTCAACCGCGACCGCCCCGGCCAGCTGGCCACCAACCACGACCGTTGCGTCAAGGGCGGGCAGATCCTGCAGCGCGTCCTCAAGGATTCGATGGACGCCGAGTTGTTGATCCTGGCGACATGGAACGACCTCGGCGAGGGGACGGGCATCAACCGCAACTATGACTACTGGGTGGACGGTCACTGGTTGCCGCCGCATTACTTCATGCAGCTGATCCGAAATTCGCAAATCAAGGGCACCCAATGACGGTGGGCCACAGTGACGGCGTCGTTGTGTCAGGCGGTATAGTTTCGTGATTGACCACGAATGTCGTTGACTGGATCGGTGCGCATGCGGCAAACCCCCCATCAGCGAGCCATGCGTGTCGCCTGCCCCGGCCGAAGGTTGCGTTGGGCCGCCGCCGCCGCCCTGCTGGCGGGCTGGTCGTGCGGCCCGGGCAACGACGGCCAGTGGGCCCCTGATCCGTCGCTGGTGCGCCAGGTCCCCTGGCTGAACGGCGGCGTTCCGCAGATCATGGGCGACTGCAAGGCCGGATCGTGCATGGCCGTCCTGCCCGACGACGCCACCAATCCGCCGGCCATCGCGTCGGGGCAGCGTGATCTCGGCTCGCAGCACACCGACTGCGCGCCGCTGGCCAATTACACCTTCTCGACGGGGTGGTTCGACGACTTCGAGCCGACGACCGACGATCCGACCGAGGTCGGCGTGGCGGCCGGCTGGGCGTCTTACGACGATCTGACGAAGTATTCGTTTCACGCGCCGGGCGACGCCACCTGGTATCCGGCGGTGAAGCCCGACATCCGGGCGGCCTGGGGGTTACCGTCCGAGAAGACCCCCGGGCCGGCCTGCGGGGGCAAGCCCAACAACTGGGTGCTGCACTTTCGCGGCGGCCTCTTTCGAAAGTGGGGCGGCGGCATGAGCCACGTCTTCACCGATCCGGTGGGACGCTATCGCGACACGCCCTTCGACGCTTGCCAGCCGGAGGTGGATTTCTGCCCAGACCCCCTGCCTGCCGGGGCGACGGAG
>DATKEU010000063.1:0-3213 GCA_035544495.1 Polyangia bacterium | reverse complement strand
CGGACACCATTGCTTTTTTCAAGCAGGGACGGAGTTTCTTGAGGTGCAGGTGAACTGTCAAGCGCACCTTCCCCACCCCTATGGAACCGACACAACTTCGAGCCGAACGATCGATTGCGGGCCATCGAGCACCCGACTCCCGGCGCCTGGATGGCCTCATCCGCTGCAAGACGGTGGCGCTTTTTTGCGCTCCGTTTTGCCGCTGCGGTTTCATCACGTTGTAACTTGTTCGCGATGAATATCCGCCGCCGCGCCCGATCGCGTCCGCTGCTGGCGGCTCTGGTGCTGTCGCTGCCGCTCGCGCTGGCGGCGCAGGCCCGCCTGGCGATCGCCGCCGCCCAGCTGCGCGCGCTGGTGGTCGACGACGAGCTGCGGATCCGGCGCGGCGATCGCGAGACCGCCCTGCGCGCCGGCAATCCCCTGCCGCCCGATGGCGGAACGGTCACCGTGCAGGCGCTGCGCGGAGAGACAGCGGCGTTTCAACTGATCGTCTTCGCTGACGGCGCCGGCTCGGAGCCGGCCGCCGACACCGCGGCCGCCGCGACTTTGAGCATGGAACCGTTCGCCGCCTCACGAACCGTCGCGCCGGCGCAAGCGCCGGCCCCCGCTCCGCGCGCCGCGATCTTTCGCGAGCATTTCGTGACCGTGCGAACGCGATCATTCAACGATCACTGGCCGAACGAATCACTGGGCTGGACAGCGGGGGCGCGTCCGCCCGACGACGCGATGCTGGGCGACGTTCCCGACGCCCTGATCCCCGCCGACTTGCCCGGAGGCGCCGCGGACGACGCCGCCCGCGCGGGATTCGCATGGCACGCCTTCTGGATCGATGTCTTCGTTCCCGAGACGGCGCCGCCGGGAACGTTCACCGCGCGTGCGACGTCGTCGGTCGGCGGCCAGGTGGCGGCCCGCTTCTCGGTGAGAGTCGACGTTCAACCGGCGGCGCTCCCCTTTCGCGCCACCAGCGTGTTCGCCTTCTACGAACCGGAACGCCTGCAACGACGCATCGGCGATGGAGCGGCGGTCGAGCGCCAGCTGTGGCAACTGCTGCACGCGCATCACGTCGATGCGCTGCCGCCGCTGACCAGCGTCGCCGAAGTCGATCGGCTGGCCGACGCGTTCACCGGCGCGCTGTTCACGGCGGCGCACGGCTACGACGGGCCAGGCGCGGGCCAGCCGCCGCAGGTGCTGGCGGTGGGCACCTACGGGCAGCTGGGCGATCCATCGCCCGTCACGCTGGCGCGGGCCCGCGCGATCGTCGATCGGCTGAGCGCGCTGCGCCCGCCAATCAGGGCCGATCTCTTCGTTTACGCCATCGACGAAACCTGCCGCAGCCCGCGCGCCGCCGACTGGAAGAAGATGCTGGCCGGCGCGCCGCCGCTGGCGTTGCCGCTGGCGGTGGGGCAGACGTGCGACGATCCGCCCGAAAAACAGGTGGTGGACGTGGCGCTGATGCCGGCGCAGGCCTTCACGCGCGCGATGCCGGGGGCGGCGCGCGCGCATGGCCGGCGGGTCTGGGTGTACAACGGAAGCCTGCCCCGGACCGGCACGTTGCTGCTCGACGCGCAGCCGCGCGGTCTTCTGGCCAACGGATGGATCGCCGCGCTGTCGGGCGCCGGGCGCTGGTTTTACTGGGAGAGCACCTTCTGGGACGACGACAACCGCGGCGGGCGCGGGCCGATCGACCCGTTCGCGAACCCGGTCAGCTTTCACAACACCGACGGCGACACGGCGCTGCTCGACGGCGTGCTGGTCTATCCGGGGCGGCAGACCGGCGCCTTCGCGGGCGCGCATTCGTTCGGTGTCAGCGGCGTCTTTCCGTCGGTGCGCCTGAAGATGCTCCGGCGCGGGATAGAGGACGCCGGCTATCTCATGCTGGCGGCGCGCGAGCACCCCGACGAGGCGGCGCGCATCGCCCTGCAGGCGTTGCCGGCGATCGCCGACGAGGCGCCGGTCGATCGACCGCCGTCCTGGGAGAGCGCCCCCGCCGTCGGGCCGCGCTTTGCGCCCGCGCGCGCCGCCCTGCGCGCCCTCATCACGCGCGCGAGCACGATGACGGACGCCGACCGGGACCGTGTCCTCGATCGTCTGACCGCCCAGCGGCGCGCCACCGTTCCGCGGGCGCTCACCCGCGGCCAGCGCTCGATCCGCGCGGGGACCGTGGCCGGCACGGTCGCGCTGCTGTTGCTGCTCGCCGCTGCCGTCGCCCGCCGGCGCGCCACCCGGCGGCGCGCGCGATCGCTAGCTTGACTGTCGCGGCGCGTGCGGGCGCAGGGCCTTGGCGAAAAGCCCCAGCCCGGCAGCTATCAACCCGAACATCACGATCGTCGTCCACAGCGACGTGGGCCGAAAATAGATGTCCAGGTTCATCAGCACGCCGACCAGGATGAGAGCGATGCCCGCCAGCACCAGCAGCCAGCCAACGATGGATCGTCCGTTCCAGAACAGCGCCGCGAACCCGATCAGCAGCGGCAGCAACGTCACGCCGAAGCTGGTCCCGGCCGAGCCGAAGATCCGCCAGTACGAGGTGTGGACCGTGACGTGGTCGAAGACCATGTAGATGCCGATGCCCATCATCACCAGGCTGGCCAGAAGCTCGCCGCCGCCGCCCGGCGTGCCGCCCGGCCCCTCGAAACGCCTGCCGCCCGCGCTGGCGCCGGTGTCATTCATCGAGGCGGCAATCTAGCACCGGCGCGCTCGGGCGTTCAGAAGCCGAGCCGAAGCAGGGCGCCGCCGCCGGAAGGCCCCAGCACCGGGGCCAGCACGACGCGCGGTGGTTCCGACGACGACGGCGAATGACCGACGAGAAACAGCACCGCCGCGCCCGCCAGCGCCGCGCCCGCCACGCCGTAGGCGATCCACTGTCGGCTCTCCGCCTGGTGCCCCTCCTGCTGTTTTTCTTGTAAATCGCTTGGGCTGATCTGCGTGAGGCTTTCCAGATCAGCGTTGAGCGCCTGCACCCGCGTGGTGTAGTAAACGCCGGCACCCAGCGCCGCGGCGCCGGCCACCGCCAGCGCGACGGCGGCGATGCGCGTCCCGCGGCTGCCCTGGGACAGCGGCGCGGGCGGCGACTGCTGGTGGGCGGGAGCTTCCGACGCCCGGGGCGGGGGCGGCGGCGCGGCGGGCGGCGGCGGCGCGGCCAGCGGCGGCGGCGCCACGCTGACCACGATGACGACCGCCGCGCCGACGGTCAATCAACCGATCGCCGCGCGG
>DATKEU010000062.1:0-6701 GCA_035544495.1 Polyangia bacterium | reverse complement strand
TCGACTACCTGGAGAAGCCGTTCGAGCAAGAGCAGATTCGCCAGATCGTCGCCAAGGCTCTTTCCACCTACGCGCTCGCCCGGCGCGACGCCACGCCCGAGGCCACCGTCGGACGCGGCCGCTTCCGCCTGGTGGGGCAGTCACAGGCCATCAAGCACGTCTACGCCGTCGTCGAGAAGGTGGCCAACACGCCGTCGACGGTGCTCATCACCGGCGAGTCGGGCACCGGCAAGGAGCTCATCGCCCGGGCCCTGCACGACAACTCGTCGCGCCACAACGGGCCCTTCATCAAGATCAACTGCGCCGCCATCCCCAAGACGCTGATGGAGTCCGAGCTGTTCGGATACGAGAAGGGCGCCTTCACCGGCGCTGTCGGCGCCAAGCCGGGCCGCTTCGAGCTGGCGCACGGGGGCACGCTGTTCCTCGACGAGATCGGGGAGATCCCGGTCGAGATGCAGGTCAAGCTGCTGCGCGTCCTGCAGGAGTCCGAGTTCGAGCGCGTGGGCGGCATCAAGACCATCAAGGTCGACGTCCGCCTGATCACCGCCACCAACCGCGATCTCATGCAGGAGATCGCCTCGGGCAGCTTTCGCGAGGACCTTTTCTACCGCCTGAACGTGGTCCCCATTCACATTCCGCCGCTGCGGGAGCGGCGCGAGGACGTGCCGCTGCTGGCCAGCCACTTCATCGCCAAGTTCAACGATCGCTTGAAGAAGACCATCACCGCGATCCAGCCCGCGGCGATGGAGCGCCTGATCGCCTACAACTGGCCCGGGAACATCCGCGAGCTCGAGAACGTGATGGAGCGGACCATGCTGTTCTGCGAGGGGCCGGAGATCGGCGTGTCGGATCTGCCGCCCGAGGTGGCGCCCCCGCCCGGCGCCGCGGCTGCCGCGCCGGCCGCGCACGCCGCCGAGACGCCCTCCCCCGTCGCCGCCGCCGCGCCGCCGGTCGCCGCCCCCGCCGCCGCGGTGGGCGCCGCCGCCAGCTCGCTGAAGGAGGCCGTGCGCGCCGAGACCGAGCGCGTGGAGCGGGGCCTCATCCAGCGCGCGCTCGACGAGACCGGCGGCAACGTCACCCAGGCGGCCCGCAAGCTGAAGATCTCGCGCAAGAGCCTGCAGACGAAGATGAAGGAGTTCGGCCTGCGCGATCAGTCGCGCGAGTAGGCGATCTCACCCCGCCGCCCGCGCCGGCGGCCGATGTGTTATCGTCCCGGCCCTCTCGTCTATGAGACGGTCTCGCCCTGGACGCGCGGCTCTCCCTGCCCTGCTCTTGCTTGCGGGATCCGCGCCGGCGCGCGCCGCCGAGGTGACCCGCGTGGTGTCCGGGTTCGATCAAGGCAACCACCTCGACATCAACGGATCGATCTCCTGGCTGCACGAGATCCGGCGCGGGTACATCAAGCGCGAGAGCGAGACGGCGCCGACCACACCGACCAGCGCCGGCCAACCGACGCAGACGGGCACCCCGCAATACCTCGACCCCGAAAAAGACCTCGCCTATCTGCAGACCCGCGACGTGCTGAATCTGCGCGTCGACGTGGGCGTGTTCTGGGACCTCGGCTTTCACATCGAGGCGCCGCTGGTCCTGCACGACGCCCGCAGCCTGGACTTCGACCAGAGCGCATCCGGCTGCGTCTACCCCGGCAGTGGCACACGGCCGACCTGCGTGAACTCCCAGAACTCGACGCTGCTGCGCGACGGGATCCTCCCCGGTTACATGAAGAATTCGTACGGTCTGGACGCCCAGCACAACCGCCCCTTCGACGCGCCTTCGTCGACCGTGTTTCGCGGTCCGAACCGCAGCGGCCTGGAATCGCTGAACCTGGGCCTGACCTGGGCGGCGTTCAACCAGGCGCGCGACGACACCAAGCCGACCTGGACCCTCGGCTTCGACGCCAAGCTCGACGTCGGCGGCGACATGCGCTTCGACCCGGCGAACCCGGGCGGCAACACCGGCGTGGGCCTCGGCTATCACCAGCTCGTCTGGTCGACGGTCGTGTCGCGCCGGTTTCGATATTTCGATCCGTACTTCGGCCTGTGGTACATGCTGCCGGCGCGGACCAGCGGCGGACCGTTTCAGGACTACGGCAACGCGCAGCTGGGTGGCCCGCAGCAGCAGCTGGGCCTGCAGATCGGCTTCGAGCAGATCGCCTGGGAGGTCCCGCAATCGCATCAACGGGTGACCATCGAGTTCCGCGGCCACGCCACCGAGCACCTGAAGGGGCGCGCGCAGACGCCGCTGTGGGAAGCGCTCTCGGGTTCGTCGAAGTGCCCGAGCGAACCGACCCAGTGTCGGACCGGCATCGACGGCGACCTCAACGGCGACGGCAAGCCCGATCCCTACCCGGGCGTCACGGACGTCCAGGCCTACGCCAGCCTCGGCGGCAACGTCGGCGTCAACGTCCAGGTCGGCCCCCACGTCCGCTTCCGGGCGCTGGGCGGCCTGGCGACGGACCTGCCGCACTTCATCACCTACGCCAGCAGCGGCAGCGCCAGCGAAAGCGGTGCCTCCCCGGGGAAAAGCACGACCCCCACCAACCCTGTCTATCGCGAGGTGATCGATCTGCCGGGCCGCCGCTTCCGCGTCGAGGGCTCGGAGATCTGGTCGCTGTTCGTCGAGGGGATGCTGCTGTTTTAGCGCGGAGGAACCGTCAGAGCTGGACGTCCTGCCAGAGGATCCCGAGCTCGAGCTCGATGGCGTCGAACGGAACGGCGCGGATGCGCGCCTCGTCGCGGAAGACGTTCACGGTCAGCCACTGCTGCGGCGTCTCCGCGGAGAGGCGCAACACCTCCAGCGTGCGTTGCAGCGGGTTGACGAGCCAGGCGTGCGAGACCCCCGCGCGCGCGTGGAGGGCGATCTTGTTGCCGCGATCGAAGCGCTCGGTCGACGGCGAGAGCACCTCGCAGACCCAGTCGGGGCGGATCGTGAAGTAGGGCTCGTTGGCGACCACGCCCATCGTCTCGCGGCGCCAGCCGCCGAGGTCCGGCACAAGGACGTTGGCGCCGAGGTGCAGCTCGGGCTCGTATATGATGATCCAGCCACCCGGTCCCCCGCGTCCACGCTTGAACGGCGGGCCCAGCTCCTCGCCGAGCGCGGTGACCGCGACGGAGTGCGGACCGGCGGGACGGGGGCTCAGGATCAGCTCGCCCTCGATGATCTCCGCGACCTTGTGCGGCGGCGCGCTCAGCACGTCCTCGTACGTCGCGGAGCGTCTCGCGGGCTTACCCATGGAAAAACCAATGATACCATTCGTGCCCCCATGCTGGTGAGCCGCGGTGTCGCGCCGCTCGCCTCAGTCCTCGTCGGTAGACGTCTTTCCCGCTCGTCGGGCGACCACCAGCGCGTAGACGGCGCGGCGCGGGCGGCCGGTCTCGGCGGCCAGCGCATCGGCGGCGTCGCGCGCGGACAGCCCCCGCGCCAGCAGCGCGTCGGCGCGCGCCGAGAGCTCCTCGTCGCCGCCCTCCCCGTCTTCGTCTTCGCCACCGCCGCCCGCTTCGCCGGCGCCCGCCACCACCAGCGTCACCTCGCCCAGCGGCCGCTCGTCGCGATAGCGGTTCGCCAGGTCGGCCAGCGTGCCACGCACCAGCTCCTCGTGCTCCTTGGTCAGCTCGCGCGCCACGCACGCCGCCCGCGCGCCCCCCAGCACGTCCGCCAGAGCCGCGAGCGTGGCCCCCGTCCGCAGCGGCGATTCATAGAGCACCAGCGTGAACGGCAGCGCGCGCACACTGCCCAGCAACCGGCGCCGCGCGCCCGCCTTGCGCGGCGGAAAACCCAGGAACAGGAACCGATCCGTCGGCAGCCCGGCCGCCACCAGCGCCGCCAGCACCGCGGACGGCCCGGGCACCGGCACCACCTGCGCCCCGGCGCCGATCGCCGCCGCCACCACGCGGTAGCCGGGATCCGACACCAGGGGCGTCCCCGCCTCCGACACCAGCACGACGTCGCCGCCCTCGCGCAGCACCGCCGCCAGCTCGCCGGCGCGCGCGCCCTCGTTGGCGTCGAAGCACGAGACGATGCGCCGCTCGCCCGCCGCCACGCCCAGCACGCCGAGCAGCTGCCGTGCCGTGCGGGTGTCCTCGGCCGCGATCACCGGCGCCGCCCGCAGCAGGGCCGCCGCGCGCGGCGACAGGTCCTCGCGGTTGCCGAGCGGCGTGCTGACCACGTACAGCGTTCCGGTCGGGCGCTTCACTCGAAGCTGCTGACGTCGACCGCGTCGCCGAGCTCGGCCTGCAGGAAGTTTCGCAGCTTCTTCTTCAGCCGCTCCTCGATCTGCCGGGCCCGCTCGCGGCTGACGCCGTACCGCTCGCCGATCTCCTGCAGCGTGGCCGGGTTGTCGCCGAGCAGCCGCTCGCGAAAGATGTCCAGCTCCCGATCGCGCAGCCGCTCGCTGAACCGGTTCAGCTTCTCGCGCAGCAGCTCCTGAAACTCGCCCATCTCGACCTGGACGTCGGGGCGCAGGTTGGCCGCCGCCGGCATCAGGTCGCCCTGCGAGCGCTCCGACCCTTCCTCGCTGCGCAGGGGCGAATCCAGCGACGTCTCCGACGAGCCGAGGCGCCGCTCCATGTCGATGACTTCCTGCTCGGTGACGTCCAGCGCCGCCGCCAGGTGCCGCGCCTCCACCTCCAGCCCGGCCTTCTCCAGCTTCTCGCGCTCCTTGCGCAGGTTGAAGAACAGCTTGCGCTGCGCCTGCGTGGTCCCGATCTTGACGATACGCCAGTTGGCCAGGATGAACTTCAGGATATAGGCGCGGATCCACCAGGCCGCGTACGAGGACAGCTTGACGCCGCGGTACGGATCGTATTTCTGCACCGCCTGGATGAGGCCGATGTTCCCCTCCTGGATCAGATCGAGCAGGTTCTTGTGGGACCGGCGGTACTCCTGCGAGATCTTCACGACCAGGCGCAGGTTCGCGGTCACCAGACGGCGCGCCGCCGCGTCGTCGTGCGTCCGCGCATATCGCACGGCCAGCGAGTGCTCCTCCTCGCGATCCAGGAGCGGGTGGTCGCGCAGCTCCTGCAGGTACGACATCAGCGCCGATGAGCTCATGGGCGGCGGCTGTCCGGCGCGCGCCGGAGCCGCGGGCGCGTCCAGATCGAGCATCGCGCCCGCCGGCGCGCCGCCGTCGCCCTCGGCATCGATGTCGGGGGCCAGGACAGCCAGCAGCTCGGGCGTCTCGGCGAACACGGCGATCTCATCGACGGGCGGCTCGGCAATGCCCTCCGCCTCGGCGTCCGCGTCCGCCGCCGTCTCGCCAATCGCGCGCGCCCCGGCGCCCGGCTCCTCCTCTTCGGAGCTGTCGCCCTCCTCGTCGGGCCCGGGCGCCCGGCCCCGGTGGCGGCCGGCGGGACCGTCGCGTTTGCTCTTCGAAGCCATCGGGCGCGTCAGTATACTGGACGAGGCCCCAAATAGACGAGAACTGATGGACGAGGGATCGCGACAAGCCGAGGGGCGGCGGCAACGGATTCCTTCGTGCGCGCCGCCGCTCTGGTGGCTACAATTGACGGGCCTTAATGGATCTCCTCGACGGACCGTCCCCTGATCCATCCCGCTCTCCCGCCCAAAGCGCCGCTCCGCCGTCCGGGGCCGCGCCCGCACCCACCCACTCGGAGTCGCGCATGCGCCGCCTCATCAAGTTGTTCGCCTTCGTGGTCGCATGCAGCGCGGCCCTGCTCCTCACGGTCCGCCACGGCGGCGACGGCATCCGGGTCGGCGCCGACAACACGCTGCGCGCCGCCGTGCGCTCGTCCGCCGGCAAGTACGATCTGTCGCAGCTGCCGATCTTCTCCAGCACGCTGTTCAAGGTGCGCGAGAACTACTTCGACAAGAACCGCCTCGACCCCCGCCGCATGCTGGTGGGCGCGCTGGACTTCGTGCAGCGCGACGTCCCCGAGATCCTGATCGACCGCTGGCCCGAGCGCGATCCCAAGCAGGTCACCGTCAAGGTCAACGGCCATCAGCGCAGCTTCGCCATCGACAAGGTCGACGCGCCCTGGACCCTGCGCACCATGCTGCAGGACATCTTCCGCTTCGTGCAGCCGAACCTGCAGCCGGTCCCCGAGAAGGAGGAAGCGCGCCGGCTGGTCGAGATCGAGATGGCCGCCACCAACGGCATGCTGCAGACGCTGGACCCGCACTCCGTGCTCCTCGACGTCGAGACGTACAAGGACATGCGGACGCAGACCCAGGGCAAGTTCGGCGGCCTGGGGATCGTCATCGAGATGGACAAGAAGAGCCGCATCACCGTCAAGCGCCCGATGCCCGACACGCCCGCCATCCGCGTCGGCATCAAGGCCAAGGACCACATCGTCCGCATCAACAACGAATCGACGGTGAACATGACGCTGAACGAAGCGGTGGAACGCCTGCGCGGCGACGTCGACACCAACGTCGACGTCTACGTCGAGCGCGACAACACGCCGGGCGTCAAGAAGTTCACCATCACGCGCGCCTTCATCCGCCCGCCGTCGATCGACCCGCCGCCGCGCATCCTGCTCTCGGCCGCGACCGGCACCCAGCCGGCCGCCAAGATCGGTTATTTCCACCTGCAGCATTTCTCCGCCAACAGCGCCAACGATCTCGCCGACGCCCTGGCCATGTTCGACAAGGAGAAGGTCAAGGGCATCATCATGGATCTGCGCGGCAACCCCGGCGGCCTGTACGAGCAGGCGCAGAAGGTGGCCGACGCGTTCATCGAACAG
>DATKEU010000061.1:0-4707 GCA_035544495.1 Polyangia bacterium | reverse complement strand
ATGGAACGGATCTCGCCGGTCTTGGCCACGGCATTGAGCCTGTCGCGGCCGCTCTTGATGCCGGCGCCGATGTTGGTCCCGCCAAACACCTTGGGGCTCTGCGACGAGTAGTTGAAATCACCGGCCGCGCAATCGATGTTGGGAACGCCGCCCCCCACGTTGGCCTGGTTCGGCCACTGTTTCGCAGGGCCGTTCGCGCACGGCGAGTAGGTGCCGGTTGGCAACAGAGCGCCGCGCGTACAAGCGCCGATCCCCAGCGTGTGCGATGTGGTGCTCGTGCTGGTCGGATAGCTCCCCTTCCACAGCGCCCGGATCGACGCGTAGTTCGAGCTCAGGATCTGCAGCGGCGTCACCGGCAGCGTGCCGCCGGTGAATATGTCGAGACCGATCCGATCGGCGGCCACGCCCGCGCCATCGAGGGCGTCGATGAACTGCAGGTCGGCGTTGACGGCCTGGTCGAGCGCGCACGATCCGTCCGGGGCGAGGGCTCCAACACCCTCGAGGAGGCTGCCCGTGACGTCGACCTCGAACATCGTATAGCGGGAGCGAAAGGCGCCGACGCTGCTGCGGGCCACGCTGGCCTCCTGAAAGCCGAGGACCCGTCCGAACGACAGGCTGACGTTGCCGTCGGCGGCCGTCGTGTCGGCGCGGCGGCCGTTCACCGACACGGCGTTGACCAGCGCGCCCCCGGCGCTGAACACCTGGCCGGAGTAATCCCAGCTTCCGAACACGACGTCGCTGTCGGCGAGCTGCACCGGGTTGCCGAGCACCTTGTGGGCGCCCGCGATGGTGATCGCCTCGCTGCGCGCCGCCGCCTGGTCGCGGTTGGTGAGGCGCATGGTCACCATCGCCGCGTGGGCGGCGGCGTCGGAGGCGTTCTGCATCTGCAGTCGCCCGAGCCGCACGTACGCCAGGTCGAACCCCAGCGCCGCGAAGCCCATGATCACGACCAGGCCGAGCGCCATCAGCACGGCAATGGCGCCTGATTCAGTCCGGCGACGCGGCCCGCGTGAAGATCGCAACACAATCGCTGAATCGGCGGGTGGCCGGCGGGACTTGAAATGCGGTCCGCCGGCGGCGGGAGCCGCGCGTCAGTGACAGTGGCCGCCCCGGCAGCGGTCGCCCAGCTCGGTCGCGCACTGGGCGTCTGTGGTGCAGCTGGTGAGACAGGTCACAGTGGCGGGATCGCAGCGATATCCGCCGCAGTCCATCTGCGCCGGGACCGTGCAGGCGCCCGCGTTGCAGATCTCCTGGGGCAGGATGGCGTGGCCGAGACACTGCGCCTGCTGGCAAACCACGCCGCTCGCGTAACGCGCACAGCCGCGGGCGCCGTCGCACAGGCCGTTGGTCCCGCACGACGCGACGCCGGCGTCCTTGCAGATGCCGTTCGGATCGGCTTTCCCGGCGGGAACGGCGTTGCAGGTCCCGACCGGCGCCGTCGCGGCGCAGGATTCGCACATGCCCTCGCAGCGCACGTTGCAACAGACGCCATCGGTGCAGAAGTTCGACGTGCAGTCGCCGTCGGCGAGGCAGCCGGCGCCGATCGCCTTCTTCTGCACGGTGCCGCAGCTGTTCTTCGTGCACTGGGTGTTGGGTGCGCAGTCCGCGTTCACGGTGCACGTCGTCCGGCACGTGGCGGCGGCGGTGTTGCAGCCGTAGGGCGCGCACGAGACCTGCACGGCCGGAGCGCAGTTCCCCTGCCCGTCGCACGCGGAGGTCGGAACGACGTTGGCGCCGTTGCAAGCCGCGGCGGCGCCGCAGGGATGACCGGCGCCGGGTCGGTAACATCCCCCCAGCCCGTCGCAGGTTCCGTCATAGCCGCACGGAGCGTTGTTCATTTTCTGGTTGACGCACATCGCGCTCGGCGTGCTCATCGCCACGGGCGCGCAGGTGCCGGCCTTGCCGGTGACGTTGCAGGCGCGGCAGTTGCCGCAGATCGACGAATCGCAACAGACGGTGTCGACGCACAGGCCGCTGGCACAATCCGCGGCCTGCTTGCAGGCAGTGCCGAGCGGGGCGAGACCACCGTCAGTGCGCGGGTCGGCCGCGTCCGCGTCGGCGGAACGATCGGCCGCGACTGCGTCGCCGGGACGGTCGACGGCCGAATCGCCGTCCGGGCGGGAGTCAGCGCCGCCGTCGCTGTCAGCGCCCAGATTGATCAAGACCGGCAACAGCAGCCGGCGCTGCACCTTTATGTTGTCCGTGCGCCCGACGACCGCCTGGCCATTCAACAGACCCTCGACTTCCCAGGTGACGCTCGTGCCATCGAGAGCCTCGCTGACGTAGATCTCGATGATCTGGGGATCGGCCAGCAGGCCCGCCGGCGTCTGTGGCCGGAGAACGTGGTTCGCGTTGTGCAGGAACCCTTTCGAGTTCGACACCGAAAACCGCAGCTGATCCACCATCACGCCACCCATCGTCACCTCCACGCGCAGGCCCGTGTTGACGGGATCGCTCCGGCAGCCGATCCCGGCGCAGACCAAGACCATCAAGAACAAGCCAAGCGGCGCGCGCGCGGAGAACACCCGGCTCTATGTTAGGCCTATTTTTTCCCTGCCGTCCAGACGACTGAGAGCCGCCGCCGGCACGACCACCCGTCCGAGCGCAGCGCGCGATTCTCGGTTAAGGTGTCAGCATGGCAAGTCATCGCGCCCCGATCCGTGAGGTCACCGTGCTCGGCTCCGGTGTCATGGGAGCTGCCATCGCCGCCCACCTGGCCAACGCCGGCCTGCGCGTCAGGCTGCTGGACATCGTGCCAAAGGATGCGCCCGCGGGCGCGTCGCCGGACAGCAGGCGGGCGCGGAACAAGGTCGCCGACGCCGGACTCGAGGGCGCGCGCAAGGCGCGGCCGGCGGCCTTCTTCTCGCCGCGCTTCGAGGCGCTGGTGACGACCGGAAACCTGGAGGACGACCTGGCGGCGGCCGCCGCCGAGAGCGACGTCATCATCGAAGCCATCATCGAAAACCTGGCCATCAAACAAAAGCTCTACGCGCGTCTGGACGAGCTGGGCGGGCGGGCGGTGGTGAGCTCGAATACCTCGGGGCTGCGCATCGCCGATCTCGTGGCCGGGCGCAGCACCGACTTTCGCGGACGGTTCTGCATCACGCACTTCTTCAATCCGCCCCGCTATCTGCGCCTGGTGGAGATCGTGGCCGGACCCGACACGGCGCCCGAGACGCTGGAGCGGGTGGAGGATCTCTGCGGGCGGCTGCTGGGCAAGGGGCTGGTGCGGGCGAAGGACACACCCAACTTCATCGCCAACCGCATCGGCACGTTCGCGCTGATGCGCACGCTGGACGAAGCGATCAAGCAGGGCTACACCGTCGAGGAGGTCGACGCCATCTTCGGCCCGGCCACCGGTCGCCCAAAGAGCGCCGTCTTCCGCACGGCGGACGTCGTCGGGCTGGACACGCTGATGCACGTGACCCGGAACTGCTACGACGCGCTCCCCGGCGACGAGCGGCGCGCCGTCTTCGACCCGCCCGAGGTCATGCTCAAGCTGGTCGACCGCAAATGGCTGGGGAGCAAGACCAAGCAGGGGTTTTACAAGAAGGTCGGCGACGAGATCCTGCAGATCGATCTTCGGACGCTGGAGTACGGCCCCCAGAAGAAGCCGCGGTATCCGTCGCTGGGCGCGGCGCGCGGAACGGACGACGTCGACGAGAAGATGCGCCGGGTGGTGAACGGCGACGACCGGGCGGCGGCGCTGGCGCGCACCATCTTGTACGAGACGCTGATCTACGCCGCCAACCGCCTGGGCGAGATCGCCGACGACATCGTCGAGATCGATCGGGCGCTGCGCTGGGGGTTCGGCTGGGAGCGCGGGCCGTTCGAGACCTGGGACGCCCTGGGCGTGAAGGCGACCGCGGCCAAGATGGAGGCCGCCGGCTACACCGTCCCCGGCTGGGTCAGGGAACAGATCGCCGCCCAGGGCGAGGGCATGCGGTTTTACAAGCAGGAGGCGCCCGGCCGCGTGCTGCAGCTTCGCGGCAAGGGCGGCTTCGCGCCGGTGCCCGCGGACGCCCGCGAGATCTCGCTCGACGCCATCCGCGCCGCGGGCGGCGAGGTGGAGCGGAACGGCAGCGCGTCGATTCTCGATCTCGGCGACGGCGTCTTCTGCCTGGAATACCACGCCAAGATGAACGCCATCGACCCGGACATCGTGGCCATGACCGGCAAGGCGGTCGATCGGGCCGAGCGCGAGGGCGTGGGCCTGGTGATCGGGAACCAGTCGCCGGATGCCTTCTGCGCCGGCGCCAACCTGTTCGCGCTGATGGTGGCGCTGGGGCAAGGGAACATGGCCGGCGTCGAGCAGATGGTGGTCGGCTTCCAGAACGCCTGCATGCGGACGCGGTACGCGCGCGTGCCGGTGGTGGCGGCGCCGTTCGGCCTGGCGCTGGGCGGCGGGGCCGAGGTGGTGCTGGGCTGCCAGAACGCGCGCGCCGCGGCCGAGCTGTACATCGGCTGCGTCGAGGTCGGCGTGGGCCTGATCCCCGCCGGCGGCGGCTGCATGGAGATGGCGGCCCGCGCCTCGGCCAAGGCCACCGACGATCCGACGTTCGACCTCCTCTCGGTGGCGCGCGTGCCGTTCGAGACCCTGGCCCGGGCGCGCGTGTCGACCAGCGCCGAGGAGGGGCGCGTCCTCGGCTACCTGCGAGCGTCGGACGCGGTGTCGATGGCGCGCGAGACGCTGCTTTTCGACGCCAA
>DATKEU010000060.1:0-4812 GCA_035544495.1 Polyangia bacterium | reverse complement strand
CGACGATCCCGGCCTCGCCGCGCGCCAGCTGGTCGATGCCGTCCACGTCATGTCGGCCGCGCCAGTGCGCGCCCAGCTTGCGCCCCAGATTTCCCGTCGCGCCGGTGAGCACGATTCGAAGCTTGGTCTCCATCGCCGCCGAGCACTATAGGACGATCGACGGTCACGGCGCGTCCGGGTGCCGGTCCTCGAAGGCTTTTTCCTCGCGCTCGTTGAACTCGACGACGGCGCGCAGGGAGTCCTGGTACGAGATCGTGTAATCGATGCTGAGGACGAACAGTCCGCCCAGGCTGGTGGCCAGGAGCGGCCAGTCGCGGCGCCACGACAGATCATTGCGCCGCTGATAGGCGATGCCGATGGGGATCAGAACCGCCGCCGCCGCCACCAGGGCCGCCACGATCCGCACGGCGCCGTTGGCCTTCTCGCCGGCGTAGACCTGCCCGGCGCCCGGCAGCAGCGACAGCTCGGTCGCCAGACGCTTCGATTTCCACGGGATCTCCTTGGCCGCGCGCGCCAGGGGCACCAGCGGCGACGACGGATGGTGGGTGATCAGGGCATCGAACGCCTCGTCGCCCGATTGGCGCGGCAGGCCCGAAATCCCGCCGTTGCGGTACGCCCATCCCAGCCGATACAGCGTCAGCGGCCGCAGCCTGGTCTCGGGCCGCGCCGACAGCAGCGATTCCCACAGCTGAATGGCGCCGTCGTACGACCGCAAGCGCAGGTCCTGCATGTCCAGCGACGCCGCCAGGGCCTGCAGCACCGGCAGCTCGGCGAACACCGCCCCGGCCTGCGCCAGGTGCGCGCCCACGCCGCGCGAGGGGAACGCGAAGCGATAGCGGTAGAAGCCCTCGGCTTGCAGAAAACGCGTCTGCTCGTCGGCGGGAGCGCCGCTTGTCGCCAGCAGCGCCTGCGTGCGGCCGAGGCTCTGCGTTGCGCGCTGGAAGGCGGGGTCGTCGTGGAGGATGATCACCGACGACGCGCACCCGCCGGCGGCCAGGCTCGAGATCACCGCGACCACGCGCGACCAGCGCGGGTTCACCGCTTCAAGCTCGCGCCGTCGTGCCTTCCTGGTCTCGTCGCTCAAGCAGTCGTCGCTCGTCGGTATTCAACCATCGATTCCTCGCCGGTCACAACCTGGCAACGATCTCGCCATTGTCGAGAGACCGATCTAACCTGCGGGCCTCGCATGCCGGCGCGCCAGGCCCCGCTCGTCAGATACGCGGCGTTTCTCCGCGGCGTCATGCCGATGAACGCGAAGATGTCCGCGCTGAAGGGAGCGTTCGAGGCCGCGGGGTTCGCCGACGTTCGGACGCTGCTGGGAAGCGGGAACGTCGTCTTCAGCGCGCCGCGCGCGACGGCGTCGGCGATTGAACGGCAGGCCGAGGCGGCGATGGAGCGGGAGCTCGGCCGGGTGTTCATGACCATCGTGCGCTCGACCCAGGCGCTGCACGCGATCCTGAAGGCCGATCCCTTCCACACGTTCCGCCTGCCGGCGGAGGCCAAGCGCGTGGTGACGTTCCTGCGCCGGCCCAGTCGTGACCAGCTGCGCCTGCCCATCGAGCTCGACGGCGCGCGCATCCTGGCCGTGGACGGCCGCGAGGCCTTCACCGCTTACCTGCCGGGGGCGCGCACGCCGGTCTTCATGACGCTGATCGAGAAGACCTTCGGTCGCGACGTGACGACGCGAACCTGGGAGACCGTCCGCAAGGCGGCGGCGGCCTGATCGCGTGCCGCGGCGGCGCGCGACAGGACGCAGCGCCGCGGGCGGCTTTTTCGTCGCGGTCGTCGCGCTGTGGGCCACCGCGGCGGGCGCGCAGACGACCGGCCCGGCGGCTCCGGCGCCCGCGCCGCCGGCCGGCGCGCCCGCGGCCGTCCCGGAGATGACGCCGCCGTCGCTGGACGAGCATCCGCAGGCGCCCTACCCGGCGCAGGCGCTGGCCGCGGGCGTGGAAGGAAACGTGGGGCTCGAGCTGGACGTCGACGCCACCGGCAAGGTGACCGACGTCCGCGTGACATCGCCGGCCGGGCACGGCTTCGACGAGGCGGCCCTGGCGGCGGCGCGCCGGTTCACGTTCACGCCCGCCCGGCGCGACGGCGTGGCGATCCCGTCGACGATCCAGTTCACGTACGAGTTCCACTTGCCGCCACCGCTGCCACCTCCGCCCGCGCCGCCCCCGCCGCCCTCGGCCCCGGCGGCGCCGCTGCAGGTGGGTCCGAACCAGTCGACGCTGGTGCTGGCGACGCGGCCGATCAGCGCCGCCTCCGCCTTCGCCGTTCAGGATCGCGATTTCCAGCTGCGCCCGATCGGCGGCGTGCAGGACATCCTGCGCGTCACGCCCGGGCTGGTGGTGGTCCAGCATTCGGGCGGCGGCAAGGCCAACCAGTATTTCCTGCGCGGCTTCGACGCCGACCACGGCACAGATCTGGCGCTGTCGATCGACGGCGTGCCGATCAACCTGGTCTCGCACGCGCACGGCCAGGGCTTCGCCGACACGAACTTCATCATTCCAGAGGTGGTCGAGCGCGTGGAGATCACCAAGGGACCTTACTTCGTCAGCCAGGGCGACTTCGCGACGGCGGGCGCCGTGAACATGATCTCGCGCGCGGCGTTCGAGCACAGCGCCGCCGCGCTGGGGCTGTCGGGCTCGCCCGGGCACGGCGAGGCCGGGTACCGGGGCCTGGTGATCGCCAGCCCGTCCTTCGACGCTGCGCCGGCGCTGAAGGCGACGTTCGCCGCCGAGGTCGGACGCAACAACGGCCCGTTCGAGCACCCGGAGGGCTGGGATCGTTACAAGCTCTTCAACAAGCTGGCGATCAGCCCGACGCCGGTGTCGGAGATCGCCATCAGCGAGATGAGCTATGCCGGCAACTGGCACGGGTCGGGACAGATCCCCGCCCGCGCCGTCGAGCAAGGGATCATCTCGCGCTTCGGATCGCTCGATCCGGACGAGGGCGGAAACACCGCCCGGCACCAGGTGGCGGCGGTGGCGCGCCTGCGCCCCGGCGAAAACAGCGCGCTCGACGCCCTGGCCTACGCCGGGACCTATCGATTCAACCTGTACTCGAACTTCACGCTCTACCTGCGCGATCCGGTCAACGGCGACGAAATCGAGCAGATCGATCGGCGCACCTTCTACGGGGGGCGGCTGCACTATCGCGTGGCCCACCGGATCGGCCGCCTGCGCCTGGAGACCACCGTCGGCGCCGACGGCCGCAACGACGACATCCACGAGGAGCTGTGGGACACGGCGCAGCGCCAGCAGCGACAGGCGGTGCGCAGCAACGACGTGCACGAGAGCTTCGTCGGCGCCTACGTCAACCAGGAGATCGCGCCGGCGCGCTGGCTCCGCGCCCTGGTCGGCGGGCGCGCCGACCTGGTGTCGTTCGCCGTCGACAACCGGCTCGTGACCGGGGATCCGACGGCGCCCCAGAGCGGCGTCGGCGCCGCCCACCAGCTCAGCCCCAAGGCCAGCCTGATCGTCACGCCCGCCGACGGCCCCGGCGCGCAGCTGGACGTCTACGCCAACTACGGGCACGGCTTTCACTCCAACGACGTGCGCGGCGTGTTCTCGCAGCCGGCGGTGACGCCGCTGGCGCGGGCGCGCGGCGGCGAGATCGGCGCCCGCGGGCGCTTCTTCGACCGCTGGGACCTGGCGGCGGCGGCCTGGCGCCTCGACCTCGACAGCGAGACGGTGTGGAACGGCGACCAGGGCACCACCACGGCCAGCGATCCCACGACACGCCAGGGGATCGAGGCCGAGACGCGCTATGAGGTGACGCCCTGGCTGGCGGCGGATCTCGCGCTGACGTTCACGCGCTCTCGTTTCGTCAGCGCGACCGACCACGCGAACGGCGGCGGGCTGGCCCTGGCGCCGAAGCGAACGTGGGCCGGCGGCATCTCGGGCCGGCAGGCGCTGGGGCCGGGCGTGGCGCGCGCCGGGTTGCGCTTTTACGGCATCGGCGATCGCCCGGCCACCGACGACGGCGCGCTGGTGGCGCCCGGGTTCACGCAGGTCGACCTGCACCTCGGATATCGCCACCGCCGCTTCGACATCGCCCTCGACGTCGAGAACCTGCTGGACTCGACGTTTCGGTCGGCGCAGTTTGCGACAACCAGCCGCTTGCCGGGCGAGCCCGCGATCGGCGCGCCGGTGCCGGCGGGCTTCGGCTGCGGCAGCAACGGCCGGCTGGCGGCAGCGCCCGACGGCGGCGCCGCGAACGGGCGGTTCTTCGGCTGCGAGGACATCAACTACACGCCGGCCTATCCGCTGACCGTGCGCCTCCTGGCGACGCTCTTTCTCGACTGACTGGCCCGGCGCGATCCCTTCACTGCTTGTAGCCGCAGCCAATCCAGGTCACCAGCGCGGTGCGCTCCTCGTCGGTCATCGTGATGCCACCGTCGGCGGGCGGCATCGTGCAGCGAAGCAGGTCGTCGAGGACGACGTCCTCCCATTCGGCCACCTCGACGTAAGTCTGGAGCGGCCACGCCGCGTCGGGCGTGCCGTCATGGCAGGGAACGCAGCGCTGCTGAAGGGTGCCTTGCACGTCCGCGTAGCGCGGCGGCGGATCGGGACACGGCGCGGGCGCGATCGGGCTGCAGACAGCGGCGCCCGCATCGGCCGGATCCCCGGCGGCGGCACCCATGCTGGCCGTGGCGCCGGACGCGCCGTTGCTGCACGCGACCGGCGCCAGCATCGCGAGGACCGCGCCGGCCAGCGACACGCGGCGCCAACGAGACAGCGCAAACATCCACCCAACGATAGCGCCGGCCGCGGCGGGATCGAAGAAAATCCGCCGGTCAAGCCAGGCCGT
>DATKEU010000059.1:0-11290 GCA_035544495.1 Polyangia bacterium | reverse complement strand
GCTGCCGGGAGAGAGCGGCGTTTCACTGCACGCCGCCAGCGTGGCGGCCAGCGCGAACAACCGCCAGGCTCGGTGAGGCCTCATCCGACAATCCTAGACGAGCGCCGTCGGCCGGAAAGCGAGCGCGCTCACAGAGGCGCTAGTACGCGGGCTCGAAGCGATACTCGTACTGCATCGAGCCGCGGTTCGGCACCTGCGGATAGTCGAACTCCTTCAGCTTCTCGACCAGGCACTGCCCGACCTCCGCGTTGTTCAGCGTACCGCCCGCCACGCGGACGTCGTCGGCCTTTCCGGAGGGGTTGATGGTCAGGATGACGAACACGCTGCCCTTGAAGGCGCGGTCGTGCTTGTCGTTCAGCACGTCCTGATAGCACTTCAGCGTCGACGTATCCCGCTGCTGCAGCAGAAGCTGGATCTCCGCCTGCTTGTCGGGCGGGATGCCGCCAAGGATCGGCGGCGGCTCGGCGTTCCGCACGACGGTGACCCGTTCACCGCCGGCGCTGTTCTCGGCGCAGCCGGGCGCCGCGAGCGCGCCCATCGCCAGAGCCAACAGCAGGAACAGGTTGCTACCGCTACCCAGCCTGGCGCGTCGCATGAGCGGAACTTAGCGTCAGCTTCAGTCTTTCAGCAAGGCCGAAGCGATCACTAGGCGCTGAATCTCGCTGGTTCCTTCGTAGATCTCGGTGATCTTCGCGTCGCGGAAGTGCCGCTCGACGGGGAAATCGGTCAGGTATCCGTACCCACCGAAGATCTGCACCGCCTCCTTGGCCGCGCGGTTGGCGGCCTCCGAGGCAAAGAGCTTGGCCATCGCCGCCTCGCTGGTGTACCGGGCGCCGCTGTCCTTCTTCACGGCCGCGCGCCACACGAGAAGACGGGCGGCCTCGATCTCCGTGCACATGTCGGCCAGCTTGAACTGGATCGCCTGGTGCTCGGCGATCGGCTGACCGAACGTCTTGCGCTCGAGGGCGTATTTCGTGGCGTCCTCGAAGGCGGCGCGCGCGATCCCCACCGCCTGGGCGGCGATACCGATGCGCCCGCCGTCCAGCGTGGACATGGCGATCTTGAACCCGTCGCCCGGCTTGCCCAGCATGGCGTCCACGCCCACCGCGCAGTCGGTGAGGAAGATCTGCGCCGACGGCGCGCCCCGGATCCCCAGCTTGTCGTCCGTCGCGCCCAGCTTCAGCCCGGGCGTGTCGGTGGGTATCAAGAACGCCGAGATGCCGTGGGCGCGCTTGCCCGGCTCCGTGGTCGCGAACAGCAGCACCACGTCGGCCACCGGCCCGTTGGTGATGAAGTTCTTGGTGCCGTTCAAGACGAAGCGCGCGCCGTCGCGCGCGGCGGTGGTCCGCTGGGCCGAGGCGTCCGACCCCGCCTCCGGCTCCGACAGCGCGAAGCACCCCAGCGCCTTGCCGCTCGCCAGCGCCGGCAGCCAGCGCCGCTTCTGCTCGTCGCTGCCGTGGCGCAGGATCGGATCGCACACCAGCGAGTTCACGACGCTCATGATGACGCCCGTCGAGGCGCAGGCGCGCGAGATCTCCTCCAGCGCCAGCGCGTAGCTGACGGTGTCCATGCCGGCGCCGCCCCAGGTCTCGGGCACCGCCACGCCCATCAGGCCCAGCTCGCCCATCTTCGCCACCAGCCGCTTCGGAAAGCGGTGCTCGCGATCGATGGCCGCCGCCTCCGGCAGCACCTCCTGCGTGGCGAACGCGCGCGCGGTGTCGCGAATCAGCTTCTGTTCGGGGGTGAGGGTGAGGTCCATGTCGTCGTCGCCCGTCCGTCGTTTATCTCACACGCCGCAACTTACCTGCCTTGAAACTTGGCGGGGCGCTTTTCGAGAAAAGCCTGCATCCCTTCCCGTCGGTCCGCCGTCGCGAAGAGACCGGCGAACAGCTGCTGCTCGAGCTGGTTGCCCGCCGACAGCGGCAGCTCCTCGCTGCGCCGCAAGGCCCGCTTGGCTTCTGCGATGGCCAGCGGCGGCTTGGCGGCGATGACGGCCGCCGCCGCCCGTGCCTTGGGCAGAAGCTCGCCCGGCTCGCAGAGCTTGTTCACCAGGCCGATGCGAAGCGCCTCCTCGGCGCCGATCAGCTCGCCGGTGAAGACAAGCTCTCTCGCGCGCGCGACGCCGATCCGGCGCGGCAGCCGTTGCGTGCCGCCGAAGCCGGGGATCAACCCGAGGTTCACCTCCGGCTGGCCGAACCGGGCCGCGCGCGACGCATAGATGAAATCGCACGCCAGCGCCAGCTCGCAGCCGCCGCCCAGCGCGAACCCGTTCACCGCCGCGATCACCGGCACCGGAAGCGCCTCCAAGGCGTCCCCGAGCGCGTGCCCCAGCGCCGAGAACGACCGCGCCTCCCACGAGTTGAGGCTGGCCATCGCCGCGATGTCGGCGCCCGCCACGAACGCCTTTTCCCCCGCGCCCGTAAGGACGACGCAGCGGATGTCGGGCGTCGCCGCCACGCCGCCCACCGCCTCGGCCAGGGCCTGGATGGTCGCTGCGTCCAGCGCGTTCAGCGCCTTCGGCCGGTTGATCGTAAGCGTCAGCACGGCGCCGTCGCGCTCGGACAGAACGCGCGCCTCGTCGCTCATTTGCTGTCTCCTCCCGGCGGCGGATAGGCGTAAAAACCGCGCCCGGTCTTGCGCCCCAGCCACCCCGCCGCCACGTACTGGCGCAGCAGCGGGCAGGGCCGGTACTTCGGATCGCCGAGGTCGCGGTGCAGGACCTCGAGAATGGCCAGCGTGGTGTCGAGCCCGATGAGATCCATCAGCGCGCACGGCCCCATCGGGTGATTGAGCCCCAGCGTGATGGCCACGTCGATATCCTTCTCGACGGCGATCCCTTCGTACAGCGCGAAGCAGGCCTCGTTCAGCAGCGGCATCAGGATGCGGTTGACGATGAACCCCGGGATGTCGCGCGCGCTGACGACGGTCTTGCCCAGGCGCTCGGCCAGCGCGCGCGTCGTCTGGTAAGTGGCGTCCGACGTGGGCAGGCCGCGGATGATCTCCACCAGCTTCATCAGCGGGGGCGGGTTCATGAAGTGCATGCCGATCACCCGATCGGGCCGCGTCACCGCCGCGCCGATGGCGGTGATGCTGATCGACGACGTGTTGCTGGCCAGGATGACGCCCGCTCGGCAGCTTTGATCCAGCGCGCTGAAGATCTCGCGCTTGGTCTCCATCTTCTCCGTGGCCGCCTCGACGACGAAGTCCAGCGCCTCCAGATCGCCGCCGTACAGATCGGCGGGGTGGATGCGGGTCATGATCTGGTCGCGCTCGTCGGCCGCGATTTTGTTCTTCTCGACCAGCTTCGCGAGGTGCGCCGCCACCGTCGAGCGCCCCTTGTCGGCGATGCTGCGCGTGCTGTCGATCAGCGTGACGGACAGGCCGCAACCGGCGGCCACCTGGGCGATGCCGCGCCCCATCTGGCCCGCGCCCACCACGCCGAGGTTCTGGATCACCACGGCTGCACCGGACAGAACGTCGCTTCCGCGCTCACGAGGACGCTCACAGTCGCTCGACCGCGAGGGCGATCCCTTCGCCGCCGCCGATGCACAGCGAGGCCACCCCGCGCTTTCCGCCCGACGACGCCAGCGCCGACAGCAGCGTCACCAGCACGCGCGCCCCGCTGGCGCCGATGGGGTGGCCCAGCGCCACGGCTCCGCCCCACACGTTCACGCGCGCCGGGTCCAGACCCAGCATGCGGTTGTTGGCGATCGAGACCACGGCGAAGGCTTCGTTGATCTCCCACAGATCGACGTCGCTTGTCTTCCAGCCGACCTTGCCCAGCAGCTTCTCGATCGCGCCGGCCGGCGCGGTGGTGAACCATTCCGGCGCCTGCGCGTGGCCGGCCGAACCGACGATGCGGGCCAGCGGCTTCCACCCCTTGCTGCGCGCCAGCGCCGCGCTGGTCAGCACCAGCGCCGCCGCGCCGTCGTTGATCGACGACGCGTTCCCTGCCGTGATGGTGCCGTCCTTCTGGAACGCCGGCCGCAGGCTGGCGAGCTTGTCGACGTCGCCGCGCTTCGGCTCCTCGTCCTCGCTGACGACGCGGGGCGGGCCTTTTCGCTGCGGCACCTCGACGGGGACGATCTCCGCGCGGAAGTTTCCCTCGGCCTGGGCGCGCAGCGCGCGCCGGTACGATTCGGCGGCGAACTCGTCCTGCTCCTTGCGCGTGACGTTCTTCTCCTTGGCGCACAGCTCGGCGCAGTCGCCCATGTGCACGTTGCCGTACGCGTCCCACAGCCCGTCCTGAATCATCGAATCGATCACCTGCCCGTGCCCCAGGCGCAGCCCCTCGCGCGCCTTGGGCAGCAGGTACGGGGCGTTCGACATCGACTCCATCCCGCCGGCGACGACGACCTCGTGCTCGCCGGTGGCGATGGCGTTCGCGCCCAGCACCACGGCTTTCAGGCCCGAACCGCAGACCTTGTTGACCGTGACCGCGCCGACCGAGTTGGGGATGCCGGCGCCGATCGACGCCTGACGGGCCGGTGCCTGACCCTGCCCGGCCGGCAAGACGCAGCCCATGTACACCTCGCCCACGGCGCCGGGGGGCACGCCCGCCCGCTCCAGAGCCGCCCGGATGGCAACGGCGCCCAGGCGAGGGGCCGGGATCCCCGCCAGCTCGCCCTGGAACGACCCTATGGGCGTCCGCGCCCCGCCCACGACAACGATTTCCACGTCCTTCATGGCAAAATACTAGCGCGCCGGGCCGACATCGTCGCGAACGCCGCGAGAAGGATGGGTAGACATATATCCTACTTATGCTACTATTACTTTCATGTCGTTGTCACGGGTGGGCGATAACCGATCGACGTCGATCTCGATCTGGGAGGCGGCGCTGGCCATCGGCGTGGTGCTGAGCCTCTGCGCGCTCGGCTGCGCGGGCTCGGCGCACGGCAGGCGCGCCCGTCCGTCCGTCGTCGAGGCCGCGCGGCGCGAGGCGCGCGTCGCCGAGCTGCACCCGTCGAAGGTCGGCGACGATCCCAGCGCTGACCTGGTCGCGCGCGCGCTACACGACACGGGCCTGCGCTTCGGCACCGACGGAAGCGCGCGCTCGCTCTGGGGTTATCTGCGGACCGCGCACGCCCTGGTGCCGTCCGTTGCCGCCCGTCCCGGCGACATCGTCTTCTTCGACACCGGCGGCAGCGCCGCGCGCCCGCCCGAGTGCGCCGACCACGCCGGCATCGTCACCAGCGTGGACGCGCGCGGCCGCATCGCCTTCATCGAGGTGCGCGAGGGCCACGTTCGCACCAGCTATGTTCACCCGGGCTTTCCCGCGATCCGGCGCGACGCCAACGACCAGGTGCTGAACTCGTTCCTGCGCCCGAAGAAGATCGACGACCCACCCGATCGCCGCTACTTCGCCGGCCAGATGCTGTGCGCCGTCGCGCGCGTCTCGCGCGGGTGATCGCAACGGTGTTGCGGTGGCCGTCAACTAGATTGGCGATTCACCATCTCCGGCCCAATCATTCAGCGGCCTTGGCCCTGGCTTTCGGCTTGCTATCGTTCCTGACTGCACGATTGCGACGGGGAGTGGAACTCCCTATACTCGGCCGGTTCTCCGGCCCCCGAAACCGATTTTATTTCGACCGATGTCTGCCGAGGAGGATTCCATGAAGGGTGTTTTGCGCTGGCGCACTGTCCGCTGGGTGCTGGCCGCCGCCGCGCTGCCGGTGATCTGGGCCTGTAACTCGCCGCCGCTGGCCCCGCCCTCGCCAGCGCCCGAGCGGACCGTCGAGCAGGTCTTTCAGGCCGCCGTCAACCGCGATATCGACATCCTCTTCATGGTCGACAACTCGCTGTCGATGGCGCCGCTGCAGGACAAGCTGACGGCCAACTTTCCCGTCTTCATGAACACGCTGAGCGGACTGCCCGGGGGGCTGCCGAACGTGCACATCGCGGTGGTCTCTTCGGACCTGGGAGCCGGTCCCACTGCCCCGGTTCCCAACTGCCTGGTGGGCGGCGGTTCGCAGGGCGGGAAGTTTCAGTCCACGCCGCGGATAGCCGGATGTACTTCGGGCCTGGGCCCGAACGATCATTACTTCTCCTCGATCAACGGAATGGCGAACTTCACGGGCGACATCGCCACCGACTTCGCCTGCGTCGCCAAGCTTGGCCAGAGCGGGTGTGGCTTCGAGCACCAGTTTGCGTCGTACCTCCGCGCCCTCGAGCCCGGTCCGCTTCAGCCCCCGGAGAACGTGGGGTTTCTGCGCCCGGACGCCTTTCTCTCGGTCATTCTCATCACGAACGAGGACGACTGCTCGGCGCCGCCGGACTCGGGTCTGTTCGACACGGCGTCCATGACCGTGGCCGATCCGCTGGGGCCGCTCGCCTCCTTCCGATGCAACGAGTTCGGCCACCTGTGCAACGGCAAGAAGCCGCCGCGCACGCCGGCCGTACTGGACAACTGCGTGTCCGCCGAGGACGGTCAACTGCTCAGGGTCGCCGACGTCGTGGCGCGCACCAAGAAGCTGAAGAACAACGACACCAGCAAGATCATCGTCGCCGCGGTGACAGGAGACTTCAAGCCGTATGGCATGCCGCTGCCTTACGAGGTCATCATTCCCGACGATGCATTGGCGCAGGCCCAAGGCTACGTGGGAGGGGTTCCGAACATCAAGCACTCGTGCTACAACCCGAACGACAACACCTACGGAGATCCCTCCGTGCGGATTTCAGAGTGGGTCACCGCCTTCGGTGGAACCTTCGTCTCCATCTGTAACGACACGTTCAAGCCGGCGCTGACGCAGATTGCGATGGCCATCGGCGCTGCCATCGGCCCCCAGTGCGTCGCCGGCAAGCTGGTGGACTCCGATCTCAAGACCGACGGCCTCCAGCCCGAATGCGTCGTGACCGATGTCGGCACTGACGCCAACGGCAAGAAGACCGAGACACTGATCCACAGCTGCGCCGCGGACCCCGCCATGCCGTGCTGGACCGTAATGCCGAATTCGCAGACGTGTATGAACGGCGGAAACCTGGTCAATGTCATGCGGACCGACAAGCCGTCCAACGTGAACACGTCCGTGCAGTGCGCCGTCTGCATCACGGGGGTCAGCAACCCCGGTTGCAATTACTGAGAGCGGGCGTCCCGCCTGGCGATCGACTGGCAGCGCTTCAACCTGCGCCGCCGCTTCCAGCCGGGGGCGGGCGACAAGGCGCCGCTGTCGATCGCTGGCGACGGACGGGCGGTGCTGTGCCTGCACGGCATCACCGGCACGCCGTACGAGGTGCGGCCGATCGCGGAGGCGCTGGCGCGTGCTGGCTGCAGCGTCGAATCGCCCATGCTGGCCGGCCACGGGCGCACGCTGCGCGAGCTGGCGGTCACCGAATGGCCTGACTGGCTGGGCTCGGCCGAGCAGGCGATGGACGCGCTGGCGGCGCGCACGGGCGGCCGGCGCCTGGCGATCGTGGGATTCTCGATGGGCGGCCTGCTGGCCTTGCGGCTGGCGCGCCTTTACCCCGATCGCGTCGCGGCGCTGGTGGTGATCGCGGCGCCGCTGCGCCTGCGATCCTTCCAGGTGCGCGGCGTGCGCGCGCTGGCGCGCCTGCCGTTCGACTTTCGCAAGCTCCCGTTCGCGGCGGTGCCGAAGCTGAACGGCTCCGACGTGTCGGATCCCGTGGTGCGCTTCGAGAACCCCGGTCTGCGCGCCTTCCCCATCGCCGCCGTCAACAGCCTGCTGGATCTGATGGACGTCGTGCGCGCCGATCTGCCGGCCGTCCGCGCCCCGACGCTGGTCGTGCACGGCCGCCTCGATCACACGGTGCCGATGGACGACTCGCTGGAGCTGACGGGCAGCCTGGGATCGGGGGTGATCGAGCGGCTGTGGCTGGACAGATCGTTCCACATCGTCACCCGCGACGTCGAAGGCGCGCTGGTCGTCGACGCAATCACGAAGTTCTTGGCCCGCCACGCCGGATGGTAGGCTGCGCGGCCGGAGCCACATGAGCGAGCGCAAGGATCTGGTCCTGGCCATCGATCAGGGGACGACCGGCACCACGGTGCTGATCGTCGATCCCCGCCAGCAGGTGCGCGGGCGCGGCTATCGCGAGTTCGCCCAGATCTACCCGCGCCCCGGCGAGGTCGAGCACGATCCGGAGGCGATCTGGGCGTCGGTGGCCGGGGCGATGGAGGATGCCCTGCGCGACGTCAACCCCACGGCGATCGCCGCCCTCGGGATCACCAACCAGCGCGAGACGACGCTGCTGTGGGAACGCGACGGCGGCCGCCCGGTCGGCAACGCCATCGTCTGGCAGGATCGACGAACCGCCGACATCTGCGCGGCGCTGAAGGCGGCCGGGCACGAGGCGCTGGTGCGCGAACGGACTGGCCTGGTGCTGGATCCGTACTTCTCGGCGACGAAGATCCGCTGGCTGCTGGACAACGTCACCGGGTTGCGCGCGCGCGCCGAGGCGGGCGCGCTGGCCTTCGGCACCGTCGACAGCTTTCTCATCTGGCGGCTGTCGGGCGGGCGCGTCCACGCCACCGACGTCACCAACGCCTCGCGGACGCTGCTGCTGGATCTGCACAGCCGGCGGTTCTCCGACGATCTCTGCCAGCTGTTCGGCGTGCCGCGCGTGTTGCTGCCGGAGGTGCGCCCGTCGTCGGGCCTGGTGGCCGTGACCCGTGCCGTGCCGGGGCTGCCGGACGGGATCCCGATCGCGGGCGTGGCGGGCGATCAGCAGGCTGCGCTGTACGGGCAGGACTGCACGATGCCGGGCGACGCCAAGTGCACTTACGGGACGGGAGCATTCCTGCTGGCCAACGTGGGCGACAAACCGATCATCTCGCGCCACGGTCTTCTGGGGACGGTGGCCTGGACGCTGGAAGGCGGGGGCGCCCCCGAGACGGCATACGCCCTGGAGGGGAGCGCCTTCATCGCCGGCGCGCTGGTGCAGTGGCTGCGCGACGGCCTGGGGATCATCGACCAGGCATCCGAGATCGAGGCGCTGGCGCGCAGCGTGTCCGACAGCGGGGGCGTGACGATCGTGCCGGCGCTGGCGGGCCTGGGCGCACCCCACTGGCAGCCGGAGGCGCGCGGGATCATCACCGGACTTTCGCGCGGGACCACGCGGGCGCACATCGCGCGCGCGGCGCTGGAGGCGATCGCGCTGCAGAACGTGGACCTGGTGCGGGCCATGGAAGCGGACGCGGGGCGGGCGGTGACCAATTTGCGCGTCGACGGTGGCGCGGCCGCCAACAACCTTTTGCTGCAGATCCAGGCCGATCTTTTGGGCGTGCAGATCTTTCGCCCGGAGATGGTGGAGGCGACGGCGCTGGGTGCGGCCAAGCTGGCGGCGCGCGGGATTGGCCTGCCGCGGTCGGAGCCGGTGGCCCAGACCAGCCGCATCGACATCTTCAACGCCAGTCAGCGCGCCGCCGAGGGGGCCGACAAGACGGAGATGCGCGCGCGCTGGCAGCGCGCCGTGCGGTCGCTGCTGGCTGGCCTGTCCGCCGCTGACGAGCCGCCGGTCGCGCCGTCATGAGCCGACCCCGAAAATACTTGCGTCGGAACAGCCGATCTTGCGAAGGTCGAGCGGCATGCCTGCGACACCGGGTGTTGAGCGGCCTCCCCTGACCGCTTGTGGGTTCTCCCACCCGGGGCGCGTGCGCGACGATAACGAGGACGCCTTCGGCAGCTTCCTGGAGGAGCGCCTGTTCGTCGTCGCCGACGGAATGGGCGGGCACAACGCCGGGCAGGTGGCGAGCCTGATGACCGTCGACGCCATCGAGACGTTCTTTCGCAGCTATCACGCCGACCCGCGCCAGTCGTGGCCCCACGGAATAGACAAGACGCTGTCGCTGGGGGCGAATCTGTTGCGCGTCGGAATCAAGGTCGCCAACGACCAGGTGCGGTCGGCGGCGGCCGCCGATCGCGCGCGCGCGCGCATGGGATCGACGGTGGTGGCGCTGGCGGTGGGCGACGCGCAGCTGACCGTGGCCCACACCGGCGACAGCCGCGCCTATCGCATCCGCGACGACGAGGTGAAGCGGCTGACCCGCGATCATTCGGTGCTGGAGGAGATGCTGGCGGTGCGGCCCGATTTGAAGGGCGAGGAGGTCGCCGCCTTCGCGCACCGCAACGTCGTCACCAAATCGCTGGGCAGCAAGGAAGAGGTCGAGCCGACGCTTTACGTGAACACCCTGCAGCGCGGGGATCGCTATCTGCTGTGCAGCGACGGGTTGTGGTCGGTGGTGCCCGACGAACGCATCCTGGCGATCGTGGCCGCTAACCCCGACATCGAGGCGGCCTGCCAGTTGCTGATCGACGCCGCCAACGACGCCGGCGGTCCCGACAACATCACGGCGGTGCTGGTGCGCGTCGGATAGCATTTTGCTGCGCGAAAAGAGCATCGTCGTCTGCGTGGGGCCGGGCGGCGTCGGCAAGACCACGACGGCGGCGGCGCTGGGAGCGCTGGCGGCGCGGCAGGGGCGGCGCACGGTGGTGGCGACGATCGATCCGGCGCCCCGGCTGGCGGACGCGCTGGGCGTGGGCGCCCTGTCGGGCGAGCCGATCTCGGTCGGTGAGGAGGCGTGCCGGACGCTGGGGATCGGCGAGCCGGGCCGGCTGTGGGCGGTCCGCCTGGACACGCAGCGGGCGTTCGCGGCGCTGGTCGAGGAGCAGGTGGCCGACGCGGAGATGCGGCGGCGCATCTTCGCCAACGGCATCTACCGACAGATCACGACGACGCTGTCCGGATCGCAGGAGTACGCGGCCACGCTGGCCCTGTTCGATCTGGCGCGCCGGAACCAGTACGACCTCATCGTGCTGGACACGCCGCCGACGGCGAACGCGCTGGAGTTCCTGGAGGCGCCGCGCCGGATCGGCGAGGCGGTGGCCAGCCCGGCGCTGCAGTGGTTCGCGCGCCCGCCCGAGCGCAGCGGGCGGTTCTCGCTGCAGCGGCTGCGGTCGGGCGGGGCGATGGTCCTGCGGCGGCTGGCCAAGTTCGTGGGCAGCCAGTTTCTCGACGACATCGGCGCGTTCCTGGTCGACTTCAACCAGGTGCTGGGCGGTTTCCAGCAGCGCGCGCAGGAGATCGATCGCCTGCTGCGCGGCGAGCGGGTCGGCTTTCTGCTGGTGCTGTCGCCGGAGCGGGCGGCCATCGAGGAGGCGCTGTTCTTTCAGGGGCGGCTGCGGGCGGCCGGGATCCCGCTGGCCGGCTTCATCGCCAACCGCGTGCACCCGGCGCCCGGGATCTGCGAGGCGTCGGCGCTGCGCGAGCGGCTGGCGGCGCAGCCGGGTCTGGCCGGGTGGCCGCCCGAGGACATCGCCTTCACGGCGGATCGTCT
>DATKEU010000058.1:0-22733 GCA_035544495.1 Polyangia bacterium | reverse complement strand
GCCCACCAGCACCTGGGCCAGAAGCACGCGCAGCTGGAACCCGCCCGACAGCGTGCTGAGCGGCGCCCGGTGCAGGCGCGTCGGGATGCCCAGCCCCTCCAGCACCTCGCTGGCGCGCGCCTCCAGCGTGTAACCGTCGTGCGCGGCGATGACGTCCTCCAGATCGCCGACGCGCGCCGCCTCCTCGGCCGGCGCGCCGGCGGCGATGCGCCGCTGCTCGGCCAGCGCGCGCCAGACCACGGCGTCGCCGCGCATGGCCAGGTCGAGGATGATCGCCTCCCCGTCGAGGAATCGGTCCTGGCGCAGCACCCCCATGCGCGCCCGCTTGGGCAAGATCACCGTCCCCTCGGACGCCTCCTCGTCGCCGGCCACGATGCGCAGGAACGTGCTCTTGCCGCTGCCGTTGGCCCCCACCAGGCCATAGCGGGCGCCGTCGTTCAGCAGCAGTGACACGTCGGCGAACAGCACGCGGGCGCCGTACTCCTTGCCGAGGCTGGTGGTGGCGATCATCTCGAGACCGCCCAACCTACACGGTTTCGATTTCCGCTTGCGACAGGAGATGACAGGCGCCGCAACCACCACTATGCTGACCGGTTGCTTGGAACCGCTGGACGAGATGTCGACGGAGAAGGCCGAGGGCCGGGAGCCCGCGCCCGGGCCCGGGCCGGGGAGCGCCCCGGTTCCACCCATCGTCGCGGAGGAGGAGGGCCTGCTGGACGTCGTCCTGCGCCGCCTGGACAGCGAGAAGAAGAAGACGCGCGCGCCGGTCGACGATGCCGGCAGCCTGATCGAGCTGCGTGACGCCCTGGCGGAAGCCAAGCCGGAGGACCAGGGGTCGATCCTGGAACAGATGCACCGGATCGAGGCCCTGTCGCGCCAGCGCGGAAAGGGGGACAGCCCGCCCGTCGATCGCAAGTCTCCCTACTTCGGCCACCTGCGGCTGGAGGAGGGCGGCCGCCGCCGCGACGTCCTCATCGGGGCGCGCAGCTATGTCGAGCCGGGCGGCGGCGTCCAGATCGTCGACTGGCGGAACGCGCCCGTGTCGCGCCTGTTCTACCGCTACGAGGAGGGCGATTCGTACGAGGAGAAGCTGGGCGATCGCCTGGTCGAGGGGGAGATCGTCGCGCGCCGCACGGTCGCCATCGTCGACGCGCAGCTGCGCCGAGTCGCCTCGCCGCAGGGGACGTTCTCGCGCGATCTGCGCACCAACGACTGGCGCGCGATCGCCACCCAGCAGGCCCGGTTGCAGATCGCGCGCGACGGAACGGCCACCATCATCCCGCCGCGGCCGCCCGGCCTGGGCGGGCGCACCGGCGCCGCCGCGCCCGCGCTGCCGCCGCCGCCCGTCCCGGCGCGCGGCAAGCTGGGCTTCGACGACCGCGGCGGGGCGCGCAGCCCCGATCGCCATCTGCCGGCCATCGCCGCCCTGATCGACCCGCGCCAGTTCGAGCTCATCACGCAGCCGACGTCGGGGCTGATCGCCGTGCAGGGCTCCGCCGGCAGCGGCAAGACGACCATCGGCCTGCACCGCATCGCCTATCTCGCCTTCGCCGATCCGCGCCGCTTCCGCGCCGACAAGATGCTGGTGGTGGTCTATCAGCGCGCGCTGGCCAGCTATGTCTCGCGCGTGCTGCCGTCGCTGGACGTCGACGGCGTGCCGGTGCAGACGTTCGCAGAGTGGGCCGACGACATTCGCAAGCTGGCGCTGCCGCTGTTGCAGGCGCCGCTGACCGACGACACGCCCCCGCTGGTCATGCGCGCCAAGTCGCACGGGGCCATGCTGCGCATCCTGGCCGACCGGCAAGAGGCGATGCTGATCGGGCTGCGCGCGCGGCTTTCCGCCGAGATGGAGGGCAAGCCCGGGCGCGACGCCGTGCTGGCATTCTGGGACGGCAAGCGTGGTCCCGCCGACACGCGCGTCACCGCGCTGGCGGTCTGGATCCGCGACGCGGCCGACGTCGATCCCGCCATGCGCAACGCCGTGGAGAACGCAGGCCGCGCCCTGCGCGCCATCAGCCGCGACGTGATCGGCGAGTGGACGGGGCTGCTGACCGACCGGCGCGCGCTGGGCGAGGGGTTCGGGCGCCATGCGCCTGGCCTCCTGACCGAGGGCCAGCTGGACGACATCCACCGCTGGTGCGTCGAGCGCGAGCGCCTGCGCCACGCGCCGAAGGACGGCGACGACGCGGGCGAGGTCTACGGCCTCGACCCGGAGGACGACGCCTTGTTGCTGCGCGTCTACCAGCTTCAGCGCGGGCCGCTTCCGGGGCCGAAGGGGACGCCGCTCGGGTACGAGCACCTGATGATCGACGAGGTGCAGGACTTCTCGCCGGTCGAGCTGGCGGTGCTTCTCGACACCACGACGCGCCAGCGGTCGGTCACGCTGGCCGGCGACACGGCGCAGGCCATCGCGCCCGAGCACGGCTTCACCAACTGGCAGACGCTGCTGGACGATCTCGGCATCCCGCACGAGCGCATCGAACCGTTGCGCGTCAGCTACCGCTCGACGCGCGAGATCGTCGATTGCGCCGAGCACGTCCTCGGCCCCTTGCAAGGCGACGTGCGCCCGGTGGCGCCGCGCGCCGGCGCGCCGGTCGAGGCCTTCGGCTTCGCGTCGGCCGGCGAGGCCAGCGAGTTTCTGTCGCACGCGCTCAAGGAGCTGATCCGCAACGAGCCCTCCGCTTCGGTCGCGCTGGTGGCGCGCCACACCGAGCAGGCGCGGCTCTACTATGAAGGGCTGGCGCGCGCCGAGGTCCCGTCATTGCGGCTGGTCGCCAATCAGGACTTCTCGTTCACCCCCGGCATCGACGTCACCGACGTGCGCCAGACCAAGGGCCTGGAGTTCGACATCGTGATCCTGCTGGAAGCGGGCGACGCGTCCTACCCGGTGGCCGACGACGCCCGCCGCCTGCTGCATGTCGCCATGACCCGCGCCGCGCACCAGCTGTGGGTCACGTACACCGGCCGCGCGTCGCCGCTGCTGCCGGACAACCTCCGGGGCTAGCGGGTGTCCTCAGGTCGAGGTCTGAAAGAAGCGGTTCAGCGCCCAGACGTCGCGCGCGCGCAGCCCCTCGAACCGGATGCCCATCCCCACCGGATCCGCCGGTCCCTTGCGCACGACCCAGCGGACGTCGCCCGCCACCTCGATCGGCTCGGGCTGCGTCGGCAGCAAGAAGCGCAGCTGCACCGCGGCTCCGATGGGCGCGGCGTCCTGCGCCTCGGCGAAGAGGCCCCCGAGCGAGATGTTGCGCGTGCGGGCGACGCGCCGCTTGCCGTCCAGGACCAACTCGACGTCGAGCTGCCGTTCGTACCGGGGATCGATTCGTCGGAAGTGATCAGCCAAGACGCCGCCTTTTGATGAACGCTATTGACCGCACATCGCGGACACGCGCGCGGTGAGACGTCATCATACCGGAAAGTCGCGGCCAGTGACATTCCGGAGAGCCGCGATCGCCCTCGACGCGCCCCGCGGACGGGCTAAAGGGTGGCCGGTATGTCGGCGCAATCGGCGGGAGTGCCGGCGTTTTCCAGCGGAGCCCAGGGCTTCGAGTTGTACGTGACGCCGAGCTGCGCATTCCAGCACTGCACCTGCTGGGCGCCGGCGCCGTCGCCGTCGAGGATCGCCGCCTCGGCGCGCCCTTCGCCCGTGGGCAGCCAGCGGCTGGTGAGGCGGATCGTCTCGACGGCGGGGCCGGGCACGGCGTCGGCCATGAACGTGAACGTCATCGCGCCGCGTCCGTCGGCGACCACGGCGTACTGATATGTCGCCGTGCGGATGTCGCTCGGTGACAGCGGGTTCGGCAGGTTGGTGATGGTCATGTTCACCGAGACCGTCGGCCCGACGACGTCGTACGCGATCTCCATGTGATCGAGCAGGCCCAGGTTCACGGTGAGGCCGGCGGCGCGCGCCTTCGCCGTCGCGACGTCCAGCTCGCCGTGGCCCTCGCGCAGGCTGGCGCCGAGCTGGAAATTGCCGTCGATGATGGAGAGCGGCAGATCGCCGGGCGACGCCACCGGCACGAACCCGAACCAGTAGTCGAAGCGCGCGGCGGACGCGCGGCTGATCTGCATCTCGCCGCGCCAGTCGGGGTTGTCTGGCGACGGCGGGAACGGTCCCCAGGTCCGGCTGTCGGCGGTGCGGCTCTGCGGCGAATAATGGCGAATGGTCTCGATGAGCCCGAGGAACTTGTCGAGCGCGCCGTTCAGCGTCTCGGTCACGTTGTGCGTCGTCTTGTACAACTCGGCGGCGGCGGCCAGCTGCACCGCGCTCTGCGCGGCGGGCAGGTTCGCCGCCAGCTCCTGTCGCTCCGGCACCACGCTCATGTACTCGAGGTCTTCGTTGGAGTAGTTGCCGCACCCGGCGGCGATGGCCGCCAGCGCCAGCATCACGGTCCCGCGCATGTTGCTAGAAATCATAGAACACCGCCGCGGCCAGCTCCCAGTAACCCAAGGAGCGATTCTGATCGACGTTGTAGAGGAGATAGTGCAGGCGCCCGCGCGTGGTCAGGCCCAGCGATCGCGTCAGGCGGAAGCTCGCGCCGGCCACCAGCCCCGGCGACAGCGTCGAGAAGCTCTGCGCCGGCGTGACGTCGCCGTCGAACGTGCGGTGCATCAGCAACAGCGCCAGGCGCCCCCCCACGAAGGGCGTCACGATCCGGTGCGGCCACTCGACCAGGATCGCCGACGCCAGCGACAGCTCGCTGAAGCCGAAGGCCAGCGACTCGGCGGGCAGCGCCACGGTCCCGCGCGCGCTGCCGGCGGCCAGATCGAAGGCCCAGACCCAGTCCCGCCGCAGAAAGCCGTGCAGCTGCACCTCCAGCGCCAGCATGGCGGTGGCCGGGAACAGGCTCTCGCGCGTGGGGGCGTCGAAGATCGCCTGGTACGTGCCGCCCAGGCCCAGCGACCAGCGGTTGACGACGACGTCGGCGCGCGCGCCCTTGACCGGATCGTCCGAGAAGGGCGCGTCGCGCAGCGACGGTTCGTGAAGCCAGGTCAGGCGCTCGGCGGCGACGTCGATCTCCCCGACGCGCAGGTGATCGGCCAGGCGGCGCTTGACGCGGTAGCGGCCGGGCGAAAGGGCGATGCGCCGCTCGGCGCCCGCCGCCTTCACCACCTCGGCGGCCACGAAGCCCTTTCCGTCCACGAGATAATAGACACCGCCCGGGGCCTCGCGCGGAAAGACCAGCCCCTCGCGGCGGCTGGCCACGTCGGTCAGCACCAGATCGCCGTTGCCGGCCAGGTCATAGCTGAACGTCGGGTGCTGGGCCCCGCCGGCGCTGTCCGCCGTGTCGGCGACGGTGCGGTCGTACGCATAAGCGTACGCCTCGAACAGCGTGACGCGCCCGTCGCCCGAGCGATCGGCGCCGCCCAGGAGGCCGCTCGCCAGGTGGTGCGAGAAGTAGCTGCCGCCGATCAGGTCCGACTCCTGCGAATCCTCGTCGGAGGCGCTGGAGGTCAGGATGACCAGCCCCTTGGCGTCGCGCGGGCTCTGCGACTCGATCTCGAACGCCGGCGCCTTGCGCGCCCCCTTGCTGCGCGTCAGCACGCCCGAGCGGCAGGAATCGAAGATGCCGATCCGCACCGAGGCGGCGCTGGCGCCGAGGCGCGCCTTCAGATCATCGAGGGGCAGCGCCGTGTCGCCGAGGCGGAGGGCGCCGTCCTTGGCGTGGCCCGAGAAGTACACCAGCAGCGTCGAGGCCTGCCCCGCCGCCGCCGCCGCGCGCGCCTTGCCGTCGAAGTCGGCCAGCGCGGCCAGCAGATCGGCCGCGCTGCGGTCCACCAGCAACGCCGCGTCGTCGGGGCGCACGCCGCCGATGCGGATCAGGATCTCGTGCACCTTGCGCGCGTCGTCGCCCGCGAACAGCAACGGGCGCGTGTCACCACCCCCGCTGTTATTGCCGACGACGACGGCGAAGCGGCGCAGCCCTTCGCCGCGGGCGGCGCCGGCGGATGCCAGCGCCACCACCAGCGCGGTGACCACGACCAGGCTGCGGCGCATGAGGGCTCGTCAGGGGTTGGGCTTGATGAACGTGCGGTGGAATTGCTCGCCGGGCAGCTCCAGCGGCGGCAGGTGCAGGATATCGCCTCTGGCCTTGCGGTAGGCGCCCTCCGCCGCCCGCTTGACCGCGCCGACGTCCAGCGGTTCGTCGCCGAGCACGACGACGACGCGTTCGGCCCCGGCGCCGGTCAGCTCGACGCTGTCGGGGAGATACCGCGTGTCGCCCGCGCGGTCCGCCGGCAGGGGCAGGCTCTGGCCCGCCTCGGGGTACAGCGCCGTCGCCTGCCCGCGATCGTCCAGCGACACCACCGTCAGGTAGCGATGCGACCCGGCCTTGTAGCCGATGCGAAGGCGCTCGCCGGCCACCAGCGCCTCGGCCGCGCCGCTGCCCGCGATGCGCTGAGCGCCCGCGCCGGCGCCGATGCGGACCACGACGTCGGCGCCGCCCTTCGCGCGGTTCGCGCGCGCGTGTTCGCCGTCGCTGCCGTCGCGCGCGCGGAAGGTCACGATCAGGGCCAGCGCCGCCGCCGCCGCCAGCGCCGGGAAAGCCCAGCGCGCGCGCGTCGCCCGAGCGGGCGCCGGCCGGCGCGCCGCCCGCTCGACGCCGGCGGCGAAGCGATCGAACGAGATCGCCTGCTCGAAGCGGCGCTGCTCGTCGTCGATCTCCTTCAGCCGCGCCCGGCACTGCGCGCAGGCGGCCGAATGGTCGCCCAGCGCCGCCGCCTCGTCGCCCAGCGCCTCGCCGGCGCGCAGGCGCCGCAACGTGAGCTCGCCGATGTGGGCGCCGGCGCCGGCGCCCGCGTCCGATGAAGTCGTCATCGCCTGATCTCCTGGCCGCTGATGGCGGCGAATGTCTCCAGTCGCTTGCGGATGGTCGGCACCGATCGCCCCAGCAGCGCGGCGATCTCCTCCAGGGTCATCTCGTCGACGTGATAGTGAACCGCCGCCGCCGCCGTCTCCGCGTCCAGCTTGCCCAGCAGCTTGCGCACCGCCTCGCGATCCTCCACCAGCTGCGGCCCGCCGCCGTCGCCGACGGGGCGCGCCTCCTCCTCGCGGCGAAAGCGCTTGTGCCAGGGGGCGCGCTCGGCGCGCAGGATGTTCAGGCAGTGGTGGGTGGCGATCTTCATCAGCCAGGTCAGCGGCGACGATTCGGCGCGGAAGGCGGACAGCGAGACCAGGGCCTTGGCGAACACGTCCTGCATGGCGTCCTCCGCCTTGGCCCTGTCCCGCAGCAGGTACTCGCATCGGCCGTACACGCTGCCGCCGTACCGCGTGTAAAGCTCGCGCAGCGCCGCCCGCGAATCGGCGGCGGCGGCGCTGGCGCTGCTTCCTGGGACGACGTGCAGGACCGGCGTCGGCATCTACAGCGTCGCGTAGTCCGCCATCATGAACACGCAGCTCGATTCGGCGCCCCAGCCCAGCAGGGGCGCGTAGCTTATCGTCTTCCAGGTGCTGTTGAAGTTGTCGTCCCAGCACTCGTTGGTGGTGACGTCGGTGGCACCCACGTCGCCGCCCGAGAGCTTCCAGTCCGAACGACCAGCGCCCGTCTCTTGCCAGCGGCTGTGAATGGTCGCCGTCTCCTTGGCCGTGCCGGTGTTGCCCGGATCGGGGACGAAGTCCTGCACCGACCGGTACTGGAAGTCGCCGCCCATGCCCGGCGTGGCGGCGTACTTGTACAGGGCGTCGTGAATCTCCCCGGTCTTGTCGTCGCGCACGCCCTTGAAGTCGACGTCGATGGTCACCGGGTCGGTCAGGTTCGGGCGTGAATAAGTGAAAGTCGCCTGGCCGACGTTGTTGTCGTGCTCGGGCAGCATCGCGGCCTTGTCCCAGTCCAGCGTGAAGGTGCCGGCGCCGAAGTGTTCGATGGGCAGGCCGCTGGCGGTGACGGCGCGCGTGTGCGTGCCGCTGAGGATGGTCATGAAATCGGCGTCGGTCTTGGTCTTGGCGCGCGCGTCCAGCTGGTACTGGAACTGGTGCGGGGCGACGCGGGTGACGGTCAGGCGCCAGGTGTTGGGGGACAAGGGCTCGGTGTGCGGGCCCCAGACGGCGGTGTCGCCCGCCAGGTGCGAGGGCGGGAAGGTGGTGATCAGCTTGACCAGGGCCAGGATGGAGACGGTGCCGGTGTTGACCGCGGCGGTGACCGCGCGGGTCAGCTGGTAGTACTCGGCCTGCTGCCCGAGCAGCGCGCTCTTGACGGCGGCGACGTCGCCCGAGGCGGTGAGGGCGCTGGTCTGGGCGCTGGTCCCCGGGACCTTCAGCTCGGCCGCCTCGCGCACGGGCACGCCGTCGCGGAAGTCGTCGGCGTCCGCGTTTTCCTTGGCGCAAGCCAACATCGTCAATGGCAAAAGAGCAATCATCGCAATTGATTTCGCAACTGATCTCCGGGGGTGAAAGAGAATCATGGCGTCTCCTGTCGGTCGTTGGTGGTGTCGCTTTTATTCGGCCGTTGCCGGCAGCGGCTCAAACCAATCGACACGGCAGGCGTGGGAAACTGAAACGCCATCCGGGCGCGGACGATGTGCGACGGCGGGGCACAGTGCGCCGCGCCGCCGGGCGGCGACCCGGAGCTACGGGTTCTTTTCCGGCTCGCTGGCGGGGGCGGGCGCCGCCGCGGGCTGGGGGTCGGGCTCGGTCTGCTCTTTCGGGGAGCTGGGTGGGGCGGGAGGCGGCAGCAGCGACGGATCGGGCGCCATCATCTTCTTCAGATCGTCGATGCCGTGACGGACGCGTCCCTTCTTGGCGGCGCTGGCCGGGCGCTCGCGCGCCTCGCCGGGGGCGGGCGGCTCGAGCGGTCTCTTCGGCGCCGTCGTGGCGGCCGGCGTGCCGCCAGCCGCGGGCGCCGGCGTCGGGGCGGGCGGCGCGGTCGTGGGCCCGGCCGGCGCGCTCTTCGGCTGCGCGCCGGTCTCATGGCCGCCGGCGCTGGTGGCGGGATCCTGCACGCGGAACCCCATGTAGCTGCCGGCCAGCCAGGCGCCGAACACCAGCAGCGCGCCGACGACGACGATCGTCAGCAGGCCGCGCCCGCCGCTGCGACGGCGGCGCCGGCCCGGCGGCCCATCGTCCTCGGGGACTGGCAGCGAGAACTCCGCGCGCGACGGCCGCCCCGAGGCCGGCTCCTCCTTGTCGTCGTCGGGGATGGGCAGCGGCACCACGTTCTCCGCCGGGCGGTGGCGCGTGCTGCGCGGTCGCGACTCGGTCTCCGCTCGCCCCAGCACGTCCAGCGACGTCTCTTCCTCGCCGACGTCCAGCGCCGAGCGCGAGTCGACCAGCACGACGTCCTTGCCTTCCATCTCGCCGCTGCCCGGCGCCGACGACACCGACTGCGACGCCGCCTTGCCGATCGACGAGCCGCCGTCGCGCGCCTGCAGCTCCGCCAGCCAGCGCTTGAGCTCGGTCTGGCCCACCGGCTGAAAGACGGTGCGCATCACGCGCTCCACGTCGACCAGCATCTCGTCGGCGCTTTGATAGCGCTCGTCCGGCTGCAGCCGCATGGCGCGCGAGATGATCGCCGCCAGGGCCGGCTCCATGTCGGGGCTGGTCGTATCGGGCGGGCGAAAGTCAGCCTTCTGCACGCGCAGCAGCGTCTCCAGATCCGTCGGCGCCTCGAACGGCCGCTTGCCCGTCATCAGCAGGTACAGCATCGTCCCGACCGAGAACAGATCCGACCGGGCGTCGATCGGCTTGCCCATCGCCTGCTCCGGCGACATGAAGGCGACCTTGCCCTTCACCACGCCGGTGCCGGTGTGCTCGCGCTTGTTCATGGCCTTGGCGATGCCAAAGTCAGTCAGCTTCACTTCCCCCTGCTCGCTGACCAGCACGTTGTGGGGGCTGACGTCGCGGTGGACGATCCCCAGCGGCTTGTCGTCCTGGGTCTTGCCGTGCGCGTACGAGAGGGCGCGGCAGATCTCCGCCGTCATGTACAACCCGAGCTCGCGCGGCAGCGGTATGCCGGCCAGATTCGCGCGCAGGAGGATGCGGCCGAGGTCCCAGCCGTCGACCAGCTCCAGCACCAGGAAGTAACGGCCGCCTGCCAGGCCCAGGTCGAGGATCTGCACGATGTTGCTGTGCGAGAGGCTCATCGAGATGTGCGCCTCGTCGAGGAACATGTTGCGGAACTGGGGGTCGGCGTAGATCGTGCTGTGCACGCGCTTGAGGACAACGGTCTTCTGAAAGCCCTCCCGACCCATCTGGGTGGCCAAGAAGATCTCCGCCATGCCGCCGTCAGCGACCTTCTTGACGATTTTGTATCGCCCGTGCTTCGCCATCCGCCAGCGTCCGAGGCCGCACGTTAACACGGGGCGAGCGCGGGTGGGCCAGCCCCTCCCGTCTCTTCGGGGCCACTTCTGACAACAAGTGACCCCGCGCGGTCCCTTCAGTCCGCTGCGCTCACGGAAGGCCGTGCTTCTCTTTGAACGCCTGCTCTTGCTGGCGCCAGCCGTCCGCTTTCTCCTCCGGGCGGACGGGGAAATCTTCCAGCTCCAGCATGGGGCGAATCTCCAGCTCGCCGTCGGCGAGGTGGCTCACCTCGGTGTGGATCTGCAGCCAGCGCCGAGCAAAGTCGATCGCCTCCTCGCGCGTCTTCACCTGGATCATCGTGTAGCCGGCGATCAGCTCCTTCGTCTCCGAGAACGGTCCGTCGGTCACCGCGCGCCGCCCGCCCTGGTAACGGATGCGCGCGCCGCTGGCGCTGGGCTTGAGCCCCTCGCCGCCCAGCACGGCACCGGACTTCATCATCTCGTCCATCAAGGCGCCCATCCGGGCCAGCGCCTCGGGTCCGGGCAGCGCGCCCGACTCGGCCACCTGGTCGGAGCGCAGCATGACCAGGTAGCGCGTCGTCCCCGGTTTGCGCGGCACGGGCGCCGAACCGCTGCCGCTGGTGACGGCGTCGGCGCCATCGCGCATCCGCTGTTCCTGCGCGCGCCAGCCCTCGGGCTGCTCGCCCTCGTCGACGGGAAAATCGGACAGCTCGTACAGTTGCCGGATCTCCACCTCGGCGTCGTCGAACGGCGCGCGCTTCATCCAGTCGATCGCCTCGGCCTTCGTGCGCGTGCTGATCAGCCAGAACCCGCCCACCAGCTCCTTCGTCTCGGCGAACGGGCCGTCGACGACGCTCACCTTCTTTCCTGACTGGCGCACGCGGACACCCTTGGCGCTCGGCTTCAGGCCGTCGCCGGCCAGCATCACGCCGGCCCGGAGCATCTCCTGGTTGTAACGGCCCATCGCCGCCAGCAGCGTCTCATCGGGCAGCTTCCCCGCTTCGGAATCAACACTCGCTTTCACAATGACCATGAATCGCATCGTCTTTTCTCCTCTCACCGGACGCGACGAACGGGGATTCAGCCGATCGACACGGAAGCCGCGAATTTTTTTGGCGAGCCGTCAATCCTGTTCAAGTGGCTGAAATCGCTCAGCCAGTGGGACGTCCGAAGCGCTCGGCGGAGCGGGCGCGCGCCCTGGCCGCCTCCACCTGACGATCGCGCAGGGGCGCCGACGTCACCAGGCCGTCGATGAGCCGGCGGGCGACCGCGGCCACCTCGTCGATGCTGCTGTCGAAGATGGCCTGGTTCAGCTTCGACGGCTGGTTGAACCCGCTCAGCTTGCGGACGAACTGCAACGACGCCGCCCGGATCTCCTCGTCGGTGGCGGGCGGTTCGAAGTTGAACAGCGTCTTGATGTTGCGGCACATGGCCGGGTTTTGGCACGTTTCGCCGGGCCGGGCGCAGATTTTTTGACGGCGGCGTTGTCCGGGAGGACCGTGTTGTCTGCAGTGGCCAACACCGTCCCCGCCGACAACGTCGTCCTGCGCGAGACCATCTCCCGCCTGCAGCGACGCTTGCCCGGGCACTGGACCACCGTCGTGTCGGTCAAGACCAACGACGCCGCCGACGCGCGCCTGACCATCAAGACGCCCGCCGGGGCCAGCGCCGCGGTCGCCATCGGCACGCGGCGCCGCCTGGATCCGAAGTTCGTCCCCGCGCTGGCCGACGATCTGCGCGCCGCGGCCGCCGACGGCTTCGTGGTGGTGGCTCCCTTCCTGGGCCCGCGCACCCGCGCGCGCCTGGGCGAGCTGGGCCTTGGCTATGTCGATCTCACGGGCAACATGCGCCTTTGCCTGGACCGCCCGACGGTGTTCATCGACGCCGAGGGCGCCGCGCGCAGCCCCTGGGCCGAGGGGCGGGCCGCCCGCTCCCTCGATGGCGGCAAGGCGTCGCGCGTGGTGCGCGCGCTCTGCGACGGGGCGCCGCCGTTCGGCGTGCGCGCCCTGGCGGCGCTGGCGGGGACCGATCCCGGTTACGTCAGCCGGCTGGTCGATCAGCTGGATCGCGAGGAGCTGGTCCGGCGCCAGGCGCGCGGGCCGGTGCTGGCCGTCGACGTGCCGGCGCTGCTTCATCGCTGGGCCGCCGACTATCGCTTCGAGGCGGCGAACCGGGCGCTGGTGTGCGTGCACGCGCACGGCGTGCCGGGCGTGCTGGCGCGCCTCGGCGGCGCGACTTTTCCCTATGCCATCACCGCGCGCGCCGGCGCCGCGGCGATCCTCGACAGCGCGCTGCCGCCGCTGGTGTCCGTCTACGTCGACAATCCCGAGCGCGTCGCCCGCGCGCTGTCGGCCCACCCCGTCGACGAACCCGCCGCCGGCAACCTGTGCCTCCTCGAGCCCTTCGACAGCGTCGTCTTTGCTCGAACGTGGACGCGCGATGGCCTTCGCTTCGCCGCCGAAAGCCAGATCGTCGCCGATCTTCTCGGCAGTCGCGCCCCCGGCCCCGCCCAGGCGCAGGCGGTCTTGCGCAACCGCCACGACAGCGCTAAACAGGCACCCTTCCCGGCCTCGTAGCTCAGTTGGATAGAGTGCCGCCCTCCGAAGGCGGAAGTCGCTGGTTCGAATCCAGTCGAGGCCACACGGGGCGCCGGAATCTCGCTGACAGATCGCGCCTAACCCCTAACCTCGCCCACCGAAGGTGGGAGAGGTCGGCGAGCCGCAGGCTCGCCGGGTGAGGGCAACCCTTGCGGAGCGATCCCGCTCTTCAGAGCCGGTACCCGCCCGCCTCGATCACGTGCAGCGCGATCTTCCGCCGCAACGAGAACGTGTTCACGCGCTCCAGCTGGTAATAGCTGTTGATGTCGCGCACCTCGCGCCCCCACTCCTCGTCTTGCGACATCCACATCAGCATCTCGCGCAGGCTGTCGAACACCGCCTCGTGCGACTGGGCGACGAACAGCTGGGTCATCAGGATCGCCACCCGGCTCGCCTCCTCGCCCCGCGCGCGCAAAAGCTGCAGCGAGCGCGTGATCGCCGAATCCATGGCGAAGATCTGGATCAGGCAATCGGCCAGCACGCCCAGCAGCTCCTGCTTCTCCGAGATGCCCTGCATGTACTTCTGCACGCCCAGCGACGCCGCGTACGCCACCGCGCGCTTGGCGAAGTCGCACTGGCGCCGCTCGCGCCCGAGAGGGCCGGCCGGCGTCTGCCGGTTGATCTTGCTCGGGTCGGCCATCTCCTGCTGCACCTGCCCCACCAGGGCCATCAGCGCCAGCCGCCCCTGCAGCGCGCGCTTGAGCAGCGTCCCCGGGACCAGCAGCCGGTTGATCTCGTTGGTCCCCTCGAAGATGCGGTTGATGCGCGCGTCGCGGCTGACGCGCTCGATGGGATAGTCCTCGATGTACCCGGCGCCGCCGAAGATCTGCAGCGTCTCGTCCGCCGAGACGTGCAGCATCTCCGACCCGAACACCTTGATGATCGACGCCTCGATCGAATGCTCCTCGATGCCGTCGACCAGCTTCTTCTGCGCCGCGGGATCCGCCGGGTCGACCGCCCGCGCGCGCGCGTCCAGCAACCCCGCCGTGCGATAGGCCATCGATTCGGCGACGAAGGTCTGGGTGGCGATGTCGCCCAGCTTCTTGCGGATGAGATCGAACTCCGCGATCGGCTTTCCGAACTGCTTGCGGTCGCGCGCATAGCGCACGCCGATCTCCAGGCAGTACTTGGCGCCGCCCACCGCGCCCACGCCCAGCTTCCAGCGCCCGATGTTCAAGATGTTGAAGGCGATCTTGTGCCCCTGCCCGATGCTCCCCAGCACGGCGTCGGCCGGGATGGCGCAGTCTTCCAGGTAAAGCGGGCAGGTCGAGCTGCCGCGGATCCCGAGCTTGTGCTCCTCGGGCCCGACGGTCAGCCCGGGCGCGTCGCGCTCGATCAGGAACGCCGTGAACTTCTCGCCGTCGACCTTGGCGAACACGGTGAACAGATCGGCGAAGCCGGCGTTGGTGATGAACTGCTTGGTGCCGGTCAGCTTCCAGGTCTTCCCGTCGGGCGACAGCACCGCCTTGGTCTTCGCCGCCAGGGCGTCCGATCCCGACCCCGGCTCGGTCAGCGCGTAGGCGGCGATGCGCTTGCCGCTGGCCAGATCGGGCAGGTAGCGCTCGCGCTGCGCGGGCGTGCCGAACAGCACCAGAGGCATGGTGCCGATCCCCACGTGCGCGCCGTAGCTGACGGCGACCGAACCCAGCCGGCTCACCGACTCCGTGATCAGGCTGCTGCTGGTCTTGTCACCGCCGAGGCCGCCGTACGCCTCGGGGACGTCGTGACCCAGCAGGCCCACCTCGCCGGCCTTTTCCAGCAGCGCCCGCATCAGGCCCGGCTTCTTCTGCTCGATCTCCGCCGTGCGCGGCTCGACCTCGCGGCGCATGAAGTCCTCGGCGGTGTCGCGCATCATGCGCTGCTCGTCGCTCAGCATCTCGGGCGTGAGGATGGTGGCGGAGCCCGTCGCTTCGAGGAGAAAGCCGCCCCCGGGCGACAACGTGATGTCGGAAGGCCGATCACCCATGAGACCAGGATACCAGCTTCATGCCGGGGCGGCGCGGCCCGGCACGACGATCGGCGGCGCCACCCGCGAACGGACTTGCGAAGGCTGGCCACTCGCATAACCTAAAAACCGCGGATGAGTGCGCCCACCCGGCCCCGAGCACGCGGCGATCGTCCAAGGCTGGCCCTGGTCCTGTCGGGGGGCGGCGCGCGCGGCGCTTACGAGGCCGGGGTGATGCGCTATATCCGCGAGGATCTGGCGGGCGATCTCGGCGGTCAGGTCCACTTCGACATCATCTGCGGCACCTCCGTCGGGGGGATCCACGCCTGCTTCTTCGCCGGCACGGCCGACATGGCCGACAAGCAGGGCCGCATGCTGTGCGATCGCTGGGAGAGCTTCGTCCTGGAGGAGATGGTCACCTTCGGCGTCAAGGAGTTCCTGCGCGCGCCGGCCAGTCTCCTCGGCGGCGGCACCATCGAGGAGTTCGAGGGGCAGCGGCGCCTGGGCGGTATCGTCCACACGCAGCAGCTGGAGCGCGTGGTGCGGCGCCTGATCCCGTGGCCGCACATCACCAGCAACCTGCAGCGCGGATTTCTCGAGTCGCTGGCCGTCACCGCCACCGACATCGGCTCCGGCAAGTCGGTCGTCTTCGTCGAGCGCGCCAGCGGCCGCATCCCGGAGTGGAGCAAGGATCCCTTCGTGCGCGCGCAAGCGGTGGTCATGGGCCCCGAGCACGCGCTGGCGTCGGCGGCGCTGCCCATCCTGTTTCCCGCCGTCGCCGTGGGCGAGCGGTTCTTCTGCGACGGAGGGCTGCGCCAGAACACGCCGCTGTCGCCGGCGCTGCGCCTCGGCGCCGACAAGGTGCTGGTGATTGGCCTCCGCCACAAGCCGCCGCCCATGCCGTCGGAGGCCGAGGAGTCGATGCCTTACCCGGGCGCCGCCTTCCTGGTCGGCAAGATCCTCGATGCCTTCCTCCTCGACCACATCGACTACGACCTCGATCGGCTGCGGCGCTTCAACGCCGTCATCGAAGCCGTGCGCGCCGTTGGCAGCGCGGACGCGAAACGCTTCGACGAGGTGGTGACGAAGATGCGCGGCGCGCCCTACCGCGTGGTGGGCGAGCTCATGATCCGTCCCTCGGCCGATCTCGGCGAGATCGCTGGCGAGGTGGCCCGCGCCGGAAGATTCAGGGGCACCGGCGGCGGTACCGGGATCCAGCTGCTGCGGCGCCTGGCCACCGCCCGCGGCGCCAGCGAGGCCGACCTGCTTTCGTACATCCTCTTCGACGGCTTCTACGCCGCCGAGGTGGCGCGCCTCGGCTACGAGGACGCGCGCGCGCAGCACGAGGAGCTGGCGAGGTTTCTCGGCGACTCCGTGATCCGCGACTAGGCGCGGGCCGCGCGGATTTCTACTTCACCAGGCGCAGCTGCGGCCGGCGCCGGCGGCGGGCGGCGGCGCCCGGCTCGTCCTCCATGGTCGCCGGATCGGCGGGCACGGAGCGCAGCGTGCGCTCCGTGATGCGGCCGCTGCGTCCGTTGACGCCGGCCGGAACCTCGCCCGGCCGGGCCGGCTCCAGCTCGCCGAGATCGTCGCCGGGCCCGCTGGACCGCGCCGCGACGATGGAGACGTCCTCGGGAACGTCCTCGTGATAAAGAACGCCGCGCCCGTCGTCGCAGGCGACGACATACACGGCCGACCAGGGGACGACGGTGCGATGGGGCGTCTTGGCGAATGACAATGTGGCCCGCACGCCGTATTCGTCGATCTCCAAATCTGGAATGGGGATGGGCAGGTCGTGGCCGTATTGCAGGACCAGGTGCCCTTCGGTGCGCAGGTGCGATGGGACAACCACCCCGGGGCGCCGCGCGTCCAAGTGAAGAGACGTCCATCCCTCTCGTAAAAGCGCGAGGAAAGCGTCCTGTTTTGAGGGGCGTTCTGGGGACCGCATGTCTCGCAAGAGGGCAACTAAGTCTTAACTGATAGGCGGCCGGTTGCAAATGGACAAACTTCGCGGCGTCGGGCGCAGCCTCTCGCTGCACCCATAATTTTCCGGTTCCGTTACGGGTTCCGCTACGACGGATCGCTCGATTTGGGATACCCTGCTTCCGTGCCGACCCGAACGCCCTTCGCGCCGACCCCGGTGAATCCTCCCCGATTTCCGTCAGGTTGGCGCGCGCGGCTGGCACGTGATCCGATTCCGATCTTGCTGCGCGAGGGCAGCCCGGCCCTGGTGGCGCGCGTGCGTCGTGACTTGATCGCCGACGACGAAGCGCCCGGCCCGGACGAGGTGGCCGCTTATCCCGAAGTGAAGGCGTTTCTGCGCAAACAGGAGAAGAAGGGCGGGTTTCCGCCCAAGACCACGGAGAAGGCGCTCGGCTCGGCGAAGTTCGCCGCCTGTCTGGCCACGCTGCGCGCGCTGGATCGCCTGACCGAGATCGGGCTTGCTTTCCCGCATCCGGGCGTGGCGGCCGCGGCCGAGTCCTTGCTGTCGTCGCAGGCGAAGGACGGCGGCATCTCGGATCTGACCCTCGCCGAGACGCGCGAGGGGCGCGCCAAGATGGTCGCGCTGCACTTTCACGGCTGGGCGCTGGGCGTGCTCTGTCGCGCTGGGCTCGACGGCGACGAGCGTGTCAGCCGCGGCTTTCGTTTTCTGCTCGAGCAGCGCCAGGCCGACGGTGGCTGGGCGTGGCGGGGCGTGCGCGCCGACTCGGCCGCGCGCCCGTCGAGCCATCTGGTGACTGGCATGGCCCTGCGCGCGTTCGCCGCGTCGCCCAGCCGGCGCACCTCGCGCGAGGCGCGGCGCGCGGCGGAGCTTCTGGCAACGCGGTTCCTGCAGCCGGATCGTTATCCCGATCGCAAGGCGGCCAGCTACTGGGAACAGATCAACGAGCCGCGCTTTTACACCGACGTGCTGGACGCTCTGGATTGCGTGACGGCCGTGGGCCTCGGCAAGGAGAACTCCGGCGTGCGCACCGCCGAGGCGTACCTGCGCGGCCGGCAGAATCCCGACGGACTCTGGTATCCCGGCGCGCCGCTGCGTCCCATCGCGGGCGAAAAACCCGAACCGCCCTCTGACAAGGATCGCGAGGCTGCCCGCTGGCTCACCGTTCGCGTGCTGATGGTTTTGCGCCGCGTGAATTGACGCTGGCCGCAAATACCAAATTGTTCGGACGCACCGGCCTGGCCAATCGATAAACCTCGCTGATTTGCCAATCTCGCGGTCGCTGCTACGATTTTCATCGTGATCTGCACTGTTGTCGGGCAGAGTCCGAAACAATTCTGGCCCCGCGGGGCTTTTTATTCGTGAGGTCGGCGACGGTTGGTTTGATTGCGGGCACTCAATACTTCGGGTAACTCTCAAGATGGCCGGTTCCCTTTGATTCCGGTGTGGGCGGTGTAGGTGGTGGACAACAGCGACAAGATGGCGAAGCGCTCTCAATCAACGGAACGACCCGCGCGGCCGGCGCCGCCTCTCCGGACCGAGGTGAAACTCCGCCACGTGGCCCGCCACGCCGGCGTCTCCGAGAGCACGGTCTCGAACGTCATGAACGGCCGGTCCGAGAAGGTGGGACCAGAGACGTTCCAGCGCGTGGTCGAGTCGATCCGCGTCCTCAATTACCAGCCCAGCCACGCCGCGCGTCTGTTGCGCACGGGTCACACGCCGATGCTGGGCCTGCTGGTGCCGTCGATCGCCAACCCGTTCTTCAGCTCGCTGGCGCGCGAGCTGGACGATGCCGCGCAGAAGCGCGGCTACCGCCTGCTGCTCGGCAACACGTACCGCGATCCCGACAAGGAGCACGAGTTCCTCGAGGAGCTCATGCGCTATGGCGCGCGAGGCGCCATCACCACCTCGTCGCTGGCGAAGCAGAGCCAGTACATCGGTCTCATCGAGCGCGGCCTCAACATGGTCAGCTTCGACCGGCGCGCCTCCCCGGATTTCACGGTGCCGATCGATTACGTGTCGATCGACAACCTCCACGCCGGGTACGCCGCCACCCAGCACCTCATCTCGCGCGGCCACCGCGCCATTCACTACGTCACCGCGCCCGCCAAGACGCTGTCGCGCATCGACCGCCGCTCCGGTTACGAGAAGGCGATGACGGAGGCCGGGCTGGAGGCGTTCATCGGCGTGTCGGAGTTCGACGCCGATGCGACCTTCATGGACTCCGAGCTGCCCGACGTGGGCCGCCGGATCGCCAAAGAGATCGCCGCCCAGAAAGACCGGCCGACCGGCATCGTGGCCATGAACGACATGCTGGCCATCGGCGTGATCGCCGGCCTGCACGAGGCCGGGCTGAAGGTCCCCGACGAAGTCTCGGTGATCGGCATCGACGATCTCTACCTCGACTCACTGATCACGCCGGCCCTGACGTCGATGCGCCAGCCGCTGGCGGAGATCGCCGAAACCATGGTCGAGCGCATCCGCCTGCGCCTGACCGACCCGCGCACGCCGACCACCGAACGCGTCTTCAAGGCCGAGTTGGTGGAGCGCGCGTCGGTGAAGAACCGGTCGTAGCGCCCACCTCCTCGATGGTCTCGACCAGCACCCGCCGGCCGACGGCTTGGTCACGTGCGGGGAGGCCCCGGCCTTCTCGTCCCGTCGTGCCTATTCTTTAGCCAGCGTGGCAGCGAATCGGGACCGCGTCCTCCTCCTCATCGGCGTCTTCAAGTTGTTGAAGGCGGCGCTGTTGACCATGACTGGCCTCGCGGTTCTGGTGCTTCTGCCCGAAGGCGTGGCGGCGTATTTGCAATGCGCCGTCAGCTTCGTCGGTGTCGCGCCCGGAGGTCAGCTGCTTGGCCGGCTGACCCAACGCTTGCTGGCGCTGGATGAAAAGACGGCGCGCCATCTCGGCGCCCTGGCGCTGGTATACGCGGGGGTGTTTCTGACCGAAGGCGTTGGGTTGCTGCTGCGACGCCGCTGGGCCGAATGGCTGACAGTCGTGGTCACCGCATCGTTCATTCCCTTCGAGATCTACGAGCTGGCCGTTCGTTTCGGGCCGGGCAAGGTGGCCACTCTGATCCTGAACGCCGCCGTCGCGATCTATCTGGTCGCGCGCCGCCTGCGGGATCGGCGTTCGGCGAACGAGACGCGCACAGTCAGGAAAGTTGGTTGACCGAAAAGTCGGTCAACTTCTTAATTTGACCGTGATTCTGCTTGCTTCGACCCGCGCGCCGATGCACAACCAAATGACAGGCGCGCGGTTTCGATCCGGGCGCGCAGCACGTTTCCGATGCGGAATCAGGAAAGACCATCGTGAGACGCGGGCGCTGTTCCCCGATCCCTGTCGCGTGGGGGGCGCTGGCCGTGCTGGCCGCCGGGGCCTGCGCCGGCGATCCGCCGCTCGCCGACGAGCTTGGTACCGTCAGCCAGCCGATCGGGATCCAGAAGGCCTTCACGCGCAAGATCTTCGTCCACGTCATGCCCTGGTTTCAGGTGGGAGGGCAGCACTGGTCGATGAACCGGCGCGACAGCGCCACCGGGGTGGCGGCCTATTACTCGCCGATGATCGGCGAGTACAGCTCGGGCGACGCAAACGTCATCGAGTATCAGCTTCTGACCATGAAGTACGCCGGCATCGACGGCGTGCTGCTGGATTGGCCGGGGCTGTCGGGCGCCTTCGATCTGCCGCAGAACAAGGCCAACTGCGACGCCATCGTGAACAAGACGGCCGCCTTCGGCATGGAGTTCGGCGTGGTCTACGAGGATCAGAACGCCGGCTCGATCGACGCCGCCAAGGGCGACATGGCCTACCTGCGCGACAACTTCTTTTCGCGGCCGAACCACATCAAAGTGAGCGGGAAGCCCGCGTTGCTGGTCTTCGGCCCGCAGAAGTTCCTGAACGCCGGCGATTGGTCGAGCATCCTCTCGGTCTTCCCGGTCAAGCCGACCTTCTTCGCGCTCTGGTACAACAACGCCGCCGGCGCCAGCGCCGACGGAAAATTCGCCTGGCTGGCGATGAACGGCGTCAAGGGCGTCTCTGACTTCGACAACGGGTTCGACGGCGTCAATCACGGCCTGATGATCCCCGTCATCTACCCGGGGTTCAATCCGTACTACGCGGCGGGCGGCTGGGCGGGCCCGACGTTCAAGATCTCGTACACGCTGAAGCCCGACAACACGGAGGGGGGCGACACGTTCCAGTCGACCTTCATGCTGGGCCGTTACGTCGGCGATCCGCTGCAGATCGCCACCTGGAACGACTATGGCGAAGGGACGATGGTCGAGCCGACGCGCGAGCTCGGGTACCACTCTCTCACCACGCTTCAGCAGGCGGTGGGCGCGATCTACACCGACGCCGAGCTGAAGATCGTGAAGATGCTGTTCGACCAGCGCAAGCAGTTCGGCGCCGCCAAGCAGGCCGACCTGGACCGCGCGTCGGCCGCGCTGGCGAACCTGGACGTCGCCACGGCGTGCGGCGTGCTGGGGTGCACGGTGCCGGTTCACGAGGGGGCGGGCGGCGGCGGCGGTGGCGCGGGTGGCAAATCGGGCGGCGGCGGCGCCGGCACCGGCGGGAACAGCGGCAACGGCGGCAACAGTGGATCCACGGGAGGGGCCGGTTCCAGCGGGAGCGGCGCCCAGGGCAGCGGCGGCGCCCGGATGGGGACGGGCGCCACGGGCCCCGACGCTGGCGGTGGCGCGGCGGCGGGCGCGGACCAGGTGGCTGGCGACAAGAACGGAGCCTTCGGTTGCGCCGTGACGAACCTCGATCCCCCGCGCTCGGCGGCGCTGGCTCTGGTGGCGATCGCCTTGCTGCGGGTCATCCGCCGCCGTCGCGCTGGATGATGACCGCGGCGCCAGCGCGGTTGCGGATCGTGGCGGGTGCGCTGGTCGCCGTGGCATCCGCGGCCTGCGCGCCGAAGATGGACGCCGGTGACGGCAGGGCGCTGCCCGACGGCGGCGGCGCGGGCGGCGCGCTGGGCGGGACGGGATCGGGCGGAAACACGGGGGCCAGCGGCGGCGCTGGCGGTGGTGGCAGCGGCGGCCACCCGGACGGCGGTGGCGACGCGGGCACGGGCGGCGGTGGTGCCGGCGGCGCCGGCGGTGCGATGGCCCCCGTCGGCCAGCCGACGCTGCCGTCCGGTCGTGGCGCGGTCATGCCGTTCACGGAGTACGAGGCCGAGGCGGGGACGATCGTGGGCGGCACGATCATCGGCCCCTCGCGCACCGTGAACAGCACGGCCGACATCGCCGCCGAGGCCTCGGGGCGCAAGGCCGTTCGCCTGCCCGCCACCGGCGCCTCCGTCGAGATCAAGAACACCAACCCCAGCAATTCGATCGTGGTTCGCTATTCGATCCCTGACAGTGGACAGGATTACTGGACGACTCTCAGCCTGTATGTGGACGGGAAATTCCGGCAGAAGCTGAAAGTCACCTCCCGTTACAGCTGGTCGTACGGCGGCGACAACGACTTTGCGAATCTGGGCGTGCAAAAGGATCCGGGCGCCGGCAACCCGCACCATTTCTTCGACGAGACGCGGGCCCTGGTGGGAGACATTCCCGTGGGCGCGCTGGTCCGCCTGCAGAAGGACGCCGACGACGGCGCCGCCACCTACGACATCGATCTCATCGACCTGGAACAGGTGCCGGACGCCATCGCCAAGCCGGCCGGGAGCCTCTCCGTCACCGATTGCGGGGCCATCCCCAACGACGGCGGCGACGACACCGCCGCCTTCCAGACCTGCGTCAGCCGCACCCGCCTCCTCTACATTCCCGAGGGGACGTTCGACATCAAGAGCAAGGAGATCAGCGTCCCCGGCATCACCATCCAGGGCGCCGGAATGTGGCGGTCGGTGGTGAACGGCTTCTTCGCCCGCTTCGACTGCTACACGCCGACCTGCAAGTTCACCGATTTCTCGATCACCGGCGACACCACGGCCCGCAACGACAGCTCGCCCGAGACCGGCTTCACCGGCAACGGGATGTCGGGCGCCGACAT
>DATKEU010000057.1:0-8671 GCA_035544495.1 Polyangia bacterium | reverse complement strand
TCCCCCATTGTCCGTATTGTTAGACGTGCTGCCTGCGCGGTGAGCGCAAGTTTATTGCTCCGAGCGCCCGCTGAAGTGTCGTGGGTCATTCAGCGCCCGAAACGCATGCCTTTCCTCTCCGCGTGCTCCGCTCCCGCAGCCGTCAGACCTGAGCCAGCGCCCGGTAGTCGCGGTCGCGGTGCAGGACCTCGAGGTCGTGGCGCAGGGCGCAGGCGGGACCAGGCAGTCGAAGGACGACCGAACGGTGAGGCGACAGGAGACCGTCAATCCGCCGCCCGCCCGTCTCTTGTCCGTTCCGAAACAATCGAAGTCGGCGGTCGGGCGCCGGTCGCTTTCCACTCCGCCCCGCTCCGATTCCCCGTGATGCGTCGTCCCCGTCCGTGCCATTCTGCGCGGCGAAGGGAACATGCACGGCATGAGCAAGGAGCACGACGGGCAACCCGCGGAGCGGCGGGAGGAGGGCCAGGGCGAAGGACGGGGCCCGGCGCGGCGCCGCCCGGCGCCGGCGATCAGCCGTCGCGACGCGCGCGGTGACGACCTCGTCCTGCGTGAGGACATCCGGTTCCTCGGGCGGCTGCTCGGCGACACCATTCGCGAGCAGGCGGGCGAGCGGATCTTCGCCCTGGTCGAGAACATCCGCCGCACGGCCATCAAGTACCGGCGCGATCAGGAGGCACGCAGCCTGCGGGCGCTGGAGAAGACCATCGCCCGCCTCGACCAGCAGCAGGCGACGCACGTCGTGCGGGCGTTCAGCTACTTCCACCACCTGGCGAACGTCGCCGAGGACGTGCAGCAGAACCGGCGCCGGCGCGCCCGGGCCGTCGCCGACGTCCCGCCCAAACCGGGCAGCATCGCCTTCGCGCTCCAGCGCCTGCGCGCCGCCCAGGTGCCGACGCGCAAGCTGGTCGCCCTCTTCGAGAAGGCGCGCGTCGAACCGGTGCTGACCGCCCACCCGACGGAGGTCCAGCGCAAGAGCATCCTCGACCGCCACCACGCCATCGCCCGGCAGCTGGCGGCGCGCGATGGCCAGCCAGCCTCGGCCCCGCAACTTGCCGAGATCGAGCGCGACCTGCGACGCGAGATCCTCATCCTCTGGAAGACCAGCGAGCTGCGCGCGGTCAAGCCCACCGTCGCCGATGAGATCGACAACGGCCTCACCTACTTCCGCAGCACCTTCCTCAAGGTCATCCCCAAGCTGTACGCCGACCTGGAATCGGCGCTGGGCGGCGGCTCCGCCGTGCGCGTCGGGCCGTTCCTGCGCGTCGCCAGCTGGATCGGCGGCGATCGCGACGGCAACCCCTACGTCACGCACGAGGTGACGGGGCGGGCGCTCGAGCGTCAGGCGGCGCTGATCCTCGAACACTACCTGACCGAGCTGCACGCGCTCGGCAGCGAGCTGTCGCTCTCCTCGCGCTACGCCGACGTCCCGCCGGAGCTCGCGGAGCTGGCCGCGCGTTCGCCCGACCGCGCCGAGACGCGCGAGCAGGAGCCCTTCCGGCGCGCGCTGACCGGCATCTACGCGCGCACGGCGGCGACGGCCCGCGCGCTGGGGGCGACCGCGCCCGCGCCCCACGCCGCCGTCGGTCCCGCCGCGCCGTACGCCGCGCCTGCCGATCTCGTCGCCGATCTCGACGTGATCGGCCTGGCCCTCACCAACGACGGCGCCGAGCTGGTGGCCGAGGGGCGGCTGCGCCGCCTGCGGCGCGCCGTCGAGGTCTTCGGTTTTCACCTGTCGTCGCTGGACCTGCGCCAGCACAGCGGCGTGCATGCGCGCGTGGTGCGCGAGCTCCTGGCCCGCGCCACCGGCCGCGACACGTACGAATCGCTCCCCGAAGCGGAGCGCCAGCAGCTCCTGCTGCGCGAGCTCGCCACACCCCGCCCGCTGGTCTCGCCCCACATCGCCTACGGCGACGAGACCACCGAGGTGCTGCGCACGCTGGAGGTGGCGGCGCGTCTGCACCAGCGCTTCGGCGCGCGCGCCGTTCCCAACTATGTCATCTCCATGACCGCCGGCCCCAGCGACGTCTTCGAGGTGGCGCTGCTCCTGAAGGAAGCGGGTCTGCTCACCCCCGGGCAAGAGCCGCGCCTCGCCGTCAACATCATCCCGCTCTTCGAGACCATCGACGATCTGCGCGCCTGCGGCGTGATCATGGACCAGCTCTTCTCGTGCGCGCCCTACCGCCAGCTGCTCGAAAGCCGCGACGACATTCAAGAGGTGATGCTCGGCTACTCTGACAGCAACAAGGACGGCGGCTTTCTGACGTCGAACTGGGAGCTCTACAAGGCGGAGATGTCGCTGGTGCGCGTCTTCGAAAAGCACGGCGTCGCCATCCGCCTCTTTCACGGCCGCGGCGGCACCGTCGGTCGCGGCGGCGGGCCCAGCTATTACGCCGTGCGCGCGCAGCCGCGCGGCAGCGTCAACGGCCAGCTGCGCCTGACCGAACAGGGCGAGGTCATCGCCAGCAAGTACGCCGACCCCGTCGTCGGTTACCGCAACCTGGAGGCGCTGGTGGCGGCGACGATGGAGGCGACGCTGCTGCCCGACGACGGCACCGCCGCCGATCAAGAGACGTTTCACCAGGCGATGGAGGAACTGTCCGGCCACGCCTTCCGCGCGTACCGCGATCTGGTCTACGAGACGCCGGGCTTCATCCGCTATTTCCGCGAGGCGACGCCCATCAACGAGATCAGCCACCTCAACATCGGCAGCCGCCCCTCCAGCCGCAAGAGCTCCGACCGCGTCGAGGACCTGCGCGCCATCCCCTGGGTGTTCAGCTGGGGCCAGTGCCGGCAGGCGATCCCCGGCTGGTACGGCTTCGGCACGGCGGTGCGGCGCTTTCTGGAAACGGATCGCCGGCGCCGCCAGGCGCTGCTGCGATCGATGTACGCGCGCTGGCCGTTCTTCCGCACCGTCGTCGACAAGCTGGACATGGTGCTGGCCAAGACCGACATGGGCATCGCCGCGCGCTATGCCGCGCTGGTGGGTGACAAGAAGCTGCGCGACCGGATCTTCGGCCGCATCCAGGGCGAGCACGAGGCGACGCTGAAGGCGTTCTTCGCCATCTCGGGCGCCAAGGCGCTGCTGCAGGACAACCGCTCGCTGGCCTACAGCCTGCGCAACCGCATCCCGTACATCGATCCGCTGAACCACCTGCAGGTCGATCTCCTGCGCCGCCTGCGCGCCGCTGCCCCCGACGGGCGCGGCGACGCCACCGCCGACGAGCTCCGCCGCGCCGTCCACCTGACGATCAACGGCGTGGCCGCCGGCCTGCGCAACAGCGGCTGAGGCGGTCCGCGGTCCTGCGGCCGTGCCCGCGCCGATCAGAAGTGAACGAGAGGCAGATCAGGCTCCAGGCCCAGCGACACCTGCGCCACGGTCTCGTAGCGCGCGGCGCACACGAACCCGTGCTGGCGGATGACCTGCGCGTCGCGGAACAGCCGCTCCAGCGCGTGGCCGGCGAACACCGCGCTCGAACCACCGGCGGTGAACATCATGTCGGTGACCTGGGCGCTGCTCTGCACCGTGTGGGTGGCCGCCAGCAGCAAGTTGGCCCGATCGGCCAGGGTCAAGGTCTCGCCCGCCACCGTGCGCCGCCACGCCTCCGCCATCGCGTCGTACATGAACGCGCGCGCTGAGCGCAGCATCCCCTCCGCCCGCCCGAGCTTCTCTTGCACGGCGCCGCGCTCGCGCAGCGGGACCGCCGACGCCATCGGCCTGCGCTGGTCGGCCATCGCGCGCACGGCGTCGATGGCGTTCTGGGCGACGGCGGTGGCGACGGGCGGAATGTGCGCGAGCACGATCGCGCCCAGCATCGGCATCCGATAAAGAGGTCCGCTGTAGTGCGCGTTCGGCTGGAACGCGGGCGCCAGCGGGCAGGTCCAGTCGCCGGGAACGAAGGCGTCGCGCACGGACACGTCGTTGCTGTCGCTGCCGCGCAGTCCAAGACCGTACCAGGTGTCGACGATCTCCACGCTCTCGCGCGGGACCACGGCCACGATGATCTCGGGGCGGCCGTGGATCATGCGCGGCGCCTCCCCCTCCATCACCATGCCGGTCAGGCAGACCCAGCGCGCCGCGTGCGCGCCGCTGGCGAACGGCCGCCGCCCGGTCAAGCGATAGCCGCCCGATACCGGCCGCGCCTCGACCGGCGGGTGGAACGCGCAGGCCATGATGCAGTCGTCCGGATCGCGGTGAATCTCCGCCACCGTCTCGGCCGGCAGCCGCGCGCAGAACCAGGTCGAGCTGTTGGCCACCATCAACATCCACCCGGCCACGCTGTCGAAGCGCGCCACCTCCTCGACCGTGCGCAGGCAGGTGATGGGATCGGTGCCCAGGCCCCCCAGCGACGGCGGCAGGAACATCTTCGTCAGCTTCTGTCGCACCAGCGCCTCGACCACCGCTCTCGACGGCCGCCGCTCGCGCTCGGCCTCGGCCGCGTGCTCGCGGATGAGGGGGCCGACCTCGCGCGCCCGCGCCACCACCGTCTCGTCGATCGCCTGGGTCGTCATGGCGCCTCCCTCGTTGTTGGTTGCGACAGAAGTCATCATCCTGCCGGGCGCCCGGCGACTCGGGAATCAGCGCCCCGTGAAATGGATCGTTTCCAGATTGGAAACAGTGTACGGTCGGGCGCCGTGGATACCGTGCAGAGCATGCGGGTGTTCGCCCGGGTGGCGCAGCGGTCTGGCTTCGCCGCCGCCGCCCGTGACTTGCAGATGTCGACCGCCGCGGTGACCAAGCACGTCGCCGCGCTGGAGGCGCGCATCCGGGCGCGCCTGCTGAACCGGACGACCCGCCGGGTCGCGTTGACGGAGGCGGGCCGCGTTTACCTCGAGCGCTGCCTGGAATGCTTGCAGGCGTTCGAAGTCGCCGACGCCTCGGTGGGCGAGCTGTCCAGCGCGCCGCGCGGCCTCCTGCGCGTGACCGCGCCGGTCGAGTACGGCAACATGCACCTTGCGCCGGTGATCGCCCGCTTCATCGACCGCTATCCGGAGATCGTTGTCGATCTGCGCCTCTCGAACCGGATGCTCGACCTCGTCGAGGAGGGCATCGACCTCGGCATCCGCTTCGCGACCTCCCTCGACGCCAGCTACGTGGCGCGCCCTCTGGCCAGCACGCGCGCCGTCTGCTGGGCCGCCCCCAGCTATCTGCGCCGGCACGGGCGCCCGCGCCGGCCCGAGGAGCTGGCCAAGCACGCGTGCCTGGTGTTCTCCGAGCCGGCGCCGCGCGACGAGCTCGAGTTCCAGCGCGGCGATGAAAAGACGCGGGTCAAGCTGCGGACCGTGCTGCTGACCAACAGCGGCGAGGCGCTCTGTGCCGCCGCGCGCCTCGGCGCCGGCGTCGCCCTCATGCCCAGCATGCTGTCCGCGGGCGAGTACGCCGCCGGCCGTCTCGAGCCGATCCTCCTCGACTGGTCGCTGTTCACCGGGCGGCTCTACGCCGTCTACCCGCACCGCCGCTTCGTCACGCCGAACGTCCGCGCGTTTCTCGAGGCGCTGCGCGCCGAGTACGGGGACGATCCCGCGCGCGATCCCTGGTGGCCGCGCGAACTGGACCGCCCGAAGCACAGGCGCCGCGCCAGCGGATAGCTTCGTCCGTCAGTGCAGGCGCAGCGCCAGCTTGCCCAGATGGTGCTTCTGCACGTCGCGGTGGGCGCGGGCGGCCTCGTCCAGGCTGTAGACGTGTCCGAGCTCGACGTGGAATGGGCCGGGGCCGATCAGCCGATTGAGGCGCTCGAAGGCCTCGCGCTCCGGCATCCCGTCGTAGGGCAGGGCCTGCACGCCGCTGGCGACGACGGGTTCGGGATCGACACCGCGCGGATAGGCCACGCGGCCGTCCTTCTTGACCACGGCCAGCGCCTCGTCCCGACGGCGCCCGTCGGTCAGCACCAGCGCACCGTCCAGCCCCTCGGGCGCGAAGGCGCGCGCCGCCTCGCCCGGATCGTCGCGATGACCGTCGATGGCCACGTCGGCGCCCAGCCGCTGCACCAGCTCGACGCCGTCTCGCCCCGACGCCACCGCAAGCACCTGCGCGCCCAGGCGCTTGGCCAGCTGGACGGCGATGTGGCCGACGCCGCCGCTGGCGCCGAAGATCAGCAATCGATCGCCGCGGCGGACGCGCAGCTCTTCGTCCAGGCCGCACAGGGCGGTGATGCCGTCGGCGCCCAGGGCGCCCGCCTCGACGGGGTCCACACCCGACGGGATGGCCGCGACGTTGTCCTCGCGAACGGCGACGTACTCGGCGTAGAAGCCGCCGTCCAGCGAGTAGGCGTACACGTGATCGCCCAGGCGAAAGCGCGACACGCCCGTGCCCGTGGCCACCACCACGCCGGCGCCGTCATTGCCGATGACGCGCGGGAAGCGCACCCGCCCGAGCGGCAGCGCGCCGGAGCGGACGTCCGGATCCCAGACGCCGACACCGGCCAGATCCAGCCGGATCAAGACATCGTGCCTTCCGGGGCGCGGCACGGGCAGCGACTCCGTGTGCAGGACTTCGGGGCCACCAAAACGATCGAAGGCAGCCGCCCTCATCGTCTCGGGAATTGACGGATTCATGGGACCAACTCCTCAACGGGCGCTCGACCCTGACAATGTAGGCACGCGGCTGCGCCGCGCCAGGCCCGCCGATCAGATGAGGCCGGTGTGGACCGCAACCGGAGCATCGAGGAAGCGAACCGGCGACGCGAGGGACGGCAGCCCGGTCCCGCTGTCCGCGCTGATCGCCGCCGCGGACTCCTACCCGAAGTGGTACGCGGAGACGCGCGCGCCCATGACGTTGCCGACGAATCCGGCCACGCCGCGATCGTCGCCGGCGGCGCCGGCGGCCACCATCAGCGGCAGAAGGTGCTCCTCGCGCGGGTGGGCGGCGCGCGCCGACGGGGCGTCGGCCCAGTCGATCAGCCGGTCGTCGCGCTGCCTGGGATCGGCCGTTGCGGCCTGGTTCAGCCAGCCGTCGAACTGGGCGGCGACGCCGGCGGCGCGCGGGCTGCGGAACTCGCGCAGGTTGTGATAGCTCATGCCGCTGCCGACGATGAAGACGCCCTCGTCGCGCAGCGGGGCCAGGGCCCGTCCGACGGCGATGTGCTCCCGCGGGTCCAGGCCGTGCTTCAGCGACAGCTGCACCGTGGGGAGGTCGGCCTCCGGATAGGTCAGCTTCAGCGGCACGAAGGTGCCGTGGTCGAAGCCGCGCCCCGGGTCGCGCCCGCTGGCGATGCCTCCCGCTTCCAACAACTCCTGCACGCGCGCCGCCAGCGCCGGGCTGCCCGGGGCCGGCCAGGTCAGCTGATACGCGGCAGGTGGGAACCCGTAATAGTCGTAGAGCATGGGCGGGTGCGCGGCGGTCATCACCGTCGGCACCGCCTCCTCCCAGTGCGCGGAGACAGCCAGGATCGCCTTCGGCGCCGTGCGCGGCAGGGCGGCCAGCGAGCGCAGGTAGGTGGCCAGGTTGTCCATCTCGGCGCGGTCGAACCCCAGATCGACGAAGGGCCACGGGCCGCCGCCGTGCGGGATGTAGACCACCGGCATGCGCGCGCCCGCGCCGCCGCCGCGCTTCTTCTCGCGCGCGTCGGCCCGGTCGCTGCCGGCGAGACTGGTCGATGCCGCCGCGGCCAGGCCAGCGGCGATGGCGGTGCGGCGCGTGGGGCCCGGGGTGGTCTCGTTCATGGTTCGACTATGATGCCGTGAACGTCATTCGGATCGGGGGAATTCGCGCGGCCGGGGGGCGCGGCGCGTGGCGGACGGTGCGATAATCGCCACGGTGCCTCTCATCGTGGTCATCACGGGCAGCCCGTCGGCTGGCTCGCGCACGCTGGCGCTGGCGAACCGGGTGGGCGACGCGCTGGCGGCACAGCGCCTGGACGTGCAGCGGATCAACGTGCGCGATCTGCCCGCGGAGGACCTGCTGCACGCCCGCGCCGAATCGCCGGCCATCAAGGAGGCGCTGGGCCTGGTGGAGCGCGCGCAGGGCGTGGTGGTGGCGACGCCGGTGTACAAGGCTGCTTACAGCGGCATCCTGAAGTCGTTTCTGGATCTGCTGCCGCAGTTCGGCCTGGCGGGCAAGGTGGTGCTGCCGCTGCTGACGGGCGGCACCCTGGCGCACGTGCTGGCCCTGGACTATGCGCTGCGCCCGGTGCTGATGTCGATGGGCGTCCAGCATGCCGTGGCGGGGCTGTTCGTGCTGGACAAGCTCATCGAACGCGGTCCTGACGGCGGCATCGCGCTGGGAGAGGGGGTCTCCCAGCGGCTGGAGGCCGTGGTGGCCGATTTCGTGGCCACCGTCAAACGCTTTGGCGCGCCATCAACCTCGTGATCTCGCTGTCTAACTTTTCGGCCGCGCGCGTAATCAAGTAATGGGCCGACGTCCCGATATCAGGATGCACCTTGGAGATCGGTAGCAGCATCGGCACGGGAGGTGACCGGTCGCGCCGGGTTTTGTGGTGGCGCTGGCTGGTCGTCGCGGCGTTGCTGGTGTCGGCGGCCGGGCGCGCACAGGCGGCGGCGCTGCGGTTCCAGGTCAACCAGCGCGGCGACTTCGTGCTGCTGGGCAACACCGTCGGCCAGGATTGCGGACCCGGCGTGGTGGCGCCGGCGCTGGGAACGGTGGGCGCCTGCGGGAACAACACCGCCGACACGGCGCCCGACATCTTCTGGCGCTCCGACGACGCCACCAACACCG
>DATKEU010000056.1:0-9411 GCA_035544495.1 Polyangia bacterium | reverse complement strand
GGGCGCTTGAAGCTCAGGCGGTGCCGTCCGCACGGAACCCTGAGATCGGCGATGGGCGTGTGCTTGGTGGTGTTGCGCCCGTCGATCCAGACCTCGGCCCATGGGCGTGAGCCGACGGTGATGACGCAATCACCGCCCTCGCTGAACACGCCTCGCGGCGCGCTCGGAGCGGCGGCCGGAACGCCTGGCTCGTCGTCGGCGGAGTCGCGCACCCGGCGCCTGGGCGCTGACGTCCCCAGCGGCGAGGCGGCGGCCCGCGTGGTGGCAGCCGCCGGCGGCGACGGTGAGGACGAAGGCGCCGGCAGGGACGGCGGCGGCGGCACGACCGGCGGCGGCGACAGCGGCTTGCTGGCCGACGGAGGTGGCGGGGACGGCGTGAGGCTGGGTGGCGGCGTGTTCTCGGCGACCACGGGTGGCGCGGGCGCCGGCTCCGGCTTCTGCGCGGCGACCGGCGGCGGCAGTGGCGGCGGCGGCTCGGGCTTGGGCGCGGAACGCGCCGCTTCTCTCTCGGCGGCGCCCACCTGCACCAGCGTGGCGTGAACCTTGCGAATCGATCCCGGCTCGATCTCGATGTCCTGCTTCCAGGCTTTGAATCGGGTCTCGCCCTTGATCTCGATCACGTGGTGACCGGGCGGGATGCGGTACGCGCGGAAGTCGGTGCGCGCCTGCCCGTTGGGCCCGCTGATGGGCGCGCCGTCCAGCCAGACCAGCCCGCCGGGCGGATCGCTGGTCAGCTCGAAGCCGGTGTCGGGCGACGGTTCGAGGGCGATGTTCAGCGACACCGGCTGTCCGGCCCGCACCTCGACGTTCTGATCGCTGCGCACGTAACCGTCGTGGGTGACCGACAGCGTGTACTGGCCAAGCGGCTTCTCGATCGTCACCGGCGAGTGATCGGACACCTTGACGTTGTCGATCAGCACCGTCGCGTCGGAGGGGACGGTGGTGATCTGCACCTGCCCGGGCTTCGTGCTGCTGTAGTACCAGTATCCGATGGTGCCGCCCACGACCATCAGGGCCAGGAACACCATGCCGGCGTAACGCGCGCCGCGCGCCGTCCGCTCCGGCCCGCCGGTGATGAACGATCCGGTTCCGAACGGCGCCGGGTTCTCGAACGAGAACGCCGGCTGCGCCGCCGAGGGCGCGTGCGGCAGGGGCGCGGGCAGCGCCGGCTCCGGCGCGGGAGCGGCGGCCGGCATCGAGGGGATCGACCGGCGGCCCGAGGGCGCGGCCGGCGCCGGCAGCGGAGCGCTGGCCGCGGGGCGGGACGCCGGCACCGGAAGCCCGGGAGACGGCATCCCCATCAGCGTCGATCGCAGGTTGGCGGGCGCGCGCGCCGGCGACGACTGGGCCGGTGCGGGCGCCGGCGCGGCCGCCGCCTTCTTCGACGACGCGGTCGCTGCCGCCGTGCCCGCCGCCGCCGCGCTGGTCCCCCCGCTCTGCGGCCCCTTGGCCAGCAGCACCGGCTTGGGCGTCGCGACGAGATCGGGCGCCGTCGCCGCGCGCAGCATGTCGGGCGCCGGCTGGTTGGCGACCGTGCGATCGTCGTCCTCGTAGAACAGATCCTCGGTCTCCAGCGTCTTGATCTCGTCGATCTCGTCGCCGGGCTCCTTGTCGTAGATCTGGGTGTCCAGCTCTTCGTCGTCCCATCCCATCGGCGAATCGGGCACGGTTTTTTTCACCTTCTTGCTCCCATTGCCTGCCGTGGCGGCGCTGGCCTCGTCGCCGGAGCTGTTCCAGCCCGACGGCGCGGCGATTTGCCGGAACTGCTCGATCTTCGCATTCTCGTCTTCGATCTCGACGGTGAAGATCTTCTTCATCCACGCGGCGAGATCCTTGCGCGAATAAAGCTCGCCCACCGTGTAGAGAAACGCCTGCAGATCATCGTGCAGGTCGATGGCGTTCTGGTAACGATCCTCGGGATCCTTGGCCAGCGCCTTCAGGGCGATGCGCTCCAGCTCGCCCGGGATGTTCCGGTTGTAGGACGAGGGCGGCAGGATCTCGACGTTGCGGACCTTCTCCAGCGTCGAGAAGTCGCTCTCGCCCACGAACAGCCGCTCGTTGGTCAAAAGCTCGTACAGGCAGATGCCGACGGAGAAGATGTCGCTCCGGCGATCGATGGGCAGCCCGCGCACCTGCTCGGGCGACATGTACCCGAACTTTCCTTTCAGGATGCCGGCCTGAGTCTTCGACGCCTTGCCCGCCGCCTTGGCGATGCCGAAGTCGATGAGCTTGATCTCGCCCTCGTACCCGATCAGCACGTTCTGCGGCGAGATGTCGCGGTGGACCAAGTGGAGCTCGCGCCCCTGGGCGTCACGCTTGTTGTGCGCGTAATCCAGCCCCTCGCAGACCTGCATGACGACATAGCAGGCCTGGCGGATCGGCATCACCTCGCCCTTGCCACGCGTGCGGTCGAAGATGGCGCGCAGATCCTTGCCGTGCACGTACTCGAGCGCGATGAAGTAGGCCTCGTCGACCTTCCCGAGATCGAAAATCTGGGCGATGTTCGCGTGCTGCAGCTGCACTGCGATCTTCGCCTCGTCGATGAACATCGTGATGAACTCTTCGTCCTCGGCGATGTTGGGCAGGATGCGCTTGACCGCCAGCAGCCGCTCGAATCCCTCGACGCCGAAGGTCTTCGCCTTGAAGACCTCGGCCATCCCTCCCACGTTGATCCGCTCGAGGAGGACGTACTTGCCGAACGGGATGGGCTTCTTCAAAGGGGCGCGAACCTCTTGGCGACGGGCCTGTCGATGGCGGACCATTTTCTAAGCAAGGCCCGGTATTTATCTGACCCAACGTGCGGAATTGTCAATTGAAAGCTAGGCGCTCTCGCCATCGCCCGTCGGGGGTTTGTTAAGGGTTTCCGGTAACCGGATTGCCGGTCCCCGTCGCCGGGTTTCCCCGCCCGGCGCGCGCCGCCTTGCGCGCCGCCTTCGCCTCGGCGCGCGCGTCGGCGTCCAGGAACACCAGCGTCGCCCCCGCGGCCGCGAACGGCGGCGCCGCGATGAACGCCAGCGGCACCAGGTACAGCACGGTCGCCCCCAGCCCGTAACCGATCGTTTGCGCCGGATGGCGCAACAGATAACCCCACTTGGCGCCGAAGCTCTTGCCTCGCCGCGACAGCGGGTAGTCGAAGCCGTCGTAGGCCAGGAAGATCGCGCCCAGCCCGACGCCGATCAGGCTGCCCACGCCGGTCACCGCGGTCAGCGCCAGGCCCACCAGCAGCGCCACGCCATACATCACCAGCTTGAGGAGGCCGTGCGCCAGCGCCTGCGCGGTCGAGGTCACGAACGGCGCCGCGGGCGCACTGCCGCGAACCCGATGCTCGACCTTGGCCGACAGGCGATCGTTGAAGATCGCACCCAGCACCGGCTGCAGGACGATGAAGAGGACCGCGCCACCCACCAGCGTGATGGCGGCCAGCAGGATCCCGCCGATGACCGGGGCTGCTTGCAGATGGTCCGCCAGTTCCTGCCGCCAGTACATGGCCGCCATCGACAAGGTACCGACGGCCAGGGCGACGTTGAGGAACAGAGGCACGAACAGATAACGCCACATCCGTTCGCGCCCGATGTAAAGGCCGCCGCGGAAAGGCGCCAAGAATCCCCGAACGAATCCCACCGCGAAAGTCTACACCCTCTCGGGCGGCGGATCAGGGCTCGCGTCGGGAGCCGGCGCCGAACACGCGCTGGGCCAGCTCGCCGGTGAGGTCCAGCTGCGTCAGCTCGGAGAGCCCGCCCACCGGCACGCCGGCGATGACGACGATCGGAAACTCGTTGCTGTGGGCGGCGGTCGTCACCCACGAGCGTTCGGCCTCGTCATCGGTGACGTCCAGGACCTGGAAATCGACGCCGCGGGCGTGTAACAGCTCCTCGACCTTGGCCTTGGTGCGGTGGTCCTTGCCGTCGAAGTAGATCCGCACGGGCGCCTGCAGGGGCCGGGTTGTCGGCGCGGGCACGGGCGCGGGCGCGGCCGCCATCGGGGCCGCGGCGCCGGGCGGCGGTGCGCGGCGGGCGGCCAGCTCCTCGGCGCTGCAGGCGGGCCGACCCAGGAGCTCGTTGGCCATCTCGGCTATGTTCCGCAGGTTGCGGATCGAGGGGCGCTCGTCGGCGCGGCGCGGGCTGGCGATGGTCCGGTGGGCGAGGACGCGGAGCTTGTCGACGAGGGCGGTCAGCACGGACCGGAGCAGGCCAAAGCGCGAGCCGATTGTCAACCGTCGGCCCATCGCGGCGGCGGGCCGCAACCGGCAGGGCGCGGCGCCGATACCTCGGTCAAGGGGGGAAAAGCATGCGGGACCAGCATCGATGGGGCCTTGGCCCTCGTGTTAGGCTCGGAGAGCGGACACCATGAAAGTCACCGGACCAGGATCGGGCGCGGGCGCCGTTCCCGACGACATCGCAGGACCCGAGAAGGCCCCCGGGGCCGGCGAGAAACCCGGGATCGACAGCGCCGGGGGCGGCGCCGCCGCCGATGCCCGCGCCGTCGACGCGGGCGCGAGCGTGACGGAAACGGCGGCCGGTTCGCCGCCGCCGGGCGTCGTCGCCACGCACGACATCGCGGCCGAGCTGCGCGCGGGGACGCTGGCCCCCGGCGCGGCGATGGAGAAACTGATCGATCGCATCGTCGCCCAGCAGCTGGGCCCCACCGCGCCGCTGGCCGTGCGCGAGAGCCTGCGCGCCGCCCTTCAGGACGCCGTGGAGAGCGATCCGATGCTGGCCGCCAAGATGCGCACGCTGGACCGACTGCAGGACGGGTAACTGTCGCTCGCTGCGCTCGCTGCGTGGGAGGGCTAGGCCCTCCCAGGGGCCCTCCCTCGCTCCGCAAGGTGAGCCGCGCGGGCGGAGCCCGCGCTCCTGGCTGAAACGGCGACGCAGATTGGTCGGACGGTCCCTGACCCGTCCCGATCGGTTACGGGGCGGGCCGCGTGACGGCGGCGCTGGCCCGCCGGGCGGTCAGCGCGTCCCGCACTTGCGGCGGCAGATAGACGTCGTCGGTGTTGAAGTTGACCAGCGCATCGACCAGGACAGCCGCCCGGTCGGACGCCGGCGTCTTGCGGTCGATGATGACGCACCACTGGCCCTTCAACTTACACAGGCCGCCGCTGCCCGCGGTGTCGCCGGTCATGGTCTCGTAGCGAACCTGAATGCCGAGGTGGGCGGCCGCCTTCTCCAGCGCCTCCGTGATCTGTTCCGGTTTCATGCGAGGGTGGTCTTTCAGCCTAGCCGGTTCGCGCCCGCGGGCAAAGTTTTCTCGGGCCGGCCGCCGCCCGCCGGTCACTTCGGCGGCGGATCCCCTTCGCGCGTCGATCGCGCCAGATCCAGAATCTGCGCGCCACCGACGTACGACTTGGTCTCATAGCGGGTCACGCTGCCGAGCTGCCGGACGATGGCGGCCATGCGCTCGGCCTCGCGCAGGATGGTGTCGACCAGCGGCAGGTGCGGATCCTGCGCGGCCAGCTTGCGCATCAGCATCTGCGCGTACCCCATCACCGACGTCAGCGGCTGGTTCAGCTCGTGCGCCGCCGCGCCCGCCAGCTCGATGGCCACCATCTGCTTCTCCGACAGGGCCAGCTTCTCCTGCGCGTGGGCCAGGCGCTCTTCCATCCGCAGGCGATCGCGCAGGTCCGAGAATATGCCGACGGTGGCGATCTCGCGCCCGCCGTCGTCGAAGACCAGCGCCGCGGAGATCGACACCGGGACGCGCTCGCCGGTGGCGTTCAGCAGATCGCGGCGAACAGGCTCCAGGCGCCCGCCCCCGCCGTGCTCGGCCGATCTGATGAGGCGCATCACCTCCTGCGCCACGCCAGGCGGATAGAGCTCCTTGACCGAGATGCGCCCGATGACGTCCGCGGCCCGGTAACCGCAGATGCGCTCGGCCCCTTGATTGAAGAGCAGCACCTGGCCGCGCATGTCGGCGGCGATGATGCCGTCGACGGTGGAGTTCAAGATGCGCTCGAGGAACTCGGTGGTGCGGCGCAGCTCGCCGTCGAGGCGCCGGGCCAGGCTGACGTCGCGGAAGGCGAAGATGGCCGCCTCGTGCTCGGACAGGATGCCGATCGACGCCACCGAGACGACGATGAGGTCACCCGACGTCGTCGTCAGCTCGAGGTCGAAGTTGTCGATCGGCTCGGAGGCGACGGCGAGCGCGATCGCCTCCTGCAGCCGGGGGCGGTAGGCCTCGGAGACCAGCGGGGCCAGCTGGCGTCCGACCAGCCCGTCGCGCGCATAGCCGGTGATCTCCTGTGCCGCGCGGTTCATGTACAGCACCTGGCCGCGCGCATCCAGCACGAAGATCCCGTCGGAGGCGCTGTCGATGAACGCGCGATAGCGCTCGATGGCGCGCACGCGCCGCTCCTCGTGGAAGTCCTGCATGGTGATCTTGCGCGTGCGTTCGCGGATCGGATCCAGCGCGCGCGCCCCCCGCAGCACCATGGCCAGAAGACCGGCGCCCATCTTGCCGGCGCTGAACACCGGGGGCGGCACCGCCCCGGCCGACGCGTAGGGCAACCGGGCCAGCAGCGCACCCAGCGGCTTGCGCCCGACGATCACCGGGAACACCGCGGAGATCTGCGCGGTCATCGGCTGGCCGGAGCCGGTCCCGCTGAAGGTGACGTCGCCCGCCGCCAGCGCGCGCGCGATGTACGGGTACTGCGCCAGCGGCAGGCGCACGCGCCCGGTCTCCGTCTCGTCGCTGTCGCCGACGATGTAGACGCTCTCGGGGTCGTTGACGACGGCCAGCACGGTCAGCGACGTGGCGCCCATGGCGTGGGCGATGTGTTCGGCGGCGGCGTGCAGCTGGCTCTCGCCGGTCCCGACGGCCAGCACCTGGGCCGCCTGCGCCAGCCCGTCGTCGAGGATCTGGCGCAGATCGTCGCTCAAGCCGACCTTCGGCGCGCGCGCGGGCGCCGGGTGGGGCGCGCGCCCGCGCGCAGCCAGCGGTCCGCTTCCGCCGCGGCGGCGGCCATCACCGCGCGCACCGGTACCTTGGCGGCCGCCGCCAGCCGGCGGCAGTCGTCGAACTCCGGGTGCGCGCCGATCACCTCGCCGTCCAGGCTGGCCACCTTGATCCGCGCGTCGCCATACGGGGTCCGCACGCTGGCGAACGCGCGCGCCAGCGTCACGCGATCGATGGGCCGCACGCGCAGGCCCAGCGTCGTCGAGTTGAGAAAGAACGCCCGCTGCACCGCGGGCAGTGCGGCCGGCGGTGCCAGCGCGCTGACCGTGGTCGCGGGGCGCCCCTTCTTCATCAGGATCGGCGCCGACCAGACGTCGACGGCGCCCGCGTCCAGAAGCGCGTCGTAGAGCGGCGACAGGAGCTGCGGGTTCATGTCGTCCAGGTTCGCCTCCAGCAGCGCCAGCGCCGTCGCCGGGGGCGCCTCGGCCACGCCCAGCGGCTCGCCGAGCAACACCGGCAGCACGTTGGGGCGATCGGCGACCTCGCGCGTGCCGGCGCCGTACCCGACGGCCCGGATGCGCATCGGCGGCGGCGGGCCGAAGCCGTCGACCACTGCGGCCAGGATGACGGCGCCGGTGGGCGTGGTCAGCTCGCCCGGCCCCTCGGGCAGGATCGGCGAGCCGCGCAGCAGGGCGGCGGTGGCGGGCGCGGGCACCGAGACGATGCCGTGCGCGGTGCGCACCTGGCCCGTGCCGACGACGGGCGGCAGCGAGCCGATCGACGCCGGCCGCAACCAGGCGATCGCCGCCGCCACGCCGACGATGTCCGCGATCGAGTCGTAGGCGCCCACCTCGTGAAACGTGACGCGATCGACGGACGTGCCGTGCAGGGCCGCCTCGACGGCGGCGATGCGCGCGAACATGTCGCCGGCCAGCGCCGCGACGTCGGCGTCCAGCCCGGCGCGCTTGATGAGGCGGCGAATCTCCGCGTAGTCGCGGTGGTCGTGCCCGCCCGCGTGATGATCAGGGTGATCGTCGTGGTCGTGGTCGTGGTCGTCGTGGTCGTGGTCGTGCGGGTGAGCGTGGTCGTGCGGGTGAGCGTGCGCGTGATCGGCGGGGGCCTGCTCGGGCGCCCGGCGTCGCTTCTTCCCCGCCTCCGGCCAGCGCACAACGAAACCACGGCCGACGAAGGCGCCGCGCTGGCGCCGCTCGAACCCGACGCGCAGGCCGCGCACCTTGAGGCGCGTGATGGCGTCGGTCACCACGCGCGCCGGCACGCCGGCGTCGACCAGCGCCGCCACCGCCATGTCGCCCGCGATCCCCGACGTCGGTTGAAAGTGCAGGTGCAGCCCGCGCAGCGCCTCGCTCATGCCGGTCGCTTTCGGTTCAACGACGCCGCCATGTGGCCCGCCCCGAACCCGTTGTCGATGTTCACCACCGCCACGCCCGCCGCGCAGGAGTTCAACATCGACAGCAGGGCCGCCACGCCGCCCAGGCTGGCGCCATAGCCCACGCTGGTCGGCACGGCGATCACCGGCCGCGCGAACAACCCACCCACCACGCTGGGCAGCGCCCCCTCCATGCCGGCGACGACGATGAGGATCTCCGCCGCCTCGACGGTGGCGCGATGAGCGAGCAGCCGGTGCAGGCCGGCCACCCCCACGTCGAAGATGCGCTCGACGCGGTTGCCGGCCAGCTCGGCGGTCAGCGCCGCCTCCTCGGCCACCGGGACGTCGGCCGTCCCGGCGCTGAGCACGACGATCGTCCCGCGCCCGCGATCGGGAGGCGGGATCGGCCCCACCACCACCGCGCGCGGAACGGGCAGATAGCGCGCGCCCGGAACCGCCGGCACCACCTCCTCGGCCGCCGCGGCGCTCACGCGCGTCGCCAGCACCGTCGACCCGCCGCGCGCCAGCTCGTTCAGGATGGCGGCGATCTGGGCCGGCGTCTTTCCTTCGCCCAGCACCACCTCCGGAAAGCCCGTGCGCAGGTGGCGGTGCGTGTCCGCGTGCGCGAAGCCCAGCGAACGAAACGGAAGCTCGCGCAGCTCGCGCAGCGCCTCGTCGACGCCCACCTGCCCCGCCTGCACGCCGGCGAGCAAGGCCTTCAGTCGATCGGGGTCCATCCCATTCACCTTATCACCGGGTCCTGGCGCGCGCGGCGCTCCGGCGACTTTTGCTCGGCGGCGGCCGGGCCCGTGGCGCGTGGCGGCCGTCTCGTGGTAGGTGAACCCGTCGCCAGGCGCGCAGCAAGCCGCGCGGCGCACGCGGAAGGAGCCGACAGTGACCAGACGCGGTTCTCACCTGTTGTCGATGGGCGTTTGCGCAGTAGCGATCGCCGCGGGCTGCCGCACCAACGGCGCGAGCAGCGCGGGCTCGGGCGCGGCCGCCGGCGGCGCCGAGACCGGCGCGCCCCCTCGCGCGGAGCCGGCCGCCCCCGCCGCCGACACGCCGCCCTGGCGCGCGCTGAACGTCACCGCGCCCAGGATGCGCCTCACCCACAACTTTCTCGCCAGCGC
>DATKEU010000055.1:0-9226 GCA_035544495.1 Polyangia bacterium | reverse complement strand
TGGGTCGAGATGAGCGAGAAAGAGTGCAAGGACAAGGGCGGCAAGGTCGCGAAGTAACGCCGCAACCATCGCGCCGGCGCGGGAGCCGTCGTGCCTCCCGCGCCCGCCGCCGCGCGCGCCATGCCGCACTTTCGCTATTTGGGACACGGGATCGGCCTGCGGCCCGAGCACTATCAGGCCGTTCTGGCCGAGGCGGACGCACCGGTCGATTGGTTCGAGATCATCTCGGACAATTTCCTTGTGCCGGGCGGCAACCCGCGCCGCGTCCTGCGCGGGGTGCGCGAGCGGACGCCGGTGGTCATGCACGGGGTGTCGCTGTCGCTGGGCTCGGTGGATCCGCTGAACGAGGATTACCTGCGAGGCCTGCGCGAGCTGGCCACCGAGATCGAGCCGGCGATGGTCTCCGATCACCTGTGCTGGGGCAGCCTGGGCGGGCAGTACGCGCACGACCTTTTGCCGCTGCCGTACACGGAGGAAGCGCTCCGGCACGTGGCTGAACGCGTGCTGCGCGTGCAGGATCGCCTGCAGCGGCGCATCCTGGTCGAGAACGTCTCCAGCTACGTGGCGTTTCGACAGTCGGCCATGACAGAGTGGGAATTTCTCGCCGCCCTGTGCGCGCGCGCCGACTGCGGCGTGCTCCTGGACGTCAACAACATCTTCGTCAGCGCGCACAATCACGGGTTCGATCCGGCGGCGTTCATCGCCGGCATACCCGTCGATCGCGTGGGGCAGATCCACCTGGCCGGCCACAGCACGGCGGGCGCGCTGCTGCTGGACACGCACGATCATCCGGTGTGCGACGGCGTCTGGGATCTCTATCGAATGGCGGTGCGGCGCTTCGGGCAGGTGTCGACGCTGATCGAGTGGGACGATCACATCCCGCCGCTCGAGCGCGTGGTGGCGGAGTCGCGCCGGGCCGCCGCGGCCGAGGCGGCGGCGCTGGCGCCCGCGACCGCGGAGCAGCATGCCTCCGGCTGACGGGCGCGCCGGCGGCGCCGCCGGACCGGCGCTGGCGGCGCTGCAGGGACAGTTCTTCGGGCTCATCACCGCGCCCGAGGGCGTGGCCGCGGGCCTGGCCGCCGCCGGCCTGCGGGACGCGGATCTGGATCGCGTGATCGCCAGCGACCAGCGCGCCTCCGCGGTCGAGCGCCTGGACATCTACGCCAACATGTACTTTTACCGGATCCGGGACACGCTGCGCGATTACTTCCCCGCGACGGCGGCGGCGCTGGGCGAGGCCGGCTTTCACAACCTCATCACCGACTATCTGCTGGCGCACCCGTCGCGCCACCCGTCGCTGCGCGAGGTGGGACGCCATCTGCCCGGGTTCGCCGCGCGGCACGCGCTGGCCGCTGGCGGGCGCCCGTGGCTGGGCGAGCTGGCGGCGCTGGAGTGGGCGCGCCTCGACGTCTTCGATCGCGCGGACGAGCCGGCGCTCGATCGCGCGCGCCTGCAGGCCCTGGCGCCTGAGGAGTTCGCCAGCCTGCCCTTGCGCGCCATCCGCGCGCACGAGCTGGTGCCGTCGGTTCACGCCGTCGACGATCTCTGGTCGGCCGTGAACGGCGGCGCCGACGCCGAGTCATCCCTCGCTCCGCCCGCCGAGCGCGAGACGCCGGCCGCGTTCGTGGTCTGGCGCCGCGAGACCACGGTCTATCACCGTCTCGCCGACGCCGCCGAGGCGGAGGCCATCGCTTGGCTCCAGGGCGGCCTCGGCTTCGGCGCCCTCTGCGAGCGCCTCGGCCAGGAGCGCAGTCCCGAGCTGGCCGCCCAGCGCGCGTCGGCGTGGCTCGGGCAGTGGCTGGCGGACGGCCTGCTGCTTTCCGTTGGCGCTGAGTGAGCGCCTCGCGCTCGCTGTCGGCATGGCGCTGGCTGGTCGGCGTTCAATCGCCGCAGACGTTGAACGCCGGCGCGCGATTGTCCGGTAACCCGGGCCAGTACGTGCCGCCGCCGGCGCCGCCCGTCTGGACGCAGCCGGTGAAAGCCATGTTGCCGGCCCGGCGCAGCTGCTCGTAGGTGGCGACGCGATAGATGTTCCCCTCCCATTCGGAGCGGGTGGTCATCACCTGGGCGCGGATCTGGTGGAACGCGCCCAGCCAGTCGCTCTCTTGCTGCGCGGTGGGTGGGTCGGACAGCGGCACCATCTTGTCGGCCCGGGCCATCATCGCCACCATGCCGAAATCCGGATCGCTCTCGCCGTGCATGATCTGGCCGTCCCACAGGGACACGATCGTCAGCGCCTTGGTGAACTTCTTGTCGACGCTCTTCTTCAGAGCCGCGCCATAGTAGATCGCGTCCACCGCGGAGTCCTGGCAGGCGCGGAATAAGGGATCGTTCCCCGACGACATCCACGCGTCGGGATATCCCTGCAGCCCCGATGTGTCGTCCTGCAGCTCGCCGTTGCTGCTGACGAACTTCTGCTCCAGGCGGATCAGCTCCGGGATGAACCTGGCCAGCGGGTTGCCCGGCTTGGCCGCCGCGTAGCACTGCACGACGATGATGGCGTCTCCCGTGCCCGTGCAGAAGCCGGCGCGGCCGCTGGTGTACCCGCGCCCGTCGCCGATGTCGCGCGAGAAGCCGTATTGCAGGGTCGGCGTGCTGTTCTCCCAGACGCTGGTCAGCGAGGCTGCCTTCTTCTTCTGCCCGTCGGTGAGCCCCGCCAACATCTCGCAGATGCCGACCGCGCCGCCCGCCGCCGTCGCCCGCCCGATGCAGGTCGCGGTCCCGGCGCACTGACCGCAGTACACGCTGCGCAGCTGGGTGGTCTTGTCGGCCAGCGTGTCGCCGCCGCAGGTGGCGTTCAGGCAGGCGCAGAACTGCGTGTCGTCGCTGTAGCCGCAGTTCGATCCGTCGCCGAGAACGCCGCCGCCGGCGGCACCGCCCGCTCCGGCGCCGGTCTCGGTGGCGGCGTCGCCGGGCCTGCCGCCGTCGGAGGTCGCTGGCACGCCCCCGCCTGCGTCGGGTGTGCCGGCGCCGCCGCCGCCGCCGGGGGCGCCGCCGCCGCCCGGATGGATCGTCCCACCCGCTCCGCCCGCGCCGCCGCTGCCGCCGTGGCCGGCGGGCAGATCGGATGTGCAACCGCCGGAGGACGCCGCCGCGAAGCTGACGCTGAAGATCGCGCAGCCAATCCACGAGCGCCACCGCTCGCCGTGGCGCGTGAAGGATGACGGCGCCATGCCGTGGGAGGTTCTATCGCGGTCGCCGGCGGCCCGCCACCGTGGCGCGGCGGCGACACACCCGCCTCCGGTATCGAGGCCGTTCGGCCGCAAGGGTTCGAATTTGCAGCGGCGCGCGCGGGGCGGAATGCGTTCGACACTTGGCACCGATCGTGAAATCCCCCGCCCGCGATGAGCCTGACTTCTCCTTGCACCGTGATGCGGGTCCGCAGGCGTGCGTCGGCGCGCGGTGTCGCCCTGCTGGCGATGGCCTTCTTCGTCCAGACGACCAGCGGGTGTCTGTCGAACCAGTACACGATCCAGCGCGACGAGCTGAAACGCCTCGCCAGCGTGCCGCCGGACGTGCGCGGACAGGGTGTCCGCCTCAGTCAGAACATCGGCGATCGGCGCTCCGACGCCATCGATCCGGAGCCCCCACCGCCGCCCGCGGTCGTCGAGGACCAGCCGCCCGAACCCGACGTCGCGATCCAGATTGAAGACGGCGGCGGCAGCGGCGGCGGGCGCGGCGTGCGGCGCGGGCCGCGCGACCTGCCGGGCGCGCGGTCCGGCGGCGGCTGGCGCGGGTCGCCGGCCGGCGGCGGCCACGCAGCGCCCAGGGTGGGCGGCGGCACGTTTCGCGGCACGCCCGCCGGGCACGGCGGCGGGTCCATGAGCGTCCCTTCCGGAGGCGGCAAGGACAGCGCCGCCGAGCTCCTGGTCGTCATCGCCGTCCTCGCGATCGTCGCTGCCACCGCCGGGACGATCGGCCTCGTGGCCAGCGAGGGCGTGCGCTTCGACGGCCACGCCGAGGTCGCGCCCGCGCAGCTCCTCTACCTTCGGACCGGCTCGCGCGAGGAGGTCGTCGCGCTCGGCGATCTGACCCCCGCGCAAGCCGCGCGCGCCGACGACGCCGTCGTCAAGGACGACGAAGGCTATGGCTTGCGGCGCCTCGACCGCGCGCCGCTCGATCGCACCGGCGGCGTGTTCCGCCTCGAGCTGGGCGCGGGCCTCTTCACCGTCGGTGACACGCTGGCATCGGGGCTGTCGGCGCACATTCAGGGGGGCGTCTATCTGACGCCGACATTCGGGCTGGTCCTCGACCTGGGACTTGGCAGCGGCACGATCGATCCCTGCTGCGCGGGCGCGCTGGCGGCCTCTGGCACGCTGGCCCGCCACTCGATCAGCCTGGAAGCGCAGAGCCTGCCCCTGCGTCTCGGTCCCCTTCACCTGGGCGGCTTCGCGGGTGGCGGCTTCGCGCTGGCGCGCGCCGACGGCCTGGACGCCAGCGGACCCGTCGCCAGCGCCGGCGCGCTGATCGAGCTCGACCTCACCTCGCACATGGCGCTGGTCGTGCGCGCGGGCGCCAGCCGCGCGTGGCTTGGTGACCAAACATCGTCGACCGGCACCCTCACCGCCGGCGTGGCGATCTACTAGCCCGCCCGGAACTGAAAGTCGCGCTCGCGGACGACGGAGCGATCCTCGAGATCGACCAGGAACGCCCGCCCTTCGCCCACCATGCCGTTGAACGTCAGCAGGTACCAGACGTCGATGCCCCAGCGGACGTGCCCGCTCTCGCACGGCGGCGACCATTCCGCCGGCTCCAGATCGCCCAGGCCCGGCGCCCGGATCTTCGCTTGACTCTTCAGCGACCGGAACGCGTCCGAGGCGCGCACGATCTCGACGGCGCGGTTGCCCTGGCCGGGATCGATCTCGCGCCGCCATTCACTGACCAGGCGCAGGCGCGCCGGGCTGCCCTTGAGGTCCATCTCCGTCTCGTAGACCTCGTCGGCGGGCAGCTTGACGAAGTCGGGGACGTCGAACTCGGGGAACAGATCCTGGCTGGCGATCTCACGCTGGCGGGCGGCGTGTGCCTCCAGGAACTCCTGTCGGCGCGCCTCGGAGTAAAACGCGAACAGGCGCAGCACGGCCTGGCGCGACGGGACGCGGTGGTCCCAGTCGAGGAGCCAGTCGGCGCTGGCGTACTGGGCGGTGCCGAACGGAACCAGCGGCGGCAACGTCGCCGCCAGGCGGTGGCGATCTTCCGCACGTCCGAACAGCGATTGCAGTGCCAGACGCGGATGCAGGCGCATCTCCGCACGCAGCACGTCTCGAAGGTCGAGACCCATGGACGCTCCATCTTACGGCATGGGCGGGCGCGCCGCGAGCCACCACGGGTTTGACCCGACCGAAGTCCGTCGCGGGAGGCGGGGAGCCCTCCCGGGGTTCCCTGTCCGATCCCGCCCACCGGCGGTGTTAACCTGCCGGCGTGTTCTCGCGTCGTCTGGACTGGGATCGTCCGGAAAACACGCTCGCCGTCGCGGAACAGGCGCGGCGTGCCGGCGGCGGCGCGATCGTCGATCTGACGGTGTCGAACCCCACGCGCGTCGGCCTGTCGGCTCCGCCGGCGGCGCTGCGTGACGCGCTGGGCGCGGCCGCCGACGACACCGCGATCCACGATCCGACCCCGCGCGGCCTGCCCGCCGCGCGCGCGGCGATCGCGGCCGATTATCGGCGGCGCGGAATCGCCGCCGACGCCAGCCGCCTGCTGCTCACCGCCAGCAGCAGTGAATCGTACGCGCTGCTGTTCAAGCTGCTCTGCGATCCGGGCGACGCGGTGCTGGTGCCGGAGCCGAGCTATCCCCTCTTCGACTATCTCGCCCGTCTGGAGGGCGTCTTCCCGGCGGCCTACCGTCTGGCGTACGACGGCGCGTGGCACGTCGACTTTGCCAGCGTCGACGACGCCCTCGCCGATGCGCGCCGTCGCGGGCGCCGGCCGCGCGCGCTGGTGGTCGTCAGCCCCAACAACCCGACTGGCTCGTTCCTGAAACGTGACGAGCACCGGCGGCTGGCGGCGCTGGCCGCGGCAGCGGATCTGGCCCTGATTGCGGACGAGGTGTTCGCTGACTACCCGTCGGACGAGCGCGGCGCGGAGCCGATCGTCGCCTGCGCGGCGGCCGCCGACGGGGGCGCGCCGGCGGCGCTGACGTTCAGCCTGGGCGGCCTGTCGAAGTCGTGCGGTCTGCCGCAGATGAAGCTCGGGTGGATCCTGACCGGCGGGCCACCGGCGGCGGTCGCGGCCGCGCTGGCGCGCCTCGAGCTGGTCGCCGACACGTATCTGTCGGTGGGGGCGCCCGTGCAGGCGGCGGCTGCGCGCCTGTTCGCGCTGGGCGCCGGGGTGCGATCGGCGATCGCGGCGCGCGTCGCGGAGAACCGCGCCCGGCTGCGCGCGCTGGTGCCCGCGGCGTCGCCCTGCACCTGCCTGCCCGCCGAGGGCGGCTGGTCGGCGATCCTGCGCGTGCCGGCGGTCTTCTCCGACGAGGAATGGGCGGCGCGCTTGCTGCGCGACGACGGCATCCTGGTTCAGCCCGGATATTTCTTCGACATGCCGCCGGGCGCGTTCCTGGTGGTCAGCCTGCTGCCGGAACCCGCGATCTTCACGGCAGCGATGGCGCGCGTGATCGCCGTCGGCGGCGCGCCCGGGGAGGGTTGACCGCTGCCCGTCGCCGCGCTGTTCGCGCTGGCCGCCGCCATCGCCGTGTCGGGCGCGGGGCGCGACGACTGCCCCGCGTCGACCGACGTGGCGGCGGCGATCGCCGCGCGCCTGCCGAACGTGCCGGTGACGGCGGGCGCGAGCGCGAGCGCTCCCGCGCCGGCCCGCGGCCTGCGCCTGCAACTGCAGCCAGCGGCGGCGCCCGGCACGCCATCGCTCGAGGTCGTGCTGTCCGACGGGGGCGGCCAGACGCTGCTCCGGCGGTCGTTGCCCGATCCCCGGCCGCCGCGCCCCGCCGACTGCGCTGCGCTGGCCGAGACCATCGCGCTCATCGTCGATCGTTATCTGGCGGACGTTGCCACGGCTCCGGCGGCGGCCCCGGCGGTCGGGACCTCCGTCCGCGACGCGCCCTTCGCGTCCGAGGGGACGCCCGAGCCGCCGACCGACATCGCGCTGGTCGGCGGCGGAGCCTGGCGTTCGAACGGGGACGCGCTGGAGGGGTTCGAGACGTCGCTGGGCATCGACCTGCAGCGCGCCGCGCGCGAGCGGGGGGCTGGCGCGTCGCTGACCATCGGCATCGCCCCCCGGGCGGAAGGGCGCTGGTCGACCGGGCGCGCCACCCTGCGCCGCATCCCGATCCGCCTCGGCACCTATCTGTCGCTGGCGGCTGGACCAGGGCGCCTCGAGCCGGGGCTGAATCTGGGCCTCGACGTCTTGCTGGTCGACGCCCATGCCACCGACGCGACGCCGCGCAGCCAGGGCAACGCCAGCCCCAACGTCGAGGCCTCCATCGCTTATCGCCTGCGCGGCGGGATCTATTTCGCCCGCGGCGCCGCGGCGGCGGGTCTGGCGGTACCGTACCGTTTGACGGGCCTGGGCGGCGACAGCGACGGCGCGGTCGGCACCCCCCGCACCTACATCAGAATCGGCGTCGAGACGGGATTTTATTTTCGCTGACGAAAAAGGCCGGCCGGCGCACTAATCTATGTTGTCGAGGGCTTTTTGAGGACGCCGGGCGCTGCCAACCTGCCGCTGCGAGGCTCGAACGAGCCGCCGGATCACATTCTGGTGGCGCGGTGCCAGCAGGGCGATCACGCGGCCTGGCGCCAGCTTTACGAGCGCTACGCCTCCACCGTCCACCGCTTCGTCAGCGCGATGGGCGTGCCGCCCAGCGAGCGCGAGGACGCCTGCCAGGACGTCTTCATGGCGATCTATCGCAGCCTGCCGCGCTTTCGCGGTGACGCCCAGCTGTCGACCTGGATTTACAAGATCGCGGCTCGGGGAACCACGCGCCTCATCCAGCGCCGCCGCCTGCACGGTTTGCTGGCCACGCTGCTGCTGCGCGAACCGCCGCCGTCCCCGCCCGATCAGGCCGAGCGGACGGCGCGCCTGCAGGTGCTGGACACGTTGCTGGCGCGCGTGGATCCGAAGAAACGCCTGGTGTTGATCCTGTTCGAGATCGAAGGCCTGTCGATCGACGAGGTGGCGCGGGTGGTGGGCTGCCCGCAGAACACCGCCTGGTCGCGGCTGCACCACGGGCGCGCGCAGCTGCTCAAGGCGGCGAAGCGGAGGCAGCAGCCGTGAGCCGGCGGTGGCTCGAGGGATCGCCGGCTCCGATGGAGGCCGAGCTGCGCAAGGCGATCGACGACGCGCGGGCGCGCACCGGCGACGACGTGGCGTTGCGGCGCGTGTGGGGCAAGGTGTCGCTGGCGACGTCCGTCCTGCTGCGGCCGCGCATGCCGCGGCGCTGGCGCTGGTTCGTCGGCGGCGTCGCCAGCAGCGCGGCGCTGGCTGCGGCGCTGGCGTTCGCGTTCTGGCCCGCGGGCGCGCCGCTTGGCCCGGTGGCCGCCGCGCCACCGGCGCGCTCGGTCGCCGTCGTTCGCGCGCCGGAGCCGCAGCGGCTGGCGGCGCCGGCGCGGCCGTCGCGCCGGTTGGTGACGGGACCGGCTTCGGTGGAAGCGCCGGCTGGCCAGCCGGTGGCGGTCGAGCTGGCGGGCGGGGTGACGGCGGCGCTGGCGGCGAACAGCATGCTGGCCATCGACGACCAGCAGCGGCCGGCGGTGCTGTTCGGCGCGGTTCATTTCTCGGTTCCGCACCAGGCGCCGGGGCGGACGTTCGTGGTGACGGCGGCCGGCTACCGGGTGGTCGTCGTGGGCACGAAGTTCCGCGTCGCGAGCGGGGCGCGCGTCGCCGTCGACGTCGACGAGGGCGTGGTCGAGGTATGGCACGGGACGGCGCGCCTGGCCCGGCTGCGCGTCGGCGAATCGTGGTCGGGCGCGGCCGTGCCGCCGGAGCTGGCGCCGCCCGCGGCGCCGCCGCCCGCGGGGTCGCCGCGCGCGCGGGTGCGCGCCGCGCATCTGGTGCATCTGGCGCGCAGCGCGCGGACGCGGGCGCCGGCGGGCGTGGCGCCGGCCGCCGCCGCGCCGCTGGCGTTGGACGAAGGCGACGCGCTGGAGACGGACGGGCCGGCGCGCGCGGGCGGCAGCGACCTCGAACGCGCGCTGGCTTCGGGCGACGTGCGCCGCAGCCTGGAGCTTTACGGCGAGCTTCTGTCCCGGGGCGGGCCGGCGGCAGAGAACACCGC
>DATKEU010000054.1:0-19017 GCA_035544495.1 Polyangia bacterium | reverse complement strand
TCTTCCTCCAGGTGGATGCGCACCAGGCGCACGTGCCGCGCCTCGCCCCGCAGGCGAAAGGCGATCGCCCCGCCCTCGCAGATCGGCTCGTCGAACTGCGAGATCTGAAACCCCTTCGGCAAGTCGGGGTAGAAGTAATGCTTGCGGGCGAACCGGCAGCGCCGCCGGATCGTGCAGCCCGCCGCCAGGCCGAGGCGCACCGCCGATTCCACCGCCGCCTGGTTCAGCACCGGCAGCGTGCCCGGCATGCCGAGGCAGACCGGATCGGTGTGCGTGTTGGGCTCGCCGCCGAACGCCGCCGACGACCAGGAGAAGATCTTCGATCGCGTCGCCAGCTGGGCGTGCACCTCGAGGCCGATCACGACCTCGTACTTCGCCAGGTGCTTCTCCAGCGCGCTCATGACGGCCTCCCGGGCCCGGCGGCTGACGAGATCGGATCGGCCGGCACGCGCGTGTGCCAGTCGGTGCGCGCCTCGTACGCGCCGCCCACGCGAAAGCAGATCTCCTCGCCGAGCGGCGGCCCCATGATCTGCAGGCCGATCGGCAGCCCCGCCCTGGTGAAGCCGCAGCACTGCGACAGCGCCGGGATCCCGGCCAGGTTGGCCGCCACCGTCAGCACGTCGGCCAGGTACATCTGCAGGGGATCGCCCATGCGCTCGCCGAAGCGGAACGCCGGCACCGGCGAGGTCGGCGTGACGATGGCGTCGCAGCGGGTGAAGGCGGCGGCGAAGTCGTCGGCCACCTTGCGCCGCACGCGCAGCGCCTTGCCGTAATACGCCTCGTAGTACCCGGCGCGCAGCACGTACGTGCCGAGCATGATGCGGCGCTTGGGCTCGAGGCCGAACCCCTCGCCGCGCGTGCGGGCGTAGAGCTCCTCCAGCGACCGGACGTCGGCGGCGCGGTGGCCGTACTTGACGCCGTCGTAACGGGCCAGGTTCGACGACGCCTCGGCGGTGCAGATCAGATAATAGGTGGCGATGGCGTACTTCGTGTGCGGCAGCGATACCGGCAGCAGCGTGGCGCCTGCGCGGCCGAGCTCGTCCAGCGCGGCGCGCACCGCCGCCTCGACGTCGGCGTCCATGCCGGGCTGGAAGTACTCATCGGGGATGCCGATGCGCACGCCACCAAGGCCGCCCGCCCGCCCCGCCTGCACGGCCTTCCGATAGGCGCCGACGGGCGCGGGGATGCTGGTGGCGTCCAGCGGATCGGCGCCCGCCATCACCTCCAGCAGCGCCGCCACGTCGTCGGCGCTGCGCCCGAACGCCCCCGGATGATCCAGCGACGAGGCGAACGCCACCACGCCATAGCGCGAGACGCGCCCGTACGTCGGCTTGATCCCGGCGACGCCGCACATGGCGGCCGGCTGCCGGATCGACCCGCCGGTGTCCGTCCCCAGCGCGCCCGCGCACAGCGCCGCCGCCACCGCCGCCGCCGAGCCGCCCGACGATCCGCCCGGGATGTGGTCCAGCGACCACGGGTTTCGCACCGGACCGCGCGCGCTGTTCTCGTTCGACGAGCCCATGGCGAACTCGTCCATGTTCAGCTTGCCGAGCGCGACGGCGCCGGCGCGGGCCAGGCGATCGGTCACCGTCGATTCGAAGGGCGGCACGAAGCCGCGCAGGATCTTCGACGCGCAGGTGGTCTCGACGTCGCGGGTGACGAAGATGTCCTTCACGCCGATGGGCACGCCGCCCAGCGGACCCGGGTCGCGCCCGGCGGCGACCGCCTGATCGACGGCGGCGGCCCGGCGCAGCGCCCCCTCGGCGTCGACCAGCAGATAGGCGCCCAGCGCGGCGTTGAAGCGTTCGATGCGATCCAGATACGCCGCCGCCACGTCGCGCGCGCGCAGCTTGCCGGCGCGGACGCCGTCGGCGATGGCGCCGACGGACAGCGTGCGCGGATCGATCACGGCAGGTCCTCGCCTCCGTCGCCGGCGCCCGGACGCGCGATGATGCGCGGCACCTGGAAGAAGTTGGCCTCGCGCCGGGGCGCGTTCCGGAGCGCGTCGTCGATCGGCAGCGAGGCCGACGTCACATCGGGGCGCAGCGGGCAGTCGAAGGGCACCGCGTGGGTCATCGGCTCCACGTCGCTGGTGTCCAGCTCCCGGAGAGCGGCGACGTAACCCAGGATGGCGTCGAGATCGACCGTCATCCGATCGACTTCCTGGTCGGTCAAACGCAAACGCGCCAGCGTCGCGATCTCGCGCACTTCCTCCGGCTTTATCCGTGACATTTGCGAAGCCCCTACTTATCACGTTTTGGCGTTCGCAAAATCCGAGGCCGGGGCGCGCGCGGTGGTGCAGAATATGGCGACGCCGGACGTGGACCGGTATAGTGTGGGGTCTTCTAGGGCCGAGTATGTCTCTTCGACTTTCGCCTTCGCCTCGTGTTCGTCACCCGACCGCGGGCGCGGCAGTCGTGTGCGCGGCGCTGGCGATGATGGCGGCCGCGTGCGACGCCGGCCCGCGCCCGCCTGACGCCAACGCTCCGGCCCTCGCCGGCAAGGGTGATGGCGATGGCAACCGGACCACCGGCGAGATCGCGGTGCGCGTCGACGCCAGCCTGCAGCGCGCGCCCAGCATCTCCGTGCTGGCCTTCCGCGCCGCCATCTCCGGCATTGATCGCGCGGACGTGCTGGGGATCGTCGATCCGCTGTCCGCGGCCGGGCCGGAACACGACTGCGCTCTGCGCGACGTCGACCTGGCGGCCAGCGCGCTGCTCGCGCGCGGCGGATCGATCGAGCTGCAAGAGATGAGCGGCATCGGCGTCGGCGTCGGCATGGGCGGCGCCGGCGAGACCACGCGGCTCATCCGCCCGTTTCCTCGGCTCTACCCGGACGTGGCGACGGTGGTGGGCGGCGTCGTCGCCGAGTCCGCGACGGTGGGCGTCGACGGCGTACCGGAGCGGCTTTCGCTGGTGACCGCCGACTCGGAGCTGGCCATCGAGGAGATCACCGTCCCCTCCGCCGCGCGCATCATCAGCGTCAACGGCAACGCGCCCGGCGCCGGCCTGCGCATCGACACCGGCGAGGCGCTGGTGATCGGGGTGGCGGGCGGCGCGGGAACGACGCTGGAGATTCGCCCCTTCGGCGCCACCGTCGCGCTCGCGTGCGCCCTGGGTCCCGCGGTGGGCCCGCAGGAGAACGTCGTCATCATCCCGCGCGCGCAGCTCGGGCGCCTGTTCGGCGACCAGAGGCCGGCGCGCGGCTCGGCGGTGGCGCTGCCGGCGTCGCTGGACGTGGTCAAGCGCAACCGGGTGACGAATGCGCTTCTCGGCGTTCCGACGCGGCTCTCGGTCGAGGTGCGATCCTCGATGACCGTCGAGCTCGTTCCGTGATGGCGCACGTCCGGCGCGACAGCCGCAGCCACCGCCGCCTCACCTTGAGCATTCCGGTGCAGGTCAGCGATCCGGCCGGGCAGGTGGCCAGCGCGATCGCGTTCGAGGCGGCCGAGGTGTCGGGCGGCGGCGCGTTCCTGCCGTCCGAGCTGTTGCTGGAGGTCGGCGAGCGCCTGCGCTTGACGTTCGCGCTGCCCGACGGCCGCCAGGTGCAGGCGCAGGCCCGCGTGGTGCGCGCGTCGCGCGGCACCCCCGACGAGCCGAGCGGCATCGGCGTCGAGTTCGTCGACATCTCACCCGACGATCGCGCGGCCATCGAGCGCCTGTTGCCGTAACCCCCACCGACCCGTTGATCCACGAGAGGCGATACCACCATGGCGGAGACCCTGGACGAGCTGACGTACGACTACGAGGACGAAGGCGTGCTGGTGCGTAAGGAGATCGATCGCGTCGTCCTGACCAAGGGAGGCTGGGCGACCATCATGTTCCTGTTTCAGGAGCTGGATCGGCAGAGCGGGAAGTTTCGCGCGCCCAAGATGGCCATCGTGCGGTTCAAGAAATCGAAGGGCAGCTATCGCAAGCAGTCGTCGTTCAACATCTCCAGTGAGAAGCAGGCCCGCCAGATCGCCGAGGTGTTCGAGAGCTGGTATCCGAAGATGGCGGCGGCGGGCAAGGACGGAGGCAAGGACGGCGATGGCGGCGACGGCGGCGGCGATGACGGTGGAGACGACATGCCCGGCGAGGACTGAGCCCCGGCGCCTCGTGATACCGGTCTTCGTCAACCCGAACGCGCGCGCCAACCGCCGCAATCCGCGGCTGGCGGCGCGCTTGCAGACCATCGTCGGCGGCGACGGGCGCGTGCTGGCGCCGCGCTCGCTGGACGAGCTCGGCCAGATGGCGGGGGCGCTGCGGGCGGACCGGCCCGCGGCGATCGCCATACACGGCGGCGACGGGACCTTGCACAAAACGCTGAGCGCGCTCATCTCCGCCTGGCAAGAGGCGCCGCTGCCGCCGGTGGCCATCTTGTGCGGCGGCACCATGAACGTCGTGGCGGCCTCGCTGGGTTTGCAAGAGCGCCCGGCGGTGATGCTGACCCAGCTGGTGGCGTCGCTGCGCGCGGGACGGCCGCTCGAGACGCTGCGCAAGCGCACCGTGAAGGTCAGCGATCGCTCCGGTGCCCGCTATGGCTTCATCTTCGGCAACGGGCTGCTGGCGAACTTCTTGACCGAGTATTACGGGCCGAACGGGTATGGCCCCATGCGGGCGGTCTGGATCGTCCTGCGCTGTATCGCTTCGGCGCTGGTGCGCGGCCCGTTCGCGCGCCGGCTGTTTCGCCGCTTCGAGGGCGAGGTGAAGGTCGACGGCCAGCCGCTGTCGTGGCCGAACTTCGCCTCGATCGGCGCGGCGACGGTGCGGGAGGTGGGCCTCGGCTTCAAGCTGAACGATCGCGCCCACGACGATCCCGACCGGTTCGGGGTCCTGGCCATCCATGCCGGGCCCCTGGCGCTGCTGCCGGACCTGCCCGCGGTGCACGCCGGCCGGGGAATCTCGCCGGAACGGGCGTTCAGCACCGTCGCCTCGACCCTGGAGGTCAGCAGCCGCCCCGAATCCCAGATGACGTATACGATCGACGGCGACCTCTATCACACATCGGCGCCGATCCACGTCGCGGTAGGTCCGGTAATCGAGTTCGTGAAGCCACAACGCGCTTTGATCACGAAGGCGCGCGGGGATACCATCACAGAGCTGCCATGAGCACGTCATTCCCCTTGGATGGGATGCGGGTTCGATTCGCCGGGGACACGAACGTGGGCATGAAGCGCGCCCACAACGAAGACTCGTTCTATCTGCCGGAGAGCGAGCGACTGGCAATCGTGGCCGACGGCATGGGCGGACACGCGTCGGGTGAGGTGGCGAGCCGCATGGCGGTCGAGACAATTTCAGGATTTTTCAAGGCGACGCAGGACGAGCAGCAGATGACCTGGCCGTTCAAGATGGATCGCGGTCATCGCTATGACGTCAACCGCATGATCACCGCCATCAAGCTGGCCAACTTGAAGATCCACGAGCAGGCGCAGAAGGACCCGCGCTGTCACGGCATGGGAACGACCGTGGTCTCGACGCTGTTTCTCGACGACGCCATCGTCGTGGGCCACGTGGGCGACAGCCGCCTCTACCGGCGGCGCGACGGCTCGTTCGAGCAGATTACCGAGGATCACTCGCTGCTCAACGACTACATAAAGATGAAGCACCTGTCGCCGGAGGAGATCGCCGCGTTCCCGCACAAGAACGTGATAGTGCGGGCGCTGGGAATGAAGGACACGGTGCAGGTCGACGTGCACGTCGACAGCCCACGCCTGGGCGACGTCTACCTGCTCTGCTCCGACGGACTGTCGGGCATGATCGGCGATCCGCAGATCGCCGATCTGCTCGCCGAGGAGCGGGACCTCGACGTCCTGTGCGAGCGCCTCATCACGATGGCGAACAAGAATGGCGGCCTCGACAACATCACCGTGGTCGCCATCCGCGTCGAGGAAGGGTAGCGCTCGCCTCGAAGCAACGGTCGCGCGCCGCGGACAATCAGCGCGGGATCGCCAGCTTCTGCGCGTCGGCGGCGGCCTGATCGTCCGCCGCGCCGACCGGGCTAGATCGCGACGACGCCGTCGGGCGTGATGACGGCGCTGGCGGCGTCGGCGCTGATGGTGACGGCGGGCCAGACGACCGCGCGTTCCAGGCGCACGCCGGCGGCGACGCGGGCGCCGGCCCCGACGACGACGCCCGGACCGACCCGGGCGCCGGAGTGGATCAACGCGCCCGCCTGGACGCGCACCGGCGCGGTGATCACGGCGCCGTCGGCGACGGTGGCGGCGGGATCGACGCCGGTGAGCGGCCCGGGCGGGTGCGGGATCAGAGACGGATCGCCGAGCAGGGCCAGGTTGCCAGCCAGGTAGCGCTCCGGAGTCGAGTGCTCGGCGAAGTATCCGGGCAAGCGCGCCGCCATGATGCGCGCGCCCGCCTCCAGCGCCGGGATGTACGCGTCGCGGATGACGTCGCAGGGGCGTGGCGCCAGGCGATCCAGCAGCAGCGGCTCGATGACGTGCACGCCGGTGAACATGCGCAGCGTGACGGCGCCGGAGGCGGGGATCGGCGACCGCCGTCCCAGGATCTCGACGACGCGCCCGGCGCCGTCGACGCCGATGGCGCCCCAGCGCCGCGGATCGGGATCGTCGCGCAGCAACATGGTGGCGACGCCGCGCCCGGCGGCGTGCGCGCCCAGCAGCGCCGGCAGATCGAGATCGGCCACCACCTTGGCGTTCATCACCAGCACCGGCCCCGGACCGAAGAGCGCGCGCGCCTTGGCGATGCCGCCGCCCGTCCCGAGCAGCTCCTTCTCGACGGAGTAACGGATGCGCAGACCGAAGGCGGCGCCGTCGCCCAGCGATTCGCGCAGGCGATCGCCCAGGTGAAATACGTTCACCACCACCTCGGGGAATCCGGCGCGCGCGCAGGCGTGCAGGCCGAAGGCGATGGCGGGGTGGCCGCAGATCGGCACCAGCGGCTTCGGCAGCGCCAGCCCCAGCGGGCCGAGGCGCGTCGACCGGCCCGCGGCCAGCAGCATCACGTTCGTGGTGGCGATCGTCGTCTGCACCGTCGTCCCCGCTGGCTCGGAGATAACACGGTTACGTGCTATGTGAGTGAACCATGAAGATTTGCGTCATCGGGACGGGGTACGTGGGGTTGGTGGCGGGCGCGGGGTTTTCCGACATGGGCAACGACGTCGTCTGCTGCGACATCGATCGCGAGAAGATCGACGCCTTGAACCGCGGCCAGATCCCGATCTACGAGCCGGGGCTGGACAAGCTGGTGGCGCGCAACGCGGGCGAGGGGCGCCTGACGTTCACCACCGACATCGCGGCCGGCGTGGCGGGGACCGAGGTGGTGCTGCTGGCCGTGGGGACGCCGCCCGGGCCCGACGGCTCGGCCGACCTGCAATACATCTTCAAGGCCGCCGAGACCGTGGGCGCCGCGCTGACGGGCTGGGCGGTGATCGTGACCAAGTCGACGGTGCCGGTGGGGACCGGCGACAAGATCGAGGCGCTGGTCAAGAAGAAGACCAAGCACGAGTTCGCGGTGGCGTCGAACCCTGAGTTCCTGAAGGAGGGCGACGCCGTCAACGACTTCATGAAGCCCGACCGCGTGGTGGTGGGCGCGGAGGACAAGCGCGCCGTCGAGACGCTGCGCGCGCTGTACGCGCCGTTCACGCGCACCAGCGACCGCATGCTGGTGATGGATCGGCGCTCGGCGGAGCTGACCAAGTACGCCGCCAACTCGATGCTGGCGACGCGCATCTCGTTCATGAACGACCTTTCCAACCTGTGCGAGCTGCTGGGCGCGGACATCGAGCTCGTGCGCAGGGGGATGGGCAGCGACGCGCGCATCGGGCCGAAGTTCCTGTTCGCGGGGCCCGGGTTCGGCGGAAGTTGCTTCCCCAAGGATCTGCGGGCGGCGGTCAGCACCGGGCGCGAGGTCGGCTACAAGCTGGAGATCCTCGACGCCGTCGTATCGGTGAACGAGCGGCAGAAGCGAAAGCTGGGGGAGAAGATCATCGCCCACTTCGGGGGCGGGTCGCTGGCGGGCAGGCGCGTGGCAGTATGGGGCCTGGCGTTCAAGCCCGGCACCGACGACATCCGCGAGGCGCCCGCGCTGACGCTGATCGATCAGCTGCTGGCGGCCGGCGCCTCGGTCTGCGCGACGGATCAGGTGGCCATCCCGGCCGTGCGCAAGCTCTACGGCGATCGCGTCGACTTCGAGACCTCGAACTACACATGCGCCCAGGGCGCCGACGCGCTGGCCCTGGTCACCGAGTGGCACGAGTACCGGCGGCCCAGCTTCGATCGCTTGAAGACGCTGCTGAAGCAACCGGTGCTGTTCGACGGGCGCAACATCTGGAGCCCGACCGAGCTGCGCGCCGCCGGCTTCACTTACTACGGCATGGGGCGGGGAAAGAACCTCACCTAGCCAAAGCTGGGCGAAGCTAGGCGCGCGCGATGTGGACTTCGTGATCGAGAAACTGCTCGGCGAAGTCTGGCCGCAGATCCAGGGCCACGGCCGATAAGGCGCTGATGAAGTGCGCGCCGTCCTGGCTGGCGCTGTCGAAGCGGACGCCGAAGCCGCGTTCGCCGGCGCGGCGGACGATCGGGCCGGCCCCGAAGACGACCCGCGGCTGGCGCCGGAAGCTCACCGACACCTTGACGCGATCCGTGTCGGCGGGCGGTGTCGCCCAGAAAAAGCAGCCGCCGAGCGAGATGTCCTTCAGCTCGGCGGGCACGGGCTTTTTCTGACCCGGGACGTGCAGGCGGACCGGGTAGCCAAGCTCGAGTCGCATGTGCCGGCGCCGTTCCGTTTGGGCCATCTCCCGTCATCTTATGCGGGAGCCCGAAGCCGTCCAGAAAACCACTCGCGAAAGGTCAGCCGGCCGACCTTCCTCACCCTGGCGCGCGCGACGGCTACCGAAACGGACGGACGAGCAGCAGCGCCAGCCAGCTGAGGACGTCGGTGGCGCCTGCCTGGCCGCTGATCTTCGGCGACGCCAATGTCCCGCCGGCGTGCAGATCCAGGCGCAGGCGCAACGCCGGCACGAACCGGTGCGCGATCAGGAAGCGCTCGCCGTCGGACCGCAGGCGTACGTCCAGGGCGACGCGGTCGCGCAGGGTCGGAGCCCGCGGGCGCCCGCGGCTGGGGTTGGCCGGGGCTGGGGCGGCGCCGGGGGATGATGGTCTGGCGTCGGTCTGAAAACGCCCGGCTCGCAACGCCACCTCGCCGGCCAGGGTCACCGCGCGGGACAGATCGCCAGAGAGCCGCAGCCGGAAGTCCATGTCGTCGATCTTCAGCCCCGACACCGGACCGTAGGCGGCGTCGGCGCCCTGGATCACCACGTCGACCGCGCCCAGCCGCAACGGATCCAGCGTCGCGAAGGCGATGGTGGCCGGGCCCTGGCCCGACCCGCCGACAGAGAATCGCCCGTGGTGATCGCTCGACGCTTCCAGCGCCGGGACCGTCAGCACGTTCCCGGCGGCGGTGACGCGCGTTTCGCGCACGCGCACGGTGTCGCCCAGAGCCAGCGACGTCAGCTCGGCCGAGCGAATGGTGGCCTGCCCGCTGATGGTGGGCCCGCCCGGCTGGCCGACACCGGTGGCGCGCCCGTCGAGCACCAGGGTGGCAGCGCCGGTGGTGAAGCTGGCGGCGTCGCGATAACGCAGCGTCGCCGTGGCGGATTCCAGACGCGCGCTGCCCGCGTCCTCGAAGTGAAACGTCCCCGTCTCGAGGCGGAAGCGCGCGCCCGGCAGCGCGCGCAGCCCGACCTCGACCGGGCGGGCGACGCCCAGGCGGCCGCGCAGGCGCGGCGCGGCCACCGTTCCCCCGACCCGCACCTCCGCCTCCGCCAGACCCGAAACGCCGTCGATCTCTCCCGGCGCCACGGCTTCGAACACGGGCGCCAGCCGGGCGAGATCGATGGGTCCGTGAGCGTGCGCCGCCAGCGCCCCGCCGCGAACCGTGCCGGCCACGTGCAGCCCGCCGGCGCCGAAGTCGAAGGCCGACTCTTCCAGCGTCAGCTCGCTGCCCCAGCCTGTCATGTGCGCCGCCACCGGCCCCACGCTGTGAATGCCCACGCGCGCCGCCGGCCGGCGCGACGACGCCGGCGACCGCAGCCGGTACGAGAGCGCCAGCTGGGAAAAACGCGCGTCGAACCTCACCGGGTGTCCGGCGCTAACCTGCATGCTGACCTGCCCGGACGCGCTGGCGCGCCCGTCGCTGAGCAAGGGCGGGAACGCCGGCAGCAGCGGATCCAGCGCCGCGCCGTCCAGGCTGACGGTGAGATCCAGAAGCGGCACGTCCGCCCGATCCGCGATGGCGCCGTCGATGGTGAACGCGTCGAACAGCACGCCGTGCACGTGCGATCGCCGCCGCCCGTCGGCCTGCAACGTCAGGGTGCCGCCGCCAACGGGCCGTCCAGCCAGCGAGACCTCGCGCAGCGTCGCCTCGCCCGACAGCGACGGCTCGGCCAGGCGGCCCTGCAACCGCAGCTGGGCGTCGAGGCGCCCCTGCATGGGAAGGGCGGCCTCGCGCAGGCCGGGCAGGCCGAACAGATCGCGATCGGCGACGGCCAGGCGCACGTCGACGTCGCCCCTCCGCCAGCCGATGCGGCCGCGCAGATCGACGCGGCTCTGGCCGGTCGCTTGCGCGCCGGAGCTCACCTCGACCAGCGGCAGCGCCGACAGGATCAAGTCGTCGTTGTCCGCCCGCAGCTCGACCGGTCCGGCGGGCGCGTAGGGCGCTCCCAGGATCGTCAGGCGCGACGACGGGGCGATCTGCGCGCGCGCCGCCAGCTCGTTCAGCGAGCCGTGCACGCGCGCCGCCACGGCCAGCCGCCCGCCAATGAGGGGCGCCAGCCCGGCCCGATCCAGATCGATGTCGTCGGCGCGCACATCGACCGCCAGCAGCGGCGACGGCAGGAGCTGCGCCGGACCGCCGCGCCAGAACCGAACCTCGCCGTCGACGGAGATGCGCCCTCCCAGCGCCGGCAGCGCCAGGTGCCGCAGCGTCAGCAGGCCGTCGGCGAAGGCCAGGCCCGGCGCCCTCACCGTCAGGCCGGGCTGCGCGGGCGCGCCGGGCGGCGGCAGGCGGCCGCGCAGTCGGATCACGCGCGGGGCCGGCGCCCCGGCCGGGCGCTGCCAGGTCAGATCCAGCCGCGACAGCGCCAGCGTGCCGCTGGCGAGCCCGCCCCGCGCGTCGATTTCGCCGTCGAGAACCCCCGCGCCCGCGGCCCGCAGCGACGGCGGCAGGAAGCCCTCGGTGGCGACGTGACGGAAACGAACGGCGCCCGTCAGGTCCAGCGCGCGGTCGAGAGAACCCTGCACCTCGACGCGGCCGCCACCGGGGGCGGTCACCTCCAGGCGATCGATCGCGGCCCGCAGCGGCGCCAGCGACGCCGTCGCCTGCAGCTGGGCGCGTCCGACGCCGAGGCCCCCGTACGCGAGATCGATGTCGCGCGCCCGCAGCACCGCCGACAGCTCCTGATAGGGGCCCCTGAGGCCGAGATCGATCTCGCCCCCGGCGCCGACGACGCCGACCGGACCCACGCGCGTGCCGACGCCCAGCGCGGCCAGCGCCTCCGCCGGCGCCGCCAGCGTCGCCTGGATGTCCAACCCGGGCGGCGCGGCCGGATCGATCCCGACGACGCCTCCGAACGTCGCCTGGCCGTGCAGGCGCGACCGGCCGGTGTCGGCCGCCGTCACCACCAGCTGCAGATCGTTCTGGCGCTCGGGCGTGATGGCCACGCGCTCTATCCGCGCGCTCTGGAACGGCAGGCGGGCCGCTTGCGCGCCGTCGAGGATGCGCAGCCCGCCGCCGCCGCGCGCGTCGATGTCGTGGACGTCGATCCCGAACACGTGGTGGTCGGCGTCGCGTAGATCGGCCAGCAGGGAACCGGCCGCCTTCACGTTGTGCAGCTCCAGTCCCCAGCTGGGAAAGTCGAAGGTGGCGTCCAGCCCGTCGAGGTCGGCGCTGGCGATCTGGAAGACCAGCGGCGACGGCGACGGCGGCGGCGCGGGGCCGGCCCGCGCCCGCGCGCGCCCCGACGGAACAAAGGCGGCCACGAACCCGATCCCGCGGTGGCGCTGCATGCGCCCCAGGCGCCAGGTCGCCGTCCCCGGGCGCAGATCGTGGACGATCATGCGGCCGGGGCTTCGGTGCAGCTCGATGCGCGCCGACAGGTGCGCCGACGCCAGCACCACCGTCCCCTCCGGATCGAGGACACGCAGATCGTCGAGCACGACCGAGAACGGCCGGCCCACCAGCAGCGCCAGCACGGCACCGCCGTCGACATGACCGCCGCCCAGGCTCACGTGGCCGCGCATGGGCGGCAGCAGCTTGCCGACCAGCCACGCGAAGCGCGCTCCCCGCACCAGCGCCGGCGCCAGCGCCGCCAGCACGGCCAGCGTGACCAGCAGACCGCCGACGATGATCGCCAGCCGCCGCAACAGTCGACCCGCCGGGATGCGCCGCACGTCCGCCTATTCCTACCTCCGTCGCCGACGGCGAGCCAGTTAGCGGCGGTTGCGGGATTCGAAGCCGGTGCGTAGATTCGTCGCGCTCGCATGAGGGCACCTTTGCATCGCGCGGCGGCGGCCGCCGCCGTCACGATCGCCGGGCTGGCGCTGGTCGGCCGCGCCGGGGCAGCGGCGGACGCCAGCGGCCCGCCCTCGAACGCGCCGGCGGCGGGAACGCGCGCGCTGACCGTGTTCGCCGCGGCGTCGCTGCGCGAGCCGTTCGAAGCGCTGGCCCGAGTGTTCGAGGCGCGCCACCCCGGCGTGCGCGTCGCCTTCAACTTCGCCGGCAGCCAGGAGCTGCGCTTTCAGCTCCAGCAAGGCGCCAGGGCCGACGTCTTCGCCAGCGCCGACACGGTGCACGCGGGCGCGCTGGCCCAGCAGGGGTTGATCGCGAAGCCGCGCGTCTTCGTTCGCAACCAGCCGGTGCTGGTGGTCCCACGCGCAAACCCGGCCGGCCTGCGCGCCTTCGCCGATCTGCCGCGCGCGCGCCACATCGTCGTCGGCGCGCCCGACGTGCCCATCGGGCGCTACACGCTGGCCATGCTCGACAACGCCCGGCGCGTTCAGGGCGACGCGTTCGTCAAGGCGGTGACCGAGCACATCGCCTCGCGCGAGCTGAACGTGCGCCAGGTGCTGGCCAAGGTTTCGCTGGGCGAGGCGGACGCCGCCATCGTCTACCGCAGCGACGCCGCGGCCGCGGGCGGCGCCGTGACGGCAATCGAGATCCCGCCCGGCATCGCCGTCGTCGCCGAGTACGCGCTGGCCCCCGTGACCGCGGCGGCGGAACCAGCGCTGGCCCGGCAGTGGTGCGAGCTGCTGGCGTCGGCGGAGGGTGGCGTCGTGTTCACGCGGGCCGGCTTTCTGCCAGGCGAGATCGCCAGCGCGCCGGCGGCCGCCCCGGGCGTCCCGGCCCCCGGACCGCGCCCGTGACCGCGCCGCCGCCCCGCGCGGACGGCCACGACCCGATGCCGCGGGCGCGCGCCGTTCGCTGGTCGGCGGCGGCGCCGCTGGCCGTGGCGCTGTCGGCCGCGCTGGTGGTTTTTCTGACGCTGCCGGTGATCGCCCTGCTGGTCGCGGCCAGCCCGGCCAACCTCCTGGCCGGGCTTTCGCACGAGATCGTCGGCCCGGCTCTGGTGCTGAGCGTGGCCACCACCGGCGCGTCATTGCTGATCATCGTCGTGTGCGGCACGCCGCTGGCGTGGTGGCTGGCGCGCACGCGGTCGCGCAGCGCGCGCTGGATGGAGACGGCCCTGCAGCTGCCGGCGGTGATCCCGCCCGCCGTGGCTGGCATCGCGCTGCTCCTGACCTTCGGGCGGCGCGGCCTGGTCGGGGGCGCCCTGGACCGCGCCGGGCTGGGCGTGGCGTTCTCGGCAGCGGCGGTGGTGATGGCTCAGGTGTTCGTGTCGGCGCCGTTCTATCTGTCGTCGGCGGTGGTGGCCTTCGCGCGCCTCGACGACAACATGCTGGCGGCCGCCCGGAGCCTGGGCGCGTCGCCGGCGCGGGTCTTCTTTCTGGTGGCCCTGCCGCTCTCACGCCCCGGCCTGGTGGCGGCAGCGGCGATGAGCTGGGCGCGCGCGCTGGGTGAGTTCGGGGCCACGCTGATGTTCGCCGGCAACATGGCGGGCCGGACGCAGACGCTGCCGCTGGCCATCTACTCGGCGCTGGAGAGCGATCTCGGCGCCGCGCAGGCCCTTTCCGTCGTCCTGGTGGCGGTGGCATTCGGGTTGCTGGTGTTGCTGACGATGATCCGCCGCTGGCAGCGCCCGAGGGACGTTGCACCGATGTAACTTGGTATTTCCATCTGGTCAGCGGATAATGAATGACCGTCGCCTCTCATAACTTGGCGCTGTCAGCGGACCGCGCGATAGACCCTTAGACAATGAGCTCGCCATGGTGACCATCACGCCCTCGCCCCACCCTTCCGCCGAGGTTCGCACCGGCAACCTCTCGGTGGCCACCGACGGAACCCAGCTGCGCGTCTGGATCGAAGGTGTGCTGGATGCGCTGACGGCGCCGGAGGTGCGCGAGGGCCTCGACCGGATCGTGGCCAGCAAGCCGCCGCGCGTGATGGTGGACCTGTCTCGCCTGCGCATCATCGACGGGCACGGCATCCGCTTGATCTCCACGCTGGGCGCGCGGTTGCGTCAGCTGGGTTGCGAGTTCTCGGTGGCCGGCGCGCAGCAACAGCCGCTGGCCCTGCTGAAGCTGCTCAAGCTCGATCCTCCGGCCGGCGGATGAAAGTCCGCGGCCCGGCCGTAACCGGCCGAGCGACCCGGCGTAGGACCGGACACGTTCGCAAGACGGACAACAAGGAGAACGAGCATGACGACAAAAGGTGCGCTGATCGCGGCGATGGCCGCCGGGTTCCTGGCCGGAGCGCCGGCGGTGGTCTCAGCCGCGGCCGCGGCGAAGGTCCACTGTGAGGGTGTCAATGCCTGCAAGGGCAAGGGCGGCTGCAAGGGGGCGGACAACGCCTGCAAAGGCCAGAACGGCTGCAAGGGCAAGGGCTGGGTCGAGATGAGCGAGAAGCAGTGCAAGGCCAAGGGCGGCACCATGGCCCCCGCCGGCGACGAGAAGAAGTAGTCGCCGCTGCGAAGAGATCGGCGGGGGCGAGGCTCGGAACGGCTCGCCCTCCGCCGGGCTCGACGCGCGGGTCATCGATGTCGAATCGGCTGCTACGCGCCCGGGACGGCAACGGCGCGGACAGCCACCACGTGACCCGTCGCCTCGTCGGCGACGATCACCGCCAGCTCGACGGCGGACCACGGCTCGGACGGCGGCTTGGCGACCGTGATCGCGAGCGGCGCCGCGGGCCGTGACGTGACGGGCGTGGGGGCAGACAGCGCGCGCACGACAGCAGCCTCCTCGAGCGTGGCGCCGCTGTTTTCGCCGCGCGTGACGGCGGTGCGGGCGCCGCGCGAGGCCAGCGCCACTTGCACGCGCAACGGCCGTTGAAAGGCGTCGGAGGCGCGCGGCTCGAGGCGCACGGTGACGGTGACGCGCGCGCCCTGCACGGCGGCGTCCGCCGCGATCTCCAGCGCCGCCGGCTCGACCGATGCCTTGCGGATCTCGCGCAAGGCCACGGCCCGCTGGCCACCGGAGAAATGCACGGCGCCGTCCACGATCATCTGCGGCGTGTAAATACCTTGTAAGCCATCGGCGCCGTCGGGGCTGCGCAGGCGGCCGGGCTGCGCGTAACGGCGCTGGCGTTCCGTGAAGGCGGGAGAGGCGAACGGATCCTTCCAGCCGAGATCGTCCCAGTAATCGACGTGAAAGGTCAGCGGCACGACGTGCGCGCGGTCTAGCCCGAGGCGGGGAAAGTCGCGCACGAAGGCGTCGGCCGCCGGGCACGAGCTGCAGCCCTGCGAGGTGTAGAGCTCGACCAGCACGGTGCGCGGGCCCAGCGGCCCCTCGGCGGCGGAGCCGCCACGGGCGACCGGCACGCACGCCGGCGCCAGCGGTGCCAGCGCCATCAGCGCCAGCCCCGCCGCGTTCATGCGCGCCTTCACGCCCCCTCCGCGATCGAATCGGGGGAGGCGCCGTCGCCGAATGCGCGGTCGTCGCGCGCCGTTTTCTCCTCGGCCAGCACGACGCGATCCAGCCGCAGCAGCTCTCCGAGGGACCAGGCTTGGAACGGGCAGCCGCGCGGCGTGTGCGGCGCCTCGGCGTCGGCAATCTCCGAGACGTGCCCGAGGCCCGCCTGGTCGAGGTGGGCGACGAGGGGCAAGAGGAATCGCTCGCGCGCCGCCCGCCGCGCGCCGCCGCCGTGCACGCGCAGGTACGCCTCGACGAAGGGTCCGATCAGCCAGGGCCACACCGTCCCCTGGTGATAGGCGGCGTCGCGCTGGTCGGCGCCGCCTTCATAGCGCGGGCGATAGCCGGGCTCGCCGGGCCCGAGCGAGCGCAGACCGAGCGGCGTCAGCAACGCCGCCGCCACCGCGTCGACCACGCGGCGCGCCCGCTCGCCGGAGAGCAGCGCCTGCGGCAGTCCACCGACGGCCAGGATCTGATTGGGCCGCAAGCTGGCGTCGACGGCGCCCGGCTGGTGATCGACGTCGACGACGTCATGGAGACACCCGCGCGCCTGGTTCCAGAATCGGCCCTCGAAGCTGGCGCGCCCGCGCCCGAGCAGCGCCGCCCAGCGCGCCGCCGACGGGGTCCCCAGCGCGACGCCCGCGGCCAGCGCGTTCAACCACAGCGCCTGGACCTCGACCGGCTTGCCGATGCGGGGCGTGACCTCGCGGCCCTGCGCGCGCGCGTCCATCCAGGTCAGCTGCTGGCCGGAGACGCCCGCCGCCAGCAACCCGTCGTCGGTGGCGCCGATCCGGTAGCGGGTGCCGGCGGCATAGCCAGTCAGAATCGCCTCGACGGCGTCGCGCAGGCGGCGGCCGGCGCCGCCGTCCAGCGACGCCCCCGCCTGCGCCACGGTCTCGCCGACGACGACGGCGTACCACAGCGACGCGTCGACGGTGTTGTACTCGGGCGTGCCGGCCGCGTCGGGAAAGTAATTGGGCAGCATCCCCTCGGAGACCAGCCCCGCCCAGGCCAGCAGCACCTCGATCGCCTCGCGCACGCGCCCCGTCGCCAGCAGCAGCCCGCGCAGGGCGATGAACGTGTCGCGCCCCCAGTCACCGAACCAGGGATATCCGGCGATGAGGGTGCGGCCGCCGCGCCGGGCGGCCAGGTACTGATCCGCCGATCGGTCGATGCGCGTCCCGAGGGCGGCCCGGCGGGCGCTCTCGGCGGCGCGCGCCTCGTCCAGAGCCGCGCGGGCCGGCGCGAGCGCGCTTGTTCGCCCGGCGCCGTCGGCGGTCAGGACCAGCGCCGCCTCGGCCTCGCCCAGCTCGAACGACCATTCGCCGGGCGAGGCCAGATCCTCGACGAAGTCGAGGCCGCGGTCGCGTTCTTCTTCATAAAGAAAGTGCCGGTACCAGACCGGCTGGTGCTGGTAACGGCCGCTCGCCGCCACCACCACGGCCGGCCCGCCAGCGTAAGGACGAAAGCGCAGCGCCCCACCGTCGATCTCGGGATCGAACGACAGGGCGGCGTTTTCGTGCATGAGCGCGTGAAAGTCCCGCCCGCCCAGCAGCAGGCGGACGCGCAGCCGCGCCCATGCGAGCTGCGGCGCCGCCGTCGGGCCGCGCGACGCCGACCGCAGGCGCCACGACAGAAAGACCTGCGGCGCCCCGGCGCGCATGAACAGCTGATGCTCGACGCGCGTGCCGTCAGGCAGGCGGAAGATCCAGGTCGGCCACGGCTCGCCGGCGAAGCTCTCCAGCGCGTGGCCGTCGGCGCCGGTGACGACGTCGGGCGTGTAGCGCTGCGCCGTCAGCGCGAAGCGACCGCCCGGCGTCTCCAGCGCCGCCTCGAGCCCGCCCACCAGCATCATGCGGCCCGTGGGCGGCGTCCGCGCGCTGATGAGCAGCGCGTGATACCGCCGCCGCCGCGGCCCCGTCACCGGCCCCGACGCGAAGCCCCCCAGCCCATCGGTCTCCAGCCATTCCCGCTGATCGCGGCTCGGCTCCATGCCGGCCTTACGCCACACCAGGCCAGTCGGTTACGCGGCGTCATCCGTAACCGCGCCGATCGGGCGGCGTAGAACGGCCACTGGAGGAAACGCCGATGCCGAACTTCGTCACCGCCAATCTGGATCGTCTCCGCGCCTTCGGGGATCGGATGCGCTTTCTCGGCCCCACGCTCGCCCGCGTCACGGTGGGCATCGTCTTCATCGGCACCGGATGGGGCAAGCTGCACTCGATCCCCGACGTGACGCAGTTCTTCACCGAGCTTGGCATCCCCATGCCAGGGTTCAACGCTCGCCTCACCGCGTGCACGGAGTTCTTCGGCGGCATCTTGATCCTCCTCGGCCTCGGCACGCGCCTGGTCGCGCTGCCGCTGGCCTTCACGATGGTCATCGCCATCATCACCGCCAAGCGCGACAAGATCGAGGACTTCACCAGCCTGTTCGGCTTCGAGGAGTGGAGCTATCTCGTCTTCTTCATCTGGCTGGCCGTGGCCGGCCCGGGTCCGCTGTCTCTGGACGCGCTGGTCGCCCGCCTGCGCGGCAAATCGGCGGCGCGCGCCGAGATCGGCAAGCCGCTGCTGCGTCCCGGGACCTGATCGAAACGCGGGAGCGCTCGGACCACGTCACCCCACCCGTCGCAAGGTTATCGCTTGTGATCGCGGCGTTCGTCTTCCATCCTCGCCTGAGTCTGGGCGGCGCGCTGCTGGGACGGCTGGTCCCTGTCCTGGCGGGCGCAGAAACAGAACAGGGCCACCTAGAGCGATCACGAGCGATGGATCCAGAAGCCATCCAGGCCATCCAGGCGATGGAGCGCTATTGCGCCGGCGAGGTGGCCGCGTTTCATCGCCTGTACAACCTGCTCGCCCCGCGCATCCTCGCCTATCTGCGCGGCCTGATCGGTGATCGCGCGGCGGCCGAGGATCTCATGCAGCACACGTTCCTCAAGGTGCACGAGGCGCGCGGCGCGTACGTGCGCGGCGCCAACCCGATTCCCTGGATCTACACCATCGCCCACCGCACCTGCCTGGATGAGCTGCGCCGGCGCCGG
>DATKEU010000053.1:0-12293 GCA_035544495.1 Polyangia bacterium | reverse complement strand
GACCACGATGTGCCCGACGCTGTGCGAGCGCGCGAATTCGAGGATGGCGTGGACCGGATCGGACGCGCGCAGCCGGATGATCTCGGCGCCCAGCTCGCGCGCCAGGTCGGTGTTCGCCATCAGATGCCGCTGCGCCTCGCTGTCGATGCGATCCGGCGCCTCGCGCGGCGTCTCGACGAAGACGACGAACCAGTCGGTCGAGAGCCGACCGGCCAGGCGCGAGCCCTTGCGCACCAGCGTCGCCCCGCGCGGCGACGCCGATGACAGGCAGACCATCACGCGCGATCCGTGACCCCCGCGCGGCCCGCCGTTGCTCTCGGCCGCGCCGACCAGCATCCGGCGCGCGCTCGACCGCTCGACGCTCTCGGCGACCTCGCGCAGGGCCAGCTCGCGCAGCTGACCCAGGTTGGCGTCCTTGAAGAAGTGCTCCAGCGCCCAGCCGACCTTGTCCTGGTCGTAGATCTTTCCGGCGCGCAGTCGCTCTTGCAGATCCTCGACGGAAAGATCCAGGTTGACGACCTGATCGGCCTGCTTGATGAAGCTGTCGGGGATGGTCTCGCGGATGGCCACGCCGGTCGCGCGCTCCACCACGTCCTTCAGGCTCTCCAGGTGCTGGACGTTGAACGCCCCGATCACCGCGATGCCGGCGTCGAGAAGCTCGATGACGTCCTGGTACCGCTTGCGGTTGCGGCTGCCGGGGACGTTGGTGTGCGCCAGCTCGTCGACGATGGCCATGGTCGGCCTGCGCTTGAGGATGTTGTTCAGGCTCATCTCCTCGACCACCACGCCCCGGTGCTCGATCTGCCGCCGCAACACCACCTCCAGCCCGTCGACCAGCGACGCCGTCTCGACGCGGCCGTGGGTCTCGACGAAGCCGATCACGATGTCGACGCCGCGCTGCTTGAGAGCGTGCGCCTCCTGCAGCATCCGGTACGTCTTGCCGACGCCGGCGGCGAAGCCGATGTACAGCTTCAAGCGCCCGCGCTTGCCGCGCTCGACCAGCTCGAGAAAGTCGTCGGCGCGCGAACGGTTCGGGCTGTCGCTTGGCGCGGGCACGGGACGATCTCGACGCAGACGGCAGCAAGGCGTGTGCCGATCCCAACCGCGCGATGGCACGCCGAGTGCTTGATGCTTGGGTCGGGTGCCCCACCGGTGCGTTGGGCTCGGTTGCGTTTGTTGGTCGCCGCTGTCGGCTTGCTCGCCGCCGGCGAAGGGTGCGCGCGCCGGCGAGTCGGACCGAACGACGCCTATCGCGACCCGCGCGTCAGCGCCGAACAATGGAACCGGCTGTTCGAGGGCGACGAACGCGAGGCGTACCGCCGGCGCACGCACATCGTGCGCCTCCTGGACCTCCGCCCGGGCATGGACGTCGTCGACGTGGGCGCCGGGACCGGCGTGTTCACCGTGTTGCTCGGCGACGCCGTCGGGCCCACCGGCCGGGTCTACGCGGAGGAGGTGACTGACAAATTCGTTCGCTTCATCGCTGATCGCGCGGCTCGCGAGCGACGGGCGAACGTGGTCAGCGTCGCGGGGACCGAAACAGGCGTCGGGTTGCCGCCGGGCTCCGTCGACGTCGCCTTTCTGTGCGACGTCTACCACCATTTTGCGCAACCGGCTTCGATGCTGGCGTCGATAGCGGTGGCCCTGCGCCCCGGCGGCGGGCTGTTCCTGGTCGATTTCCGGCGCGACGCCGGCCGCAGTCCTCCCTGGATCTTGGAACACGTCCGCGCCACGGAAGCCCAGGTCGTACGCGAGTTCGAACAGGCCGGCTTCGTGTCGGTGATGCGCGACGATTCGCTCAGCGACAACTACGTTCGCCGCTTTCGGCTCGCTCCAGAGGCCGCGGGCCAGCGTCGCTGACCGCACTGTGCAATTTCGCGGGCGCTTGTGCCGTGCAGTCTGCAACGTCGTCGCCACGCAGCTTGCAATGCGCCGGACGCCAGCGCGCGGCAGTTTTCAATCCCGGCCACTCGGCGGCGCGCGGCGGCGCCTCGTTTCGGGATGGCACAGCCGGTGCTTTCTCCCCAGGACGAGGACTTCACCATGAAAGACCTGATTTTCGTCGGCGCCACGATCGCGTTCTTCGCGCTCGCCTGGGTCTACGCCAGGGCCACCGACGGACTTTGAGATGGGACCCTCGAAGACTCGAAGGATCCCAGCCCCTCCGCGACCGGCCCCCGCGAGCGACGCTCGCTGGTGACCACGCGCAAAAGGAGATCGCCATGACACTCGACTACGGCATCGGTGCGCTGCTCTCGCTCCTTCTCGGGGCATATCTCGTCTACGCGCTCATCCGTCCCGAACGTTTCTGATTCGAGGAGATCCGATCATGACTGGCATTGGTTGGCTGCAGATCCTGGTTTTCTTCGCCGCCATCGTCGCGGTGACGAAGCCGCTGGGCGTCTTCATGTTCCGCGTCTTCGAGGAGGGGCGCGCGCCGCTGCCGCGCGTGCTCGGTCGCTTCGAGAAGTTCCTCTATCGGCTGTCGGGCGTCGACCCGCAGCACGAGCAGACGTGGAAGCAATACACGTTCGCGCTGCTGGCGTTCAGCGCCTTCGGCGTGATCGTGACGTATCTGTTCCAGCGCGTGCAGCACCTGCTGCCGTTCAATCCGCAGCACTTTGGCGCCGTCGAGCAGGCGTCGGCCTTCAACACCGCCACCAGCTTCGTCACCAACACCAACTGGCAGGGTTACACCGGCGAGTCGACCATGAGCTATCTGACCCAGATGGCGGCGCTCGCCTGGCACAACTTCACCTCGGCGGCCAGCGGCATCTGCGTGGCCCTGGCGTTGAGCCGCGGCTTCACGCGCCGTCCGGGTCCGAACGGCATCAAGACCCTGGGCAACTTCTACGTCGATCTCGTGCGCGGCATCCTGTACGTCTTCCTGCCGCTGTCGATCGTCTTCGCCCTGGTGCTGTGCTGGCAGGGGGTGATCCAGAACCTGTCGCCCTACGTCGACGCGACCACGCTGGAAGGCGCCAAGCAGACCATCGCGCTTGGCCCCGTGGCGTCGCAGGAAGCGATCAAGCAACTCGGCACCAACGGCGGCGGCTTCTTCAACGCCAACGCCGCCCACCCGTTCGAGAGCCCGACGCCGTTCACGAACTTCCTCTCGCTGTTCATGATCTTCGCCATCCCGTCGGCGCTGACCTACACGTACGGCCGCATGGCGCGCGACCACAAGCACGGCTGGGCCATCTGGGCGGCGATGTCGCTGATCTTCTTCGCCGGCACGGCGACCGCGTACCACTTCGAGGCGCAGGGCAACCCCGCGCTGGCCGGCCTGCCGATCACGCAAACGCTCGGCAACATGGAGGGCAAGGAGGCGCGCTTCGGTGTCGCCGGTTCGGCCCTGTACGCGGCGGTGACCACCGACGCTTCGTGCGGCGCCATCAACTCGTGGCACGACAGCTTCACGCCGCTCGGCGGCCTGGTCCCGCTGGTCAACATCCAACTCGGCGAGGTCGTCTTCGGCGGCACCGGCGCGGGCCTGTACGGGATGCTGATCTTCGTGGTGATGACGGTCTTCATCGCCGGCCTGATGGTGGGGCGCACGCCCGAGTACCTGGGCAAGAAGATCGAAGGCCGCGAGATGAAGCTGGCCATGCTGTACGTCCTCATCTTTCCGTTCGTCATCCTCGGCTTCTCGTCGTGGAGCGCCGTCATGCCGTACGGACTCTCGTCGCTGAACAACAACGGCCCGCACGGGCTGATGGAGATCCTCTATGCCTACTCCAGCGGCGCCGGCAACAACGGCTCGGCCTACGGCGGCCTGAACGCCAACACGCCCTGGTACAACGTCTCGCTGGCCCTGGACATGCTGGCCGGGCGGTTCCTGATGATCGTCCCGGCGCTGGCGATCGCCGGCTCGATGGTGGGCAAGAAGGTGATCCCGCCGTCGCTGGGGACGTTCCCCACCAACGGCTCGACCTTCACCGTGCTGCTGGTGTCGGTGGTGATCATCGTCGGCGCGTTGACGTTCTTCCCCGCTCTGTCGCTCGGCAACATCGTCGAGCACTTCGCCGCCCTGCAAGGAAAGGTGTACTAGCCATGTTCCGCCCCAAAGCTCAGGCGCTGTCCCTGTTCGATCGCGGAATCATCCGGCGCGCCGCAGTCGATTCGTTCAAGAAGCTGGCGCCCCGGTTCGTCATCAAGAACCCGGTGATGTTCGTGGTCGAGATCGGTAGCGTGCTGACCACGCTGGTCTTCGTCCGCGATCTCATCCACCGCCCGAGCGCCAGCGCGCCGCTGTGGTTCACCGGCCTGGTCTCGATCTGGCTGTGGTTCACCGTGGTCTTCGCCAACTTCGCCGAGGCGGTGGCCGAGGGGCGCGGCAAGGCGCAGGCCGACACCCTGCGGAAGATGCGCAAGGAGACCATGGCCCGCCGCCTGGTGAACGGCCACGAAGAGAGCGTCCCCTCCTCCAGCCTGCGCAAGGGCGACCTGGTGGTCATCGACGCCGGCCAGCTGATACCGGGCGACGGCGAGATCACCGAAGGGATCGCCTCGGTCGACGAATCCGCCATCACCGGCGAGTCGGCGCCCGTCATCCGCGAGAGCGGCGGCGATCGCTCCGCGGTCACCGGCGGCACCAAGGTGCTCTCCGACCGCATCGTCGTGCGCATCGCCGTCGACCCGGGCGAATCGTTCCTGGATCGGATGATCGCGCTGGTCGAGGGGGCCGCGCGCCAGAAGACGCCGAACGAGATCGCGCTGCACATCCTGCTGGTCGGCCTGACGCTGGTGTTCCTGTTCGCCTGCGTGACGCTGGTGCCGCTGGCCAAGTACTCCAGCCTGGCGCTGTCGGCGACGGCCATCGTCGCGCTGCTGGTCTGCCTGATCCCGACCACGATCGGCGGCCTGCTGTCGGCCATCGGCATCGCCGGCATGGACCGCCTCCTGCAGAAGAACGTCATCGCCATGAGCGGCCGCGCCGTCGAGGCGTCGGGCGACGTCGACACGCTGCTGCTCGACAAGACGGGCACCATCACGCACGGCAACCGCATGGCCACCGAGCTTCTGCCCCTGCCCGGCGTGCGCCTGGAGGATCTGGCCGCCGCCGCCCAGCTGGCCAGCATCGCCGACGAGACGCCCGAGGGGCGATCAATCGTCGCCTTCGTGACGGACAAGCTGCACCAGCCGGCCGCCGACGGGCGCGGCGGCGCGTTCGTCGCCTTCACCGCCCAGACCCGCATGAGCGGCCTGGATCTGCCCGGGCGATCGGTCCGCAAGGGCGCCGTCGACGCCGTCATCGCGCACGTGGAAGCCCAGGGCGGCCGCGTGCCGGACGAGCTGCGCCCGATCGCCAACCGCATCGGCGACAACGGCGGCACGCCGCTGGCCGTCGCCGACGGGGCGCGCGTCCTGGGCGTCATTCATCTGAAGGACATCGTCAAGGCCGGCATCGCCGAGCGCTTCGCGCGCTTTCGCGCCATGGGCATCCGCACTGTCATGATCACCGGCGACAACCCGCGCACCGCCGCCGCCATCGCCAAGGAGGCCGGCGTCGACGACTTCCTGGCCGAGGCCACGCCCGAGGCGAAGATGCGCCTCATTCGTGACGAGCAGGCCAAGGGGAAGCTGGTGGCCATGACGGGCGACGGCACCAACGACGCCCCCGCTCTGGCCCAGGCCGACGTCGGCGTGGCCATGAACACCGGCACGCAGGCGGCGAAGGAGGCCGGCAACATGATCGACCTCGACTCCAACCCCACCAAGCTGCTGGAGGTGGTCGAGGTCGGCAAGCAGCTCCTGATGACGCGCGGGACGCTGACGACGTTCTCGATCGCCAATGACGTGGCCAAGTACTTCGCCATTCTCCCCGCGATGTTCATGGGCGTCTTCCCGGAGATCGCTCCCCTCAACGTCATGCACCTGGCTTCGCCGTTCTCCGCGATCCTGTCGGCGGTGATCTTCAACGCCATCATCATCGTGCTGCTGATCCCGCTGGCCTTGCGGGGCGTGAAGTACCGCCCCATCGGCGCCGCCGCCATCCTGCGCCGATCGCTGCTGATCTACGGCGCGGGCGGCATCATCGCCCCCTTTGTCGGGATCAAGCTGGTGGACCTGCTTCTGGAAGCCCTCCGGATCGTTTGAAGTGACAGTGACAGTCGAACTGGAGATCGTCATGCGCAAAGACATCCTCATCGCTCTGCGGGCCACCTTCGTCACCCTGGTCTTGACCGGCCTTTTGTATCCGCTGGTGATGACCGGCGTCGCCCAGGCGCTGTTCGCCCACCAGGCGGGCGGCAGCCTGATCCGCGACGAGAAAGGCGTCGTCGTCGGCTCCGAGCTGATCGGGCAGCTGTTCACCAGCCCCGCTTACCTGCAGGGCCGCCCGTCGGCGGCCGGGAACGGCTATGACGCCACGTCGTCCGGTGGATCGAACCTGGGCCCGACGTCGAAGAAGCTGCGCGACCGCGCCGCCGCCGACATCGATCGCCTGCGCAAGGAAAACCCCGAAGCGGCGCTGCCGATCCCCTCCGACCTGCTGACCACGTCCGCCAGCGGCCTCGATCCCGATCTGTCCCCTGAGGGCGCCCTGTGGCAGGTCGCGCGCATCGCCAGGGCCCGCCAGGTCGCCCCCGACCGCGTCCGCGCCGTCATCGACGCCCGCATCCAGGGCAGGGACCTGGGCGTCTTCGGCGAGCCGCGGGTCAACGTCCTGGCCGTCAACCTCGCCCTCGACCAGCAGTTCGGCAAGCCCGTCCGCCCTGCCCCGGCCAGCGCACCTGCCGCGGCCAAGTGAGGCGACGGTCTGACCCCGCTTCGGCGCCTGCTGCCCGCGCCCGCGAAGTGAGGCGGTGGTCGAACCGGCACGCCGCTCGCCCGCCGCGTTGACAGTCCGGCACTGTTCGAGGCGGCCGGCGCCGCCAGAGCCGAAAAACAGGTCATTTCGGTGGTGGCCTTCGTGTTGCAAATCCGACGGTCATGGGCGGTTCATACGGGTGGCGATGGCTTCGCATCGGGTTGGCTCTGGCTGTCGTGGCGGCGCTGTTGGCGCTGAGAGTGGGGGCCGCGCGCGCGGACGACGCCGGTGTCACGCCGGCCATCGCGACCGCTGACATCACGCTGACGTTGTCGCGCACCGACGGGACGGGGGCGTACACGGCGCTGGACGACGGGGGCTTGGCGACACTTCTCAACGCCACGCGCTGCCTGTGTCCAGCGATGGTGCAGGCCACGGTCAGCATCGCAAGCTCAGCGGCCGCCACTCTGGGCACCCAGACCGCCGACGTGTCTTTGGCCGTGGGCACCGACTGCGACGACGCCGCTGCCGCCGCCTGCCAGGCCGTTGGCCCGACGTTGACATTGACCAGTGACAAGCTGTCCACCCAGCAGTCGCTGTCCACCACGGATCTCTTCGCGGCCATCCCGGGAACCGCGGTGTGCGACGACCTGCCCAGCCGTTCGTCGCGCCTGTGGGCCATCGTGCGCGTTGGCGGAACGCGCACGGGCGCCGCGCCCTCGCTGACGCTGGACGTGGGCGCGGCGCGACCGCCGGCGCCGTCGGCGGTGACGGTCGCCGGCGCCGACGACGGCCTGCTCGTCACCTGGCAAGCGCCGGCCGACGTCAGCCGACTGATTGGGTTCCAGGTGCTGTGCTCCCCGGCCGTCGCGACGCCGCCCGCGCCTTCGTTCGACGTTTGCGCGCAGGCCGCCGCCGGAGGGACTGCCTCCGTCGATGCGGGCGCGGGCGCGGCGGCGCTGAACACCCTGGCTAGCAGCGCGGTCTGTTCGGCCCTGGTCGGCGCGAGCGAGACCTCCGCGCGCATCGGCGGGTTGACCAACGGCCAGTCGTACCAGGTCGCGGTGGTGTCCATCGGCAGCGACGGAACGCCCAGCGCCGCGTCGGCCGGCGCCAGCGGCCAGCCGGCGCCCACGATCGGCTTCGGCGAGCTTTATCGCGACAGCGGCGGGCAGGGACTGGGGGGCTGTGCGATCGGCGGCGAGGCGGCGCGCGGGGGCGCGCCCCTCGCCGCCGGATTCGCACTGGCGGCGGCGGCGTGGGGTCGCAAGCGGCGAAAGCGCCGGCCTGGCTGGCGATGGTGCCGCCAGCGCGGGCCGCGCGGCCGCGCGCGCGCCCGGGCCCACATCGGTTGCGTGTCCATCGCCCTGGCGGCGGCGGCGCTGGTCCAGGGTCGGGTCGCGCGCGCCGGTGTCTTCGACCTCGATGCCGACGATGAGATCGACCGGCCACCGCCGGCGGCGCCCATGCCCGGGTCGTCGCGCCGGTGGAACGTCGAGCTGCGCTTCGGCCCGTACCGCCCGGCGGTTGACAGTGCGTTCGCTGATCAGGGCAACAATGATCGCCCGTACGCCACCGTCTTCGGATCCGGGCGGCGGTTGATGAGTCAGCTCGAGCTGGATCGCCATCTCTCGCACAGCGGCGGCACCTGGGCCCTCGGGCTGAGCGGCGGATACTTTCACGCCACGGGCGCGGCCCTGGAGGGGGATCTCACGACCCGCACAGGCGACCAGTCCGGCCTGCGCATCATTCCTTTTGCCGTGTCCGCGATCTATCGGGCGGATTGGCTGCAGGAACGCTGGCAGGTTCCTTTCGTGCCCTTCGCCAAGGCCGGCTTCGATTGCGCGCTGTGGTCGACGTCGGAGACGTCGGCGGCGGTGACGTACCGTGGCCGCACCCTCGGCTGGCACGTGGCGGCGGGCCTGGCGATGACTCTGGATTTCATCGACGCGGACGCCGCGCGCGCGATGGATCGAGAATCCGGCGTCAACCACACGGCGGTCTTCGTCGAATTCACGCGCATCACGCTGAACGGATTCGGCGCCGGAGACGAACTGCGCCTCGGCGACACGACATGGCTGGCCGGCGTGATGCTGGAGCTGTGACGCACGCCGGCCCAACAAAACCGGCCGCCCGGTTGGAAGGCGCCGGCTCAAGACTTATACTGAATATGTGGGAAGGGGGTGGGTTCGATGCTGTATCTAGCTAGCGCGTTCGCCGCCGTGGCCATCGCTCTTGTGATCTGCGATCTGGTATGGTTGACGCCAGGATCGGGAGCGCTGGTTGGCCTTGCTCTGATTGCGGCCATCGCCTGTCTTTGCATTCATGGCGTGTGGTCGTTGATCCACCATCGCCGGCACGGCCAGCGCATGTCGCGCGCGTGATTCGGCCGTTCTGCGGCGCCGAGCTTGCGTCGACGAAAGGCGTCGGCAGCGAGCGGCGCGGACGCCTGACACGCCTACGGTTTTCCGTCGTCTGGCCGACACCGATTACCGGCGGGGTAATCCGGATGATAGTGGTGGGGCCGCGGGCGCGAAACGCACTTCAGACACTGGGCGCGCTCGCCCTTCCCTTCGGTGCCAGGCAGCCGTTCGCACTCGGCTGCCGTGCGCGATTCATGCCCGTTCGAGTGAGCCAGGCCGGACGATGACGACCCGCCCAGGAGAGCGGCCAACCCGACCACCCAGACGAGCCTTTTGAACCGATTTGTCATGTTCGATCCCCGCTTGTGTCAGTGAAAGAACCTCCGGCGAACTACCGGGGCGGTGTCACGCGACCCACACAGTAACGCCAGAACATCGTTCCCTTCAAGCCCCGGGCGCTTCAATCCCCGGCGCCAGACGAGTCGACCGTGTCATTACGGAGACGACACTGCCGCATGCCAGTCGCGAGCTGAAAGAATCCTTCAGGCGCCGTCTAAAACTTCTTTCACTCTCGCTGGGTGGCCTTGTCATTTTTCCGGTCCCCCACTCGGGGGGCTCAGGTGGAAGGCGGGGACGACATTCGTCGCGGGATCGTCTCAGATATTTCACTTTCCGACCCGCACATGCCGATACGATGCCGACCTCGGTGCGGTGGCGCGGTATGGGCGCACGCTGCCGTGCTCGAACCTGGTGCGCCCGACACGAGAGAACGGAAAGCAGGCAAGATGACAAATCGGCTGTGGAGAGTCGCTGTGATCATGGGTGGTTTCTCGATCGCAGCAGGCGCGCAGGAGGCGCATGCGGCGGGGCTTGCGGTTCCAACCGGCGTCGAAGCGCACCCGACCGCGCCCGGAATGATGTCGATCTCCTGGAATGCGGCGGCGGGCGCCACCAGCTACAAGGTCTACCGCTCGACCACATCGGGCGGCGAAGGCACGACCCCGATCGGAACGACGACCACTCCTTCATACTCCGACAGCGGCCTCACGAACGGACCGCCGACGCTCTATTATTACAAGGTCGCGTCGGTGAACGGCGCCACGACATCCCCGCAATCGGCGGAGACGGTCAGCCCCACCCCGCCGCGCACCTCTCCCGGCAGCGGTGCCATCGCCGGGGTGCCCGGCAATGGCGGATGGATCTTCTACGGCAAAGACGGCCTGGGCGGCGGCTTCGACTGGTTCAACGCCACGGCGTCGATGTGCACGAATTGCCCGGATTGGTTCCCGCAGTGGCTGAACGGGCAGCAGGGTGCCCTGGCGCCGGGCGGGACGGTCGTCGACCTGGCCTACGCGGACCAGGCCACGCTGACCTTCAGCAACGTGGTCGTTCCCACGGCCGGTCTGTACAACATCGACTTTCGGTACGCGTTCGGCCCGGGTCTCTTCCCGAACGTCACCAACCGCGAAATGGGCCTCACCGTGAACGGAACGGTGGTCACCAGCCACCAGCGTTTCCCGATCACGGGCAGCTTCGCCACCTACCAGCACTCGTTCACGCAGGCGCAGCTGGTCGCGGGTGTGAACACGATCATGCAGTTCGCGGTGACGAATCATGGTATCTCGCGCGTCGACGAAGTCACCGTCACGCCGGCCGCTGGCGCGCTGCCCACCGACCCGACCAACCTGACGGGCGTGGCGGGGAGCAGCCAGGTCGCGCTCGCCTGGACGGCCAGCACCGGCGCCACCAACTACAAGGTCTACCGCGGAACCGTGTTCGACGGCGAGTCCACCACACCCATCGCGACGGTCACCAGCCCTTCGTATACCGACACCAGCGCGACGAACGGAACGCTGTATTTCTACCAGGTCGCGGCCACCAACAGCGTCGGCACCTCGGGCGACTCGAACCAGATCACGATGACGCCCATGGCGGCGGGGGGCACCAGCGGCGCCGTGTCGATCAACTGCGGGGGCAGCGCCGCCAGCCCGTTCGTCGCCGACACGGACTTCGCCGGGGGGACCGCGGCGAGCACCACGCACGCGATCAACACCAGCAACTGGCTGACGTCGCCGGTCCCGCCGCAGTCCGTCCTGCAGACGGAGCGCTACGGGCAGATGACCTATCGGACGGGCGGCTTCACGCCGGGCTCCAGCCGAACCGTCACTCTCTACTTCGTGGAGCACTACTGGACCGCCGCGGGCAAGCGGTCGTTCGACGTCATCATCAACGGCACTAAGGTCCTCTCCGGCTTCGACATCTTCGCCGACGCGGGCGGGCAGTACATCGCCGTGCAACACACGTTCGGGACGACAGCCAACTCGAACGGCCAGGTGGTGATCCAGTTCATCAACAACGTCGACAACGCCTCGGTGAGAGGGATCGTCGTGAACTGAAACGCTCCAGGCCCGGCAGTCCGCCAGCCCGCCGGGTCGACCGGCGGGCCTGCGTTCCCGACGAGCTGACTCGACGCGGCGACCGCTGGCTCCGTTGCTTTTTTCGCTGAAGATGCGACCGACCTGTGTATGTTGTGTGAGATGCACCCACTGGGCGCCGGTGCGAATCGCGAAACGGAATCCCACAATCGCCTTCGTGGAGGCAACATGCGCTTGAAGTTCATCGCCGCAGCCGGAGGCCTCGCCCTCGCCGTGACGTCTCTGGGCGCGAACCCGGCGGCGGCGGACACCGTCGTGCAGTTTCCCATTGATGCTCTGCTCAACGCTCGCCCGGTCTCGACGGTCACGAATGGCGCGGTCGTGACCTGGGGCCCGACCCAGGGGGTCGACGGAAACGGCAGCGCCGACGGATACGCCACCAAGGCCGTCGTCGCGAAGCTCGGCCAGATGGGCAACGCCTTGCCGGACGATGGGGTGTTTCCCGCCACCAACGGGATCCCCGAGATTCACCTCCATTTCGCCAATGACAATCCACCGACCAGCTTTCAGGCGCACAACGTCCATCGTGCGATGGCGGAGTCCATCGATTTCGCCGTTCCGCAGGCGACCTACTCGAAGATCTTTCTCGTCCTGACCAGCGCCGAGGGAGCCGACAAGCTGACGGTCACGCTGACCTACGCGGATGCAACGACCGCGATGATCGGGCCCTTCACGCTGGCGGACTATGACACTCCGATCCCCGCGAACACGGCGGACGTCAGCTACTTCTCGCTCATCTCGATG
>DATKEU010000052.1:0-5199 GCA_035544495.1 Polyangia bacterium | reverse complement strand
TGCGCGGGTTTCAGGTCGTGACACGCCCGGCGTTGTGCCGGGGCGCGGAGAGCAAGCTGGCCGGTGTGTGGGACCAGACCGTCAAGGCGCAGGTGCGCAAGGCCTTCTTCGGAACCGGCGCCAGCTTTGCCAGCGACGCCTTCTGGAGCGTCAATCGCTTGATCGAGGGATACGTCCAGCGCTGGACCGGCACGTACGTCGAGGCCTGCGAGGCGACCCACGTGCGCGGCGAGCAGTCCGCCGAGGTGCTGGATCTGCGCATGTCGTGCCTGCACGATCGCCTGAACAACCTGAAGGCGCTCACCACCGTTTTCACCCAGGCCAACGGCGCCGTGGTCGAGAACGCCGTCAGCGCTGCCAGCCAGCTGGGCGCCATCGATCGCTGCAACGACGTCAAGCTCTTGCGGGCGATGCTGCCGCCGCCCGAGGACCCGGCGGCGCGCCGCCGCGTCGAGCAGCTGCAGGAGCAGGTCGCCGACGCGCGCGCTCAGCTGGCGGCGGGGCAGCTGGCGGAGGCCGAAAAGGCCACCGCGTTGCTGGTGGCGAACGCCCGGCGGGTCGAGTACGGGCCACTCCTGGCCGAGGCGTTGTGGTTGCGCGGCCACGCGCTGGTCGACATGGGCAATGCCTCCGAAGCCGAGCGGATCCTGGAGGAGGGTTTGTGGACCGCGGAGGCCGCGCGCCACGACGAGGCCAAGGCCGAGATGGCGATTGCGCTCCTCTACGCGGTCTACCTGGAAGGCGTCCCTCGGCCGAAAGACACCGAGCGGTGGCTGCACCTGGCCGAGGCGACGTTGCGGCGGATCGGCGGGCACCCGCGGCTGCAGATATGGTCGAACAACGCTTACGCCGACGCGCTCGACCTCGAGGGGCGACGCGAGGAGGCGCTGGCCAGGCGGCTGCAGTCTGAGGCCATCGCAGCACGATCGCTGTCGCCGACCGATCCGGATCTGGTGCGTGTTCACGGCAACCTCGCTCACGAGCTCTCCGACCTCAATCGCCCGGCCGAGGCGTTGGCTCACAGCGACAAGGCGGTCGAGATCGCCCGGAAGGTCCTGGGAACCGATCACCCGGAAATGGCGACGCAGATGAGCAACCGCGCCGAGATCCTGAACCAGCTCGAGCGCTGGCAGGAGGCGCGCGCGTCGGCGAGCCGGGCCCTCGAGCTGTGGGAAAAGCAGCTCGGTAAGGATCACCCGTTCGTCGCCTATGCCTTGAGCGGCATCGGCGCGAGCTACCTCGGCGAGGGAAAGCCGGCGTTCGCGGTGGCCCCGCTGGAGCGGGCGCTCCGCATCCGGCTGGCCAAGGAGCCGTCGCCGGCGCTGATCGCCGAGGTCGAGTTCGCGCTGGCGCGCGCCTTCTGGGACAGCAACCAGCAGCGCGAGCGCGCCCGCGCGCTGGCGAGGAGCGCCCTCGAACGATTTGGTGCCGAGCCGAGCAAGTCGAAACCGCGCGCGGAGATCACCGTCTGGCTGGCCAAACACGGCAACGCCGCGCTGAGCGCGAACTGAGGATCAGCGGGCGCGCAGCGGGTTCAGCGTCCGGCCGCTGCCGGCGTCGGCCAGCACGCGCCCCTCGTCGAAGACCACGGCGCCGCGGCGGATGGTGGTGCGCGGCCAGGCCGACAGCGTCCGGCCGCTGTAGACACTGTGGCCGGCGCGAGAGAACAGCTGGTCGTCGCTGATGACCCGCTGCCGGCCGGTCTCCCAGATGGCGAGATCGGCGTCGGCGCCGACGGCGATGGTCCCCTTGCGCGGGTAGAGGCCGAAGATGCGGGCCGGGGTGGTGGCGGTCAGGGCCACGAACCGTTCCAGCGTGATGCGCCCGGTGGCCACGCCCTCCGTGAACAGCAGCGGCAGCATGGTGTCCAGCTCGGCGACGCCGGGACGGGCGGTGCGCACGGTCAGCGCCGGATCGGTCTTGTGCGCGCGCGACCAGGGGGCGTGATCGCTGCCGATGGTGTCGATGCTGCCGTCGGCCAGCCCGCGCCACAGCGCCTCGCGATCGGCGGCGGCGCGCAAAGGCGGCTGGGCGATGTAGATGCCGGCGTTGTCGCCGCCATAGTGCTCGGCGGTCAAGAACAGATAGATGGGCCGGGTCTCGATCAGGATGGGCAGCCCCTCGGCGCGCGCCTGCTGGCACCGCGCCAGCGCGCGCGCCGACGACAGGTGCACGATGTACGTGGGGCAGCCCGTGGCGCGGCACATCTCGATGGCGCGTTCGGTGGCGATGTTCTCGGCGGCGGGAGGCCGGCTCTCGGCGTAGGCGTGCAGGTCGCCGCGCCGCTGCCGCAACAGCATGGTCGTGCAGCACTCGATGGTGGGCAGGTCCTCGCAATGAATCAGCGTGATGCCGCCCGCCTCCGCCGTCGCCTTCATGACCTCCGCATAGTGTCGAGCCGCCGAATCGAACGACGGGATGCACATGAAGAACTTCAGCCCGGTGTGGCCGGCGGCCACCGCTTGCGGGACCTCGGCGGCGATCTCGGAGGTGGCGCAGGTGACGGCCAGGTGAAAGAACACGTCGGCGATGGCCTCGCGCGCGATCGCCGCGCTCTCGGCGCGCGCCCTGTCCGCCAGCGATTCCCAGGGCAGCGTGAAGGCCATGTTGCCGACGGTGGTGATGCCGCCGGCCAGCGCCGCGTGCGATCCGCTGGTGTAATCGTCGGCCCAGGCCGGGTCGCCCGGGTCGACGTCCTCGATGTGCAGGTGCACGTGCGGGTCGACGCCGCCGGGCAGGACCAGCGCGCCGCGAGCGTCGATCTCGCGACGGCCGGTCATCGCTCCGCCGATCTGGGCGATCGACTCGCCGCGAATCCCGACGTCGGCGACCTGGCGGCGATCGGCGGTGACGACGGTTCCTCCGCGCACAACCAGATCGACGTTCGGGTCGGTCACCGACGTCATTCTATCCCGCGGCGCGTTTTCCCGCGACAACTGGGCGCCGCGCTCAACCTGCCCAAAAGTAGGAGAGCTTGAACAGGATGACGTCGGCGGCGCCGCCGTGGCGCAGCGCCGACAGGCGCAGATCGCCGGCGCCGGTCAGCATGTCCACGGCCGGCACCTGCGAGCGCGCGTAGACCAGGTACAGCGTCGAGCCGGGGCGGTACTCCCAGCGCAGGACCACGTTGACGTTCAGGGCCGCCTGCTCGAAGTCGAAAGCGGCGCTGTCCGGCGGCAGCTGGGGTGCCGGCGCCGCCGCGATGTCGGCCAGCGTGAATTTTCCCGTGGCCCGGGCGACGGCGTGCAGATCCGTGTAGTGCCCGGAGGCGAGAAACAGCTGCGCGTAGGTTTGCAACGTCAGCTGGGGCGTGAAGGTGTAATTGGCGCGCAGGGTGGCGCCGGCGCTCTTCGCCAGCAGGCGGCCGAACACGAAGCCCGTGTCGGCGCCGGTGCCTTCGCTGGCGGCGAAGCGCGGCTCCCCGCTGCTGTATGTGAACGAGGGATCCAGTCCGAACTCGAGCTGCGGCAGCGGATGCGCGGCCACGCTGGCCCAGGCGTTGGCCGAGCGCGCCCCGGCCAGAAGCTGGAGATCGCCGCCCGCCCACAGCACGAAGCGCCGGCGATAGTCGGTCCCCATGTCGGCGTGCAACGCCAGCGCGCGGGCCCGTTCCAGCGCCGCGGTCGCCCCGGGCGCAAGGGCGTTCTGCTCGCCGATCTCGCGGTCGTCGAAGCGCCCGGGCAGGAAGCCGACCGCCACCTGCAGGGCCCACAGATTGCGAAAGGTGACCGATTGAGACAGCTGCACCCGCTTGCCCAGATCCAGGCCGTCCAGCGAAAAGCGGCTCGACGCCTCCAGCCGGAGGTGAATCTCGCGCGTGTGCTCGGTGGGCGCGAGGTGGCGGTATTCGAAGGCGCCTTTGAGCTCGTGCAGGTTCTGGCGCGCGAGGAAGCCGGCGTCGTTGTAGTCGACGCGCCGGCTGTACCCGGCATAGTCCACGGCCCACACGAAGCGCTCGCCGTTCTCCTTGGCCAGGCGTACCCAGCCGTTGAAGCCCGCGTCGCCGTCGCCGATCATCGTGCCGTCCGCCAGCTGGCGTTGCGGACCGCCCACGATGCGCGTGCCCAGGAGCTGCGCGCCCAGCGAATAGCCGCCGCCGCCAAAGCGCCAGAAGCCGTCGGCGCCGCCGACGTACGCGTCGTGAAAACAGCGTCCGACGGCGCCGGCGCTGCCGTCGGGGCAGGTTGCGGCGACGGCCCCGGGCGGTGACGTCGATTCGAAGCGCGAGGTGCCGGTGGCGATGATGCCGACGTGCCCGGAGCCCAGCTCCCGCCGCACGCGCAGCACGTTGAAGCTGGTCGTCGGCGCCACCGTCAGCGTGCGCGCGTCCGCGTTCGGCTGGGTGATGGTGGCCGAGCTGTCCGCCGTCAGCGCCGACAGCGCAGCCACCGACACGTCGCCGCCGACCTGCCCGGTCAACTTGGCGGCGCCGTAGATCGTCGACGGCCGCGGCGGTTCGGTCAGCCGTTCGCCCATCGCCAGCGTCGGCTTGGCCGGCGCGTTGCCGATGCGGCGCGAATAGAAGACGTGGTTCTGCAGACTGTCGGCGGTGGTGGGCGGGGTGTCTTCTTGCACCGTCGAGAGGAGCTCGCTGCCCTCGATGAACAGCGGCCGCTTCTCGGGCAGGAAGGTCTCGTAGTTGGTCAGGTTCAAGATCAGCTGGTCGGCCTCGACCTGGCCGAAGTCGGGAAGCGCGGCCGCGTCCAGCGTCAGGTCCTGGGCCACGTGCCACTTCAGATCCAGCCCCACCGGCGAGTTCTGCAGCGTCGGCTTCTCGAGGCCGAAGGATCGCCCCGCGGTGTCGGCGCTGACGTCCTGGCGCTCGGCGCGCACACTGACGAACGGGCGCAGCTCGATGCTGCCCCCGCGCTTGAGGTCGCGCAGATCGTCCAGCCGGCCGAAGTGCGAGACAAAGTCGGACACCGAGCGGGGGACCAGCGACCAGTGAATGTATTCGCCGACCGCCGCCAGCGAGCGCGTCGCCTGCAGGCCCCAGCTCTGCACGGGCTGGTTGGCGTCGAAGCGCAGGATGCGCAGCGGGATGCGCAGCTCCGCCGACCAGCCGCGATCCGTGATGGCCGTGCGCGCCTCCCAGACCTCGTCCCAGGCCATGGAGATCATCGACTGGTTGCGCACGGTGGCGTCGGCCAGGACGCCCGAGACGTTGACCGCGAAGATGAACGCCGTCTTGCCGTCGCG
>DATKEU010000051.1:0-3682 GCA_035544495.1 Polyangia bacterium | reverse complement strand
TGGCCGGGCCGATGCCGGGCAAGAGCTCCAGCGTGGTGGCCGGCGCCGTGTTCAGGTTGACGACGCCCACCACGGCCTTGCCCGCCGCCCGCGCCGCCGGGGCGGCGCCAAGCGCGATCGTGATCGCGAGCAGCAGCAGCCCGGCGCCGCGCCCGTTTGCCTTCAGCGACACGGAGGGTTGTCGGCCGGCGGCCGCGCCGGTTGCGTGCGGCCCGGCAGCTGCCCTTCAGACGAACGAGATCAGGTCACGCGCGCGGCGCCCGCCGCCGCGCGCCCGGCGATCATCACATCCCGTTCGCGCGATAGCCGCGCCAGACGTAGGTCAGCGCCTCGGGCAGCGTGTGCCTCAACACGCCCCCGTCGACGTGTCCGGCGCCTGCCGCGTGATCATAGTGAAAGTGATAGCCGCGCTTCATGAACGAAGCCGCCATCCGCTGATTGGCGAGATCGAAGTTGCGATAGGTCGCCGGTCCCCCGCCCGCTCCGAGGTCGTTGCTGCCCGACTCGTGCCAGATGCGGATGGGATGGTTGACCTTGGTGTTCCACTGGCAGCCCATGACGGCCTCGCAGGCCGCCTGGGCCAGCGGCGTGTCGCACGGGCCCGGATTGTCGCTGCCGCCGAAGGGGTTGGCGGCCTTCTCGCAGTGCTCGACGATGAGCCCGTTCGGCGCCGTCATGTCGTACGGATCCTTGTCGTGATAGACCCAGCAGCCGTGCGGGAACGGCGAGTTCACCGGCACCTGGTTCACGTACGTGCCCGAGAAGGTGATGATTCGCCGGAACAGATCGGGGTGCCACCAGACCATACCGAACGATCCCGCGCCGCCCGAGCTGCCGCCGACGCAGCCGCGCCCCTCGGGGTCCTTGGTGAAGGTCACCACCTGCCCCGGCAGCGCGGTCATGGTCTCCTTCTCCACCCGCGGCAGGAGCTCCCTGTCGACCCACGCCGCGTAGAGGCCCGAGACGGTGTCGTATTCGAGGCCGCGCTCGCTGCCCACGGCGTCGCCGCCGCCGTTGCTGACGAAGACGCCGACGGTGGGGGGCATCACGCCCTTCGCGATCAGGTTGTCGAAGACCGGCGGGACGATGGTGTCGAAGCCGTAGAAGTTGGTGCCGTCCTGGAAGACCATCACCGCGGCCGGCGTCCCCATCTTGTACTGCGACGGCACGTAGACGGCGACGGCGCGGTTGGCGGGGGCCTTCGGAAAGATCGTGCTCGCCATGCCCATCGTGAAGCGAATCTCCTTGCCCGCCGGCACGCCGGCTCCGCGCGTGAACTCCGGCGCGGCGGGATACGGTCCGGTCAGCATGCGGATGCCGTCGCCGTCGGTGCCGGGATCGACGCCGCTGGAGCCGCCGGTGCTGCCCATCACCGCGCCATCGGGCGGTGTGCTGGTCCCGCCGTCGGAGTCGCCGCCGCTGCCGCTGCCGCTGCCGCCGCTGCCGGACGTTGGCGCTCCGCCGGTGCCGCTGGTGCCGCCGCTGCCGGACGCCGGTTGCGGCTGACCGCCGGTGCCATTGCCGCCGGACGAGCCGCCCAGATCGCCGCCACCGCACCCGATGACCAACACCGCGCAGGCCGCCAAGGTGGGGCCGAAAGACCAACGTGTCATGGGAATCTCCTTAGAACTTCAGAGCGAGAACAGCTACCCCGACAACGCCGTCTCCCAGACCAGGCGGAACATCGACCGATCGGCGCGGGCCGCTGACGGCGCCGCGCAAGGCTCAGTCGAACAACCACGCTAACTGGCGCGCGGCGGACCTGTCAAGGGACGCTCCCGCCGCCGGCGGCGATGGCGCCCGATCATGCGCTGGTGTCGTAGGTTCGCGCCGCGGCATCGAGGGCGGCGCCGCGCGCCACGGCGGCGCCCATGCCGGCCAGGATCGTCTCCAGCGCGGCGAGGACCAGCGTGACGTTGCGGCGCGTGCTGGACGTGCCCATGAGGCCGATGCGCCAGGCCTTGCCCTTGAACGGCCCCAGCCCGCCGCCGATCTCGATGCCGTATTCGCCGAGCAGGCGCGCCCGAACCTGCGCGTCGTCGACGCCCGTGGGGATGTGCACGGCGTTCAGCGTGGCCAGGCTCCGCTCCGGAACGTACGTCAGGCCCAGCGCCTCCAGGCCGGCGCGCAGGGCCAGGTGGTTGCGGCGGTGGCGGGCGATGCGCGCGGGCAGCCCCTCCTCGACGACGCAGCGGAGCGCCTCGCGCAGCGCGTACGTCATGTTGACGGGCGCCGTGTGGTGATAGACGCGGTCGGCGGACCAGTAGTTGCGAATCAGCGACATATCCAGGTACCAGCTGCGCACCTTCGTTTTGCGCCGATCCATCGCCTCCAGCGCGGCGGCGCCGAACGTCACCGGCGCCAGGCCAGGCGGGCACGACAGGCACTTCTGCGTGCCGCTGTAACAGGCGTCGATGCGCCAGTCGTCGACGCGCAGCTCGTGCCCGGCCAGCGAGGTGACGGCGTCGACGACCAGCAGCGCGCCGGCGTCGTGGACGACGCGCGAGATCTCCTCCAGCGGCTGGTGGGCGCCGGTCGACGTCTCGGCGTGGACGATGGCGACCAGCTTGCTGCGCGGCTGGGACTTCAGCGCGGCCTCGACGGCCGCCGGATCGACGGTGGCGCCCCAGGCGACGTTGATGGGATGAACCGTGGCGCCCTGGCGCTCGGCCATGTCGGCCATGCGGGCGCCGAACACGCCGGCCACGCAGACGATCGCCTCGTCACCGGGTTCCAGCAGGTTGGCGAGGCACGCCTCCATGCCCGCGCTCCCGGTGCCGGGCACAGCCAGCGTCAGGCGGTTCTGGGTGGCGAACACCTGCTGCAAGAGGCCCCGCGTCTCGTCCATGATGGCGAGGTATTCAGGATCGAGATGGCCCAGCGTCGGGCTGGCCAGCGCCGCCAGCACGCGCGCAGGGACGTCGCTGGGCCCCGGGCCCAGCAGCACGCGCTGCGAGGGCGTGGGCGGGAAGGAGTGCGGAGCTTTCGTCATGGCGTGTTCACAATACACGCTGTCGGTCGTTCTGGCTTTGGCTGGCCGGCGCCACGCAACCGCCGCCGCGGCGCCGCCGATAACCGGACGTCACTCAAACCAGGGGGAGCGTGTGACAGCCGGCGAACCAGCGGTGATGATGTCGATCCGGAAACGTCGTTCGTTGACGCTGGCGTCGGTCTTGCTGGCGGGCGCGGTGCTGATCGTGCTGGCGGTGGCGCGCCGGCCGGCCGAGGCGCGAGGGGATGGCGGCGAGGGTCTCTACCAGTGTCATCCCGACGAGGACAGCGCCTGCACGATCGTCCGCCAGACGGCGCGCGGCCTGGTGGTGGTCAGCTACCGGGCGCGGGGGGCGGTGCTGGACGCCGGTCAGGGCTGGACGGTGGTGGTCACCGACGCCGCCGGCAACACGCAGACGGTGAAGCCGGGGACGGTGACGATCATTCCCCGCGACGCGCCTCCGCCGGCGGCGGCCAGCGATGCCGCGCCGACGTCGCCCCCGCCGTGGCCGGCGCCCGCGCCGGAGGTCACGCGATCCGCGCTGCCCAATAACGCGCCCATCGTCGAATGACGAACATTGCCGGCGGCGACAGCGCCGTTACACTATCCCGCCGTGGCGACAAGAACCGAGCGGCCGTCCCGCGCCGGCGGATGGGCGTGGGCGCTGGCGCTGGCCCTGACGCTGGCCCG
>DATKEU010000050.1:0-6260 GCA_035544495.1 Polyangia bacterium | reverse complement strand
CATCTTTTCAAAGACGGGAATGACTTTCGTCAGCAGGATGGTGACGACAATCGCCGCGATGCCGACAATGGAGACGGGGTAGACCATGGCGCCCTTGACCCGGCGCTTGAGCTTCATGGCCTTCTCCATGTAGATCGACAGCCGCTGCAGGATGCTGTCCAGGATGCCGCCCGCCTCGCCGGCGGCCACCAGGTTGACGAACAGGTCGTCGAACACCTTGGGGTGCTTGGAGAGCGCGTCCGACAGCGTGAAGCCGTCCTCCACGCTGGACTTGATCTGCCCCAGCACCTTGCCGAAGCGCTTGTTGTCGGCCTGGGTCGAGAGGATCTCCAGGCACTGAACAATCGGCAGGCCGGCGTCGATCATCGTGGCGAACATGCGCGTGAACACCACGACGTCGGTGGTCTTCACGCCGGTGCCGAACGAGAGGCTCAGCTGCTTCGGCTGCTTCTTCACCGACAGCGGCGCCAGCATCTGCATCTGCAGCTTCTCGGCGACGGCCTCCTCGCTTGCACCCTCCATGACGCCCTTCTTGACGTCGCCGTTGCGCGCTCGCGCCTCCCAGACGTATGCGGTGGCCATGTCCTGTTCCTCCCGTTACGCCTTGGCCGCCGTGCCGCCGGACGCGCCCCCGGACGCGCCCCCGATCTTCGCCGCCGCCGGCCCGCCCGCCCCCGAGGCGATGATCTGTTGCAGCTCGTTCGGGTCCGAGCTGTGGCCGATGGCCTCCTCCAGCGTGATGAGTCGCCGCAGATACAGCGCCGACAGCGACTGATTCAGCGTTTGCATGCCGGTCGTCCCCTGCCCGATCTGCATCTGCGAGTAGATCTGGTGCAATTTGTCCTCGCGGATCAGGTTCCGGATGGCGGAGTTCGGAATCATCACCTCCAGCGCCGCGACGCGCCCCTGCCCCGACGCCCGCGGCAGCAGGGTCTGGCAGACCACGCCTTCCAGCACGAACGACAGCTGGGCCCGGATCTGCGACTGCTGGTGCGGCGGAAAGACGTCGATCACGCGGTTGATGGTCTGCACCGCCGAGTTGGTGTGCAGCGTCCCGAAGCAAAGGTGCCCGGTCTCTGCCGTGGTCAGCGCCGCCTCGATGGTCTCGAGGTCGCGCATCTCGCCCACCAGCACCACGTCCGGGTCCTGCCGCAGCACCGAGCGCAGCGCCTTCTTGAACGACTGCGTGTCGGTGCCGATCTCGCGCTGGTTGACGACGCACGCCTTGTGCTGATGCAGAAACTCGATGGGATCCTCCAGCGTGATGATGTGCTCGTGCCGTTCGGTGTTGATCTTGTCGATCATCGCGGCCAGCGTCGTCGACTTGCCCGACCCGGTCGGCCCGGTCACCAGCACCAGGCCCCGCGGCTTGTTGCACAGCTCCTCGATCACCGGCGGCAGGCTCAGCTCCGCGAACGTGCGGATCTTGAAGGGGATGGTGCGGAAGACGGCGCCCACGGCGCCCTTCTGCTGAAAGACGTTGGCGCGGAACCGGCACAGGTTCTTCACGCCGAACGACAGATCCAGCTCCTGGTCCTCCTCGAACTTCATCTTTTGGGCGTCGGTGAGGATCGAGTAGCAGAGCTGCTTCGTCTCGACCGGCGTCAGCGGGTTCACCCGCAACGGCACCAGATCCCCGTCGATGCGGAGCTGCGGCGGCGATCCCGTCGACAGGTGCAGGTCGGACGCGCCCTTGTCGACCATGGCCTTCAAAAGCTGTTGCAGGTTGATCGTCTGAGGTGGTTGCGCTTGCGCCATGTCGTTCTTCTCTCTCTCTCCGTCCTCAGTCCGCGGCGGTGATGCGGGCGACCTCGTCGACGGAGCTGACACCCGCGCAGATCTTGGAGACGCCCGACATGCGCAGCGTCCGCATGCCGTTCCGGATCGCCTCCGCCTTCAGCTCGGCCCCCGACGCCCCCTGCAGCACCAGCTCCTTCAGCGGATCGATGAACGCCATGACCTCGTAGACGGCGATGCGGCCCTTGTACCCGCTGCCGCCGCACACGCTGCAGCCCGCGCCCTTGAAACAGGTCGCCTTGTCGATCTCCTCGTCCTTCGCGCCCAGGTTCCGCAGCTCATCCTTGGGCGTGGCGATCGGCTCCTTGCAGCCGGCGCAGATCTTCCGGATCAGGCGCTGCGCCTCGACCAGGTTCACCGACGCCGTGACGAGAAACGGCTCGACGCCCATGTTCAACAGGCGCGTGATGGTCGACGGCGCGTCGTTGGTGTGCAGCGTCGACAGCACCATGTGGCCGGTCAGCGCCGCCTTGACGGCGATCTCCGCCGTCTCGAAGTCACGGATCTCGCCGATCATGATGGTGTCCGGGTCCTGGCGCAGGAACGACCGCAGCGCCGCCGCGAAGTTCAGGCCGATGTCGTCGTGCATCTGCACCTGGTTGATGCCGGCCAGGTTGAACTCGACCGGATCCTCCGCCGTCGAGATGTTGTCGCTGACCTGGTTCAGCTCCGCCAGCGCCGAGTACAGCGTCGTCGTCTTGCCCGACCCCGTCGGCCCGGTCACCAGCACCATCCCGAACGGCGACTCGATCGCCTTCTTGAAGATCGCCAGCTGCCCCGCCTCGAACCCCAGCTTGGTCATGTCCAGCTGCAGGTTCCCCTTGTCCAGGAGGCGCAGGACGATCTTCTCACCGAACAGCGTCGGCAGCACCGACACGCGGAAGTCCATCTCCTTGCCCTTGCCGATCTTCAGCTTGATGCGCCCGTCCTGGGGCAACCGCCGTTCGGCGATGTCCAGGTGGGCCATGATCTTCATGCGGCTGGTCAGCGCCGCCTTCAGCTTCAGCGGTGGGGTCATCTCCTCGTGCAGCACGCCGTCGACGCGGTAGCGGACGCGATACGACTTCTCGTAGGGCTCGATGTGGATGTCGCTGGCGCCCTGCTTGATCGCGTTCAGCAGGATGGCGTTGCACAGCTTGACGACCGGCGCGTCCTCCGACGCGCGCTCGAGGTCCAGGACGTTCTCTTGCTCGCTCTCGTCCTTGGCGTACTCGACGTCCTCGTCGAGGTTCCCCAGCATCTCGTCGATGTTGAAGTTCAGCGCCTCGTTCTTTTCCTCGTAGTACTTGTTCAGCGCATCGGCGATGGCCGGCTCGGAGGCCACTGCCACCTCGATGTTGTAGCCCGTGATGAACTTCAGGTCGTCGAGGGCCTGCATGTTCGAGGGGTCCGACGTCGCGACGATCAGAGTCTTGTCGGCGCGGTTGACCGGGATGACCCGGTGTTTGCGCGCCACGTCCTTCTTGAGGAGGGCGATGACCTCGGGCTCGATGTCGAACTCCGCCAGGTTGATGGCCAGGACGCCGTACTGCTTGGCCAGGAACTGCGTCAGGTTGTCCTCGTTGACGACGCCCAGCTTGATCAGGCTGTCGCGCAGCGGCTCCCGGCTGCGCTTGCTGGTATCCAGCGCCTTTTGCAGCTCCGCGGCAGAGATGACCTGCTCCTTGACCAGAAGCTCGCCCAGCCGGCTCATGACCACCCATACGTCGGGTCGCCGAGCCGAAAACTTTAGTGACTGTCGCCAGTTACTCCAGAAGATGCGCGGGGCGCCGGCGCGGCAGGCCCTCGCGGTGAATCCGTGACGGGCGCGCGCCGGTCCGGCATGCGCGGCGCGGGCCCAGGCGCGCCGCCCCGGGGTGCTCCCGATTCACGGAAGGGCAATTTTCGCGGGGGGCTGGCCAGCTTGACTTGGAGGGGCAAAATTGAGGAGGCTGTGAATCCCGAGGTGGACCGGGCATGACGAGTAAAGGACCTCCAACCCCGGCGGAAGGGGACCGGCCCGCGGGCGACCCCGATGATTCGATTGAAGACTCCTTGAACAAGCTCCTCACCGACGCCGAGCGTACGGCGGCCGCCGCGGAAACCAAGCTGGGTAGCCAGGACCACGATGATGACGACGCAACCGGCGAGAACGCCGAAGCGGAGGCCCCGATAACCGCGGACACCGCCGACACCGCGGACGCTTTGAACGCCCCGGCCGAATCGGCGGTCGCGCCCTCGGTTGAACCGCCCGACGCGCCGCAGGCGAAGCCGGTCGCGGCCGATGACCCGGTGGCGTCCGCAGCCGATCCGGCCGTGCTCGCCGAGGCCGAAACCACGGCCGAGAGTCCGCCCCCCGCCAGCGCCGAGAACGAGGCGGCGACGGAGGCAAAGGCAAAATCGGAGGCGGAGCCGGAACCAGACCCGAGTCCCGCCACTCCGCAACCAACGGCGGACGAGCTGGCGTCGATGTCCGGACCGTCGCTGGTCGAGGACGTCAAGGAAGAGCACACGGACGTCGAGGCCATCGAGGTGTCGGCCGCGGACACGGTGGCCGCCGATGCGGAGGAATCCCCGGTCGATCTGGCCCTGGCCCACGTCGGCACCCCGGTCCGCGAAGAAATAACGGCCAACCTGGCGGCCGAGACGGCCCGTCCCGAAGAGGTGACGACCTCCCCCGGCGGCCGTTCAAGCGAGGACGTCATCACCCCGGAGAACCTGGGCTTCTTCGCCAAGGCGGCCGAGCGATCGTCAGGGGGGCCGACCAGCGAGTTGCCCACGCCCGCGCTGGGGCGCTTCCGCCCGGCCGACGAGCCGTCGCTGACCGAGCAGTCGCGCGAGGAGCGGGAGCGGGCGCTGCGCCGGTCGCGCCCGCCGACGCCCGCGACGCCGCTGCCGCGGGTGCGGGACAACGCCCGGGGCACCTCGGACGCCTCGGACGAGCTGAACGACATCGAGCTCGAGATGGCGGCGCTGGACTACGACCACAACCGGCGCTCGCCGCCCGGTGGGTTGGATGAAAGCGGGCGCCGGTCGGTCGGTGATTCCTGGGGATCGACTGGGACCAGCGATGTCGGGGCCGCGGTGGCGGCCGCGACGCCGCGATCGGGCAGCAATAGCAACCGGCACCTGCTGCCTCCGCCCTCGGTGGCGAAAGGACCGTCGACCGGGCGCAACCGCTTGCCCGGGGCGCCCGGAAGCGGAACACCCAGCCCGGCGCGCATCTCCGGGCAGTCCGTGTTGCCGGTGGCGTCCAGCACCGGAGGGCCGTCGACGCGCTCCAGGTCAACGGTTTTCAGCAAGGTTCAATTGCCGGTCGGGGGGCTGGTCACCGTCATCGGCGCGGCCTTCGTGTTTGGACTGATCGTCGGCGCCTTGCTCTGGCGCGGGTCGGGGGATCTGCCGGGCGAGGCCAGCGCGCGCGAGGCGAAATCGATCGCGCCCGAACCGCCGCCCGTCGCGGCGACGCCGGCCCCCGCGCCGGCGCCGCCGCCAGCCGCGCCCGCTGCGTCAGGTGAGCCGACGGCGCCTGCGGCCGCCGTTCCGGTCACCGCGGCGCCCGCGGCCGCGCCCCCGCCAGCGGCGCAGGCCCCCGCTGCGCCCCCGACCCCCGCGCCGGCCCTGGCTGGCGCGCCGCCGAAGAAGGTCACGGCGGTGGCGAAGGCAACCCGTCCGAAGAAGCCCGCCGCCACGGCTCCCGCCAAATCAGAGACGCCGGCCAAGGCGAAGAGCGCCGCCTGGGTGGACCCGTTCGCGCAATAGCCCACGCGCCCGGCCGCCGCGATTGGCTTTGACAGGGCAAAGTGCGGTCTTTAAGGTCCCGCGCGTGAAGAAGGCTCCCTGGTCCTCGCGCCCGCGCCAGAAGGCACCCGGCGTCCGCACACGCGTCGGCGAATACCGTGTGCCGCCCGACGTCGCGAGCCGCATCCGGGCCGGGCACCCGTGGATCTTCCGTGACGCCGTGGGCGGTCGAGCCATAACGGAACCGACCGGCAGCGTCGTCGACGTCCTTTCCGGCAATCGCGAATTCGTCGCCCGCGGCTTCGTTGACCAGGAGCACGCCGTGGCGGTGCGCGTGCTGACCCGCGATCCGGACGAGCGCGTGGTCCCGGGCAGCGGCGCCATCGCCGCCCGCCTGCAGCGCGCCGTCCAGCTGCGCTGGTTCAGCTTCGGCGCCCGGCGGCCGCAAGCGATGCGGGTCTTCTCCGGCGAGAGCGAGGGGCTGCCCGGCGTGACCGTCGATCGCTACGACGACTTCGTCGTCGTGCAGTGGCTGTCGGCGGGCGCCCTGCCCTGGCGCGACGAGCTTTACGATGCGCTCGAGCGGGCCCTCAAACCGCGCGGCATCTACGAGCAGCGCCGGCTGCGGCCTCTCGGCGGGCAAGCCGCGCCGGAGCCGGCGGTGCGGGCACGCGGCGACGAGGCGCCCCTGGAGATCGTCGTCGACGACGGCCCGGCGCGCTTCGCCATAGACGTGACCGCGC
>DATKEU010000049.1:0-2978 GCA_035544495.1 Polyangia bacterium | reverse complement strand
GGCCGGCTCATCAACCTGGCGGCGGCCGAGGGCCACCCGTCGGAGGTGATGGACATGTCCTTCGCCAATCAGTACCTGGCGCTGTGCAAGCTGGCCCGCGACGGCAAGTCGATGAAGCCCGGTGTCTACGAGCTGCCACCCGAGCAGGACCAGGAGCTGGCCCTCATCAAGCTCGGCACGCAGGGCCTCTCGATCGACACCCTCACCCCGGACCAGATCAAGTACAACGACGACTACTCTGCGGGAACCTAGTCCTCGCCCAGCCGCGAGACGACCGTCTCGGGTGTGACGCGCAGGCCGTCGCGCGCGAAGGTGGTGCGGGCGATGCGGGCCAGATCGCCGCGCTCGAGCTCCGCGAAGGCGGCGTTGGTTTCGGTGGCGTGGCGGCGCAGGCGCACCAGAGGCTGCCGCCCGGCGGGGCCGCAGCCGTACAGGCGCAGCCGTCCCTTCTCGACCAGCGGCTCGCTGACGATGCGGAACAGCGTGGGGTCGGTGATCGGATCGCCCTGAGAGCGCAGCACCAGGTAGCTGAAGTCGACGCGCGCCGCCGGTCCGGTGACGCCCGCGCGCAGGGCCGTGTCGTGGCACCAGTCGCGTTCCCGCCCGAGCGCGGGGCAGGGGCCGATCCACAAGCAAGGCGCCACCACCACCAGTCCGGCCGCCACCACCTGATCGCGCACCGCCAGAAGCTCGCGCGAGGTTTCGCGCAGCGCCGGCTCGAGCAGAATCAGCGTCCCGCCGTCGGCCAGCAAGCGGTTGCACCAGACCTGCACCTTGCGCGCGCGCACGGCGACGCGCGTGGCCGCCGGCTCCTTCGCGTGCAGCTCGTTCAGAACGTGGGCGGCGACGATGAAATCGAAGCGTCCGTCGACCCGCGGCGGCAGATCCCACTTCTCCAGATCCGCCGCCAGCACCCCGGGAGCCGCCACCTGGTCGACGGCCACGACGTCCATGTCGTCGCCAAAGTGGGCAAAAAAAGCCGCGCTGGCCGCGCCCGTGCCGGCGCCGAGATCTAAAAGCCGCAGCCGCCGCGCCGGCCACGGCGCGGGCGCCACCTCGGCGAGGATCTTCTCCAGGGCCGCGCGCGTGCGCGGCGCTATCGCCCGGTCGTACTGCCGCCGCAGCTCCGGATTCCCGAGGTACGGTGTCCCGATCAGCGCCCGTTCGCCGACCAGCCCGGCGTGGATGCGCTCCACACCTGCCCGTGCCGCGTCCGCCCGCCGGTGTCCGGCCGCTCCGTCGCGCGGCCGACCGCCGCCACTTCGGCCGCCGTCGGGCGCCGCCAACCCTACCCTCTGCCGAGGAGGTCTTTGAAGCTGACCAGGACCAGCACGCCCAGCAGGAACACCAACCCCACCGTGTGTACGGTCGCTTCCACGCGCGGATTCACGCGGCGCCGCGTGATCGATTCGATGGCCAGGAAGATCGCCCGCCCGCCGTCCAGCGCCGGGAACGGCAGCAGGTTGAAGAGGCCCAGGTAGACGGACAGCAGCGCGATGATGCCCAGGAACTCGTCCGGGCCGCGCTTGGCCGCCTTGGCGATCTGCTTGGTGATGCCGATCGGCCCCGACAGGTCGGCGTGCACGCGGCCGCGGATCATGTCGTAAAGCCCGCCCAGGATCCCCAGCGTCGTGTAGTACGGATAAACGATCGCTTCCTTGACCGCCGTGCCGACGCCGACGTGCACGCGGGTGTTGACCGGCCCGATCTGGATACCGATCTGATACACGCCCGAGCTCTGCTTCTCGGGCGTCACGGTGAACGTCAGCGGCTGGCCGTCGCGCGAGACCTTGACCGTCACCGGCGCGCCCTGGCCAGCCCGGATGATGTCGCTGATGGGAGAATCGGCCGAGACCGGACGCCCGTTCGCCTCCACCAGCACGTCGCCCGCCGCCATCCCCGCGGCCGCCGCCGGCTTGCCGGCCACCGGCTCGATGATCTTCTGCGTCTTGGTGTTCGACAGCATGCCGAAGACGACGACGGTGAAGAAGATGAGCAGCATCGCGGTCGCGTAATTGGCGGCCGGGCCGGCGACGATGGTCAGGAACCGCATCCAGGTCGGGCGATTCGGATAGACGTAGCGATCGTTCTTGTCCACCTCTTCGTTCGGGTTCATGCCGGTGATCTGCACGAAACCCCCGAGCGGGATGGGCGCGACTTGAAACAGCGTCCCCCCGCGCCGGAAGCCAAGCAGGGTGGGACCGAAGCCGATGGAGAAACGCTCGACCTTCATCCCGCACAGCCGCGCAACCAGGAAGTGGCCGCCCTCGTGCAAGACAATCAGAAGGCCAAGGCCGATGACGGCAACCAGGTAGATCATCTCAGCTAGCCTAGCACGGTCGCGGGGCGGCGACCCGTCGGGCCGCGCGCGCTGTGGTCAGGCGGCGAGAAAGCGCAGCACGGGCCGCAGCAACAGCGGCGGGTTGCGCTTGGGGCGGCTGCCGACGATGTCGATGCCCAGCTCCTCGGCGCGGCGTTCAAACACGTGCTCGAACAGCAGGCCCGGCCCGCTGGCGCGCACGATGATCGGCAGCGCCAGCAGGCGCTTGGCCACGATGTAACGGCCGCGCAGGATGACCGCCTCGCGTCCGGCCGCCAGCCGCGACAGCGCCCAGCCGAGCGGCGCCAGCGAGGCGGCCCGCCGGGCCTCGAGCAAAATCAGAATCGCGCCCCGCGCCTCGGCGGCCCCGCGCAGGAACGCGCGCCCGGCCGCATCGCGCGTGCAGAGCCGCAGCTCCGGCAGCTGCGCGGCGAGCAGGCGCGCGATCGACAGGCTGTTGTCGCGCGACCCGTCGTTCACCAGCACGATCTCGAACGAACGCCCGAGCGACCGCATGTGCGCGGCCAGCGCGCGCAGCTGGTGACCGACGATCTCCTCGTCGTCGCGAACGGCCAGGACAATCGAAATCTCTGGTGGGCGGGGGCGCTGCAACATCGGCTGGAACCCTCCAGTTGGGGCTGCCTACATCCACCACAAC
>DATKEU010000048.1:0-18794 GCA_035544495.1 Polyangia bacterium | reverse complement strand
GCCGAACGGCTGATCCGGGCCGCGCAGCCGCCGCAGCAGCGCCTCGATCCGCGCGCGCACGGCGCTCACCCGCTCGGTCACCGCCGGGACGAAGCCGGCCGCCATCAGACCCGCCGCTCGTCGTGGGTGATGAACACGCCGCCTCCGTCGCCGTTATTGTCGCCGTCGCTCTTCTGGCCCGGCCCGGTCACCGCCTGCACGGCGGCGCGAAACACCTCGGCGCGGTGCAGATAGTTGCGGAACATGTCGAAGCTGGAACAGGCGGGCGACAGCACCACGGCGTCGCCCGGCTGCGCCAGGTGCGCCGCCAGCGCCACCGCCTGCTCCATGCTGGCCGCGCGCTGCACCGGCAGCGTCACCGGCAGCGCCGCCGCCATGCGATCCGCCGCCTCGCCGATCAACACCACCGCCCGTCCCACCTTCGCCAGCTCGGCGGCCAGCGGCCCGTAGTCGCCGCCCTTGTCGCGCCCGCCCGCGATCAGCACCACCGGCCGCGGGAACCCCTTCAGCGTCGCCACGACCGCGCCGACGTTGGTCCCCTTCGAGTCGTCGTAGTACGCGACGCCATGGCTCTCGGCCACCAGCTCCATGCGGTGGGCGAGGGGACGAAACTCCAGCAGCGCGCGCCGCGCCTCGGCGCCGCTGCACCCGGCCAGTCGCGCCGCCAGCAGCGCCGCCAGCGCGTTCTGCTGGTTGTGGCGGCCCACCAGCGCGGGCAGCGTCCCCGGGTAGAGCTCCGGCGGCGCGCCGGGCAGGCGAATCAATAGATCGTCGCCCTGCACCCAGCCGCCCGCCGCGCCGGCCCCCGCGCCGTTCGGCGCCGGCTGCTCCGTCGACAGGCCGATGATCCGGCTGGCCGCGCCCGCCGCCGCGCGCATCACCAGCGCGTCGTCCACGTTCACCACCGCGAAGTCGCCCGGCCCCTGCGCCGCGAAGATGCGCGCCTTGGCCGCCGCATAGGCGTCCATGTCCGGATAGCGGTCCAGGTGATCGGGCGTGATGTTCAGCAGCACCGCCACGCGCGGGTGAAACGCCCGCGCCGTCTCCAGCTGAAAGCTCGAGACCTCGACCACGCAATAGCCGCGCGGGCCGCTCGCCGGCGTCCCCACGGCCTCCGCCAGCGGCGTCCCCAGGTTGCCGCCCACGAACGTCGGCGCGCCGGTCGCGCGCAGCATCTGCCCACACAGCGTGGTGGTGGTCGACTTCCCGTTCGTCCCCGTGATCGCCACCAGCGGCGCCTCGATGAAACGCGACGCCAGCTCCAGCTCGCCCGTGATGGCCACGCCGGCCGCGCGCGCGGCGTCGATCTCCGGGATCGGCGGCACGCCCGGCGACAGCACGATGAGGTCGCAGCCAACGAAGGTCTCGAGCCGATGGCCGCCCAGCTCGCGCCGCACGCCCGCCGGCAGCTTCGCCAGCGCCGGTCCCAGCTTGTCGGCGTCGTTGCGATCGGTGACGGTCACCTCGGCCGCGCCGCGCGCCGCGCACAGGATCGCCGCCGCCAGCCCGGATCTCCCCAGGCCGACGATCAGCACGCGCTTCCCGTGCAGGATCGCCCGTTCGTCGCTCATCGCACTTTCAAGGTCAGCACCAGGCCCAGGATGGCGCAAGCGAACGACACGATCCAAAAACGCACCACGATGCGCGACTCCGGCCATCCCAGTTTCTCGAAATGGTGGTGGATCGGGGCCATCAGGAACACGCGCTTCTTGGTGCGCTTGTAATACGCCACCTGGATGATGTCACTGACCGCCTCGGTGACGAAGACGCCGCCGATGATCGGCAGCGACAGCTCCGTCTTCGACGCCAGCGCCACGAACCCCAGCGCCCCGCCCAGGGCCAGCGCCCCCACGTCGCCCATGAACACCTGCGCCGGGTGGGTGTTGAACCACAGAAAGCCGATCCCCGCCCCGCCCATCGCCCCGCAGAACACCGCCAGCTCGCCCGCCCCCGGCACGTGCGGCATCCCCAGATAACCGGCGATGTTGAAGTTGCGCAGCGTCGTCCCCGACGCGTACGCCAGCAAAAGAAACGTGAACGACGAGATGATCACCGGCCCGATCGCCAGCCCGTCCAGGCCGTCGGTCAGGTTGACGGCGTTCGACGTCGCCACCAGCGTGAAGACCGCGAACGCCAGATAAACCCCGAGCGGCAGCGCCAGCGACCAGTGGTGAAAGTTGACCATCGGCAGCGCCAGGCGCAGCCGGACGTCGGGCGGCAGCGCCTCGCTGGCGAACAGCCAGGCGCAGGCCACGCCGCCCACCGCCAGCTGCCCGGCGATCTTCAACCGCCCGGGCAGCCCCTTCTTGTTCCGCCGCGACAGCTTCAGGTAATCGTCGAGAAACCCGATCGCCCCGAACCCCACGGTGACCAGCAGCGCCAGCCAGATCAGCGTGCTGCGCAGGTCGCACCACAGCAGCGTCGCCGCCACCAGCGCCATGATGATCAGCGCCCCGCCCATGGTCGGCGTCCCCTTCTTCGACGCGTGGCTGGCCGGCCCGTCGTCGCGGATCACCTCGCCCAGCTGCCGGGCGCGCGCGCGCCGGATGAACCAGGGCGCCACCATGAACGTGATCACCAGCGACGTCAGCGTCGCCAGGCCCACGCGCGTCGACACGTACCGGAACACGTTCGCGCCCGGCACGCGTTCGCGGAGTGCGTTGAACAGGTGAAAGAGCATGTGTCGTCTCTCGGTTGGGGGCGGCGTCCGTCGATCGTTTCTACGCCGTCCTGGTCGCGGGATCTGCCCCGCCGCTCAGATGGCGCTGCAATGCAGCCACCGCGGCTTCCAGTTTCATGCCGCGCGATCCCTTGACCAGGATCCAATCGCCGGGCTGCGTCCAGGGCGCCACCAGCGCGCCCGCCTCGTCGGGCGTGGCCGCGGTGACGGCGCGCGCCGGGGGCAGGCCGGCCGCGCGCGCCGCCTGCACCAGCGCCGACGCCAGCGGGCCGACGCCGCACAACCCGGCCAGGCGCCCCGCCGCCTCGGCGCCGATCTGCCGGTGCAGCGTCTCCGCCTCGGGCCCCAGCTCCAGCATGTCGCCCAGGATCGCGAACGGCCGCCCGGATCCCACCGACGCCAGCAACGCCTGCAGCGCCGCCCGCATCGAGGCCGGGTTGGCGTTGTAACAGTCGTCGAGCACCGTGCGCCCGCCGGCCTCGATCACCGCCGATCGGTGCGGCGGCAGCGCCAGCGATTCCAGCGCGCGCGCCGCCGCCAGCGCCGGCACGCCCGCGGCCAGCGCCACGGCCAGCGCGGCCGCGCCGTTGCGCGCGTTGTGCAGTCCCGGCAGCGGCAGGCGCACGACCACCGGCAGGTCGCGCACGGCATAGCGCACGACCGCGCCCGCCGCGCCGGCCGGGATCACCTCCAGAACACGCACGTCGACGCCCCCGCCCGCGCCGAAGCGCAGCCGGCGCGTTTCTGGGATCGCCGCTTCCTGCGCTTGTCCTTCGACCAGCGGCTCGTCGCCCGGCAGGACGGCGATGCCGTCGGGCGGCAGCCCGAAGTAAAGCTCGCCCTTGGCGCGCGCGACCTCCTCCAGCGAGCCCAGCCGTTCCAGGTGCGCGCCCGCCACGTTGGTGATGACGCCGATGCGCGGCTTTCCGATGCGCGCCAGATAGGCGATCTCGCCGCGCGCGCGCATCGCCATCTCCAGCACCCACGCCGCCTCGTGCCCCGTCGCCGACAGGATGGTCAGCGGCAAGCCGACGTCGGTGTTCAGGTTACCGGCCGTGCGCATCACCGGACCCAGCGGTCCGAGCGCCGCCGCGATCAGCTCCTTGGTCGTGGTCTTGCCGTTCGATCCCGTGACGCCGACGACCAGTCCAGCGAACCGCTGGCGCACGGCGAGGGCCAGCGCCCCCAGCGCGGCGCGCGGCTCGCGGACCGCGATGATCGTCGCGCCGGCGGCGCCCGCCGGCGGGCCGCGCCCGTCTTGTACAACAACCGCCGCGGCCCCGGCCGCCGCCGCCTGCTCGACGAACGAGAAACCGTCGACCCGCTCGCCCGGCAGCGCGAAGAACATCTGTCCCCGCTTGACCTGACGACTGTCCGCCGCCGCGCCGGCGAAGCGCGCGCTGGATCCCGCGGCGATCACCCGTCCGCCCATCGCCGAGACGGCGAAGCCGATGTCGTGGCTGGCGGGGACGCTGCTCACCGCGCCGCCTCGCCCGGCACCTCGCGCAGGGCCGCCGCCGCCTCCAGGCGGTCGTCGAACGGCAGCTTGGTCGTGCCGACGATCTGGTAATCCTCGTGCCCCTTGCCGGCGATGAGCAGCGTATCGCCCGGCCGCGCCGCCGCCGCCGCCAGCCGGATGGCGGCGCGCCGATCGATCTCGACCAGATAACCGCGCGTCGCCGTCGCCAGCTCGCCGCCCTCCAGCGCGGGCGCCAGCGCCCGGCGCGCGCCGTCGGCCACCATCTCGACGATCGACGCCGGGTCCTCGGTGCGCGGGTTGTCCGAGGTGACGATCGCCAGGTCGCCGTCGCGCGCCGCCACCTCGCCCATCAGCGGCCGCTTGCCGCGATCGCGATCGCCGCCGCAGCCGAAGACGACCAGCAGCCGGTTCCGCGTCAGCGGCCGCAAGGCGGCGATGGCCCGTTCCAGCGCGTCCGGCGTGTGCGCGTAGTCGACCACGCACAGGATGCCGCGCTGGTTCGGCACCCGTTCCAGGCGGCCCGGCACCGCCGCCAGCGCGGCCACGCCGGTGGCGATCGCCCGCGGCGGCAGCCCGCGCCCGACCCCCATCCCCACCGCCAGCGCGATGTTGGCCAGGTTGAACTCGCCTACCAGCGGCGATTCGACGGCGATGTCGCCGACCGGCGTCCGGAAAAGCGCCTGCGTCCCCGCCGCCGACAGCTCGTGCTCGGCGACCGCGATGTCGGCGCCCGCCGCCTTCAGCGTCACGCCCAGCGCCGGCAGCCCGCGCACGCGCCGCCGCATCTTGCGGCCGGCGTCGTCGTCCGCCATGAACACCGCCACGCCACGCGCCCGATCGAGCAGCCGCTCGAACAGCACGGCCTTGGCGTCGAAGTAGCGCTCCATCGAGCCATGATAGTCGAGGTGGTCCTGCGTCACGTTGGTCAGCGCCGCCACCCGGAACCGGCAGCCGTCCAGCCGCCGCTGATCCAGCGCCTGCGACGACGCCTCCAGCACGATGTCCGTCGTCCCCGCCGCCCGCATCTCGGCGAACAGCGCGTGCAGCGCCAGCGGCCCCGGCGTGGTCAGCGACGCCGCGCGCGCCCCACCGCGCCAGCGCGGCGCCGCCGATCGGTAGCTGACCGTCCCGATGACCCCGGGGACAAGCCCGGTCGCCGCCAGCATCGCCTCGACCAGGTAGGTGGTGGTCGTCTTGCCGTTGGTGCCGGTCACGGCCATGAGGTCCGGCGCCGCCGCCGCGCCGCCGAACCGGTTCCCGGCGATGATCGCCAGAGCCTGGCGCGCGCTCGCCACCGTGACGAAGACGGCCGCATCGGTGTGCGGGGTCGGGGGCGGTGCCGGTGGCCCTTCGGTGACGACGACGCGCGCCCCGCGGGCGATCGCCGCGGCGACGAACGTCCGCCCGTCGGCCACCGTGCCCGGAACGGCGACGAAGAGATCGCCTGCCTGTACCTGGCGCGAATCGTCGCGCACCTCCGCGACGGCGATCTCGCCGGCGCCCGCTGGCAGCGCCGCGCCTTCCACGCCGGCCAGCAGCGCCGAGAGAAGCCGCGATTCGCCCGGAGCGCTCATTGGCGGTGTCCAAAGGCGACGGATATCAAGGCGCCGCGCGGGGCCGGCCCGGGAGCCGGTTTCTGTTTCCACGCGACCCCGCTGGCCGGCCCGGCGCTTTCATCGAAGCCGAGCTCGACGCCGCTGCGGTGGGCGGCGCGGATCGCCTGCGCCAGAGAAAGCCCGAAGAAATCGGGGACCATGACCCCCGCCTGCGCGCCGGAAGGACCACGGCCGTCACCGTCACCGTCGGCGTCGCCATCGCCGTCAAGCGCGCTCTCTTCCGCCAGGGCGACGTCGGCCGGCGGGTCAGTCGCTGGCAACTCCTGGTCGCCGTCGTCGCTCTCCGCGCTGGCCGTCGCGGTCGACACTCCGGGCGCGGGCTTGCCGTGCTTGTCCGCCGCGTCCGCCGGCTTCGTCGTCGCGGCGGCCGCCAGGGCCGCCGGCGAGGGCGGCACGTGCAGGTAGCGCAGGGCCTGCTCCCCGATCTCGCGAAAGATGGGCGCCGCCACGGCGCCGCCCAGGTGTTCGCCTTCGGGTTCGTCGATGACCACGATGATCGACACGCGCGGATCGTCCGCCGGCGCGAAACCGACGAACGACGCCACGTACTTGCTGCGGTCATAGTGCCCGCCCACCACCTTCTGCGCCGTGCCGGTCTTGCCCGCCACCGGATAGCCGGGGATGGCCGCCTGCTTCGCCGTGCCACCCTGTTCGGTCACGCCGCGCATGATGCCGACCATGGTGCGCGCCGTTGCGGCCGAGACCAACCGGCGTTCCGGTGGCCGCGCGGGCGTTTCGACCGAGCCGTCGCTGGCGACCACGCGGGCCACGATACGCGGCGAATGGTAGACGCCGCCCGCGGCGATGGCACTGACGCCGGCGATCATCTGCAGGGGCGTCACGGTCAGCCCTTGCCCGAACGAGGCGTTGGCAAAGCCGATGTCGCCCCATTTGCTGACCGGGCGAATGATGCCGGCCCGCTCGCCGGGCAGGCCAATCTCCGTCGGGCGGCCGAACCCGAACCGGTTCAGCGCCTCGGCCAGCTCGTCCCGCCCCAGGCGCCGCGCGATCTTGGTGGCGCCGATGTTGCTCGAGAACTTGAACACCTCGGCCACGGTCAGCACGCCGTGCGGGTGGGTGTCGTGGATCTGATACTTGCCGACCGTCATGCGCCCCATCAAGCAGTCGAACGTGTCCTCGGCGCGCACCACTCCGGCCTGCAGCGCCGACGCGATGGTGAACGTCTTCATCGTCGATCCCGGCTCGTAGGTGTCGGTGATGGCGCGGTTGCGGGCGCCCGTTTCGGCGGCGGTGCCCGGGTCATTCGGGTTGTAGGTGGGGGTCGACGCCATGGCCAGCACCTCGCCGCTGGTCGGATCCATCACCACGGCGATGACCGACTTGGCGTGGTGGCGAGCGGTGGCGTCGGCGATCGCCTTCTCGGTAACGAAGGTCAGGTAGCGATCGATCGTCAGCACCACGTCGCTGCCCACGCCGCTCGGCGCGTCGGCGGCCATCCCTTCGACGATGAGGTCGCGCCCCAGCGCGTCCCGCACCCCTTGCACCGACGACGTGCTGCCGCGCAGGACCCGGTCCATCGACAGCTCGATGCCGTCCAGGCCGCCGCCGTCGGCCCCGGCGGTTCCCATCACCGTCGCCGCCAGCGTCCGGTTGGGGTAAAAGCGGCGCGGCTCGCGCGTGAAGGCCAGCCCCGGCAGGCCCAGCGCGCGCACCGCCACGACCTCGTCGGGCGTCACCTTGCGTTTGACCCAGGCGAAGAACCGCTTCTGCCCGAGCTTCTTCTCCAGCTCGTGGCGGTCCAGGCCCAGCACCGCGGCCAGGCGGCGGGCGGCGTCGTGCACGTCCGGCAGCCGGCGCGGGTTGCAATATATAGAATCGACGTCCGCGGTCGACGCCAGCTCGGCGCCGTTCCGGTCCAGGATGCGACCGCGCCGCGGCGGCAGCTCGATCTCGCGCAGGTACTGCTCCTCGGCCATGGTGCGCAGGCGATCGGCCTCCACCACCTGCAGGTGGTAGGCGCGGCGGGCCACGGCCGCGAACAGCACGGCGAACCCGACGCCGCACGCGACCAGGCGGATGCGTGTCCAGCGGTTGACGGCGATCATTCGCCCTCCGACGGTTCGGGGGCGGGCGGCGGCGGCCCGGTCGGTGGAGTCAGTGCAGCCGGCGCGGTCGCCGACGCCCGCGTGGCTGGCACCCTGCTGGCCATCGCGCGAGCCGGCCGCGGAGTGGCCGGCCGTGTCGCCTTGCCCTGTCCCGAGCTCGTGACCGGGGGCCTGGCCGGCGCCGCCGTCGCCGGCGAGGCCGCCATCGCCATCAGGACATTCGGGCCGGCGTGGACGATGTCGCCAGCGGCGGGGGGCCCCATCTTCAGCTTGTCGCGCGCCAGGCTGACGACGCGTCCCGGATCCTTCAGCATCCCGATCTCGATCTGCAAGCGCCGGCGCTGCTCTTCCAGCTCGGCAGCCACGCGCCGCTCGCGTCCGAGAGCATAAGCAACCTCGATGCCCTTCATGCGGACCGCCACATGGGTCAGCGCGCCGGCCGTGACCAGCGCCAGCAAGAACCCGCCCACGCCGACGCCACGCTTCTTGCCGACGCCGTTCCCTTCCACCAGCGGCTGCACGTCGGTCAGATCCTCTCCGCGGCGCGCAGCTTCGCCGAACGCGCGCGCGGGTTCGCCCGACGCTCGGCCTCGTCCGCCACCACCACGTGCTTGGTCAGGATGCGCACCTTGGGCGGCGCATCACCCGCGGTCGACGCCAGTTGGCGCAGCCGATGCTTCACCAGGCGGTCCTCCAGCGAGTGGAAGGCGATGATGCAGATGCGCCCGCCCGGCCGCAGGCAGTCCGCCATTTGATCCAGAAATTGTTCCAGCTCGCGGAGCTCGTCGTTGACCGCGATGCGCAGCGCCTGGAACGTCCGCGTGGCGGGGTTCTTGTGGCGTTCGTGGTGCGGTAGCGCGCGCGCGACCAGCGCGCCCAGTGTTCCCGTCGAATCCAGCTGGCCGCGATCGCGCGCCTCGACGATGGCGCGGGCGATGCGCGCGGCGTGCCGCTCCTCGCCGTACTCCCGCAGGATGCGCCCAAGCTCGATCTCGTCCGCGCGTTGCAGGAGCTCGCCGACCGTCTCGCCCCCGCTCTGGTCCATGCGCATGTCCAGCGGACCACTGCGCTGGAACGAGAAGCCGCGCTCGGCCCGGTCCAGCTGCGGGGACGACACGCCCAGGTCGACCACGAACCCGTCGATCGGAACCGCCCCCAGGTCGGTCAGCACACGCCGCACCTGGGAGAAGGGCGCGTGAATCAGCGAGACGCGGTCGCCGAAAGAGGCCAGCCGGACGGCGGCCTCGCGAAGCGCCTCCTGATCGCGATCGATGCCGATGAGCCGCCCATCCGGCGCCGCGCGTTCAAGAACCGCCCGCGCGTGTCCGCCCAGACCGACGGTCGCGTCGCAATAGCGCCCGCCCGGGTGGGGGTCAAGGTACTGCAAGACCGCGTCCAAAAGGACCGGTTGGTGCTCGAGAGGGGGCGGCGCTTGACCGGTCATTATAATGAGGCCGCCGCGGGCAGGGCCGGGCCCAGCCCCCATGCGGCGGGTCCCGCAATTTTTCTCCGCCCACACCCCCTGTCAAGTTTTGTCCTGAAAATTCATCAATGATTGCAGGCGGATCAACCGCAACCCCGGTTTGACTGGCAGGGCGCGCCGGGCGCCGATCCGGGCGGCGTCAGGCGGGTGCGCGACCGGGATCGTGACCGGTTTCCGGCCGCCCGAATCGCCTAACCCCGCTTGACTAAAGGACTAAGGGGGGGTACGCTGGGCCCGGTTCACGTTCGGAGAAAGCGCAGCACCGGGGGCAAAAGAGGTCAATCGGGACACCATGCAGGAGTTGGGGATGGACGCCAAGTTCTTCGAGCTCGACGCGAAGATGGACGCGGTGCGGACCAAGCTGGCCGCGTTCCCGTCGAACGTCATCAAGACGTACCAGGATCGCCTGGATGTTTCGTGGATTTTTCACGACAACGCACTGGAAGGCGTTGTCCTTTCCTATTCCGAGCTGAAGGCCGCCATCGATCAGCGCATCATCAGCGACGTCACCTTGATCCCGATGTACGAGGAGGTTCGGAATCACAAGCTGGCGGTCGACTTCGTTCGTGAGGAGGCCGCCAATACGAAGAAGCCGATGCCGGTCGATCTCGAGCTGGTGCGCAAACTTTATGCCTTCCTGACGCCCGAAGCCGCGGCCAAGGGTTATCCATACCGCCGCGAGAACCCTCTGCACCGGCTCTACTATCACGAGATCGCCACGCCGGAAAAAATCGCCTACAAGATGCGGAAGTTGGGCGAATGGCTCGAGTCGGAAGAGTTCCGCGACCTGCACCCCATCACGCGCGCGACGAAGGCTCACCATCGCCTGCTGACCACGTACCCGTGGACGAAGAACTCGGGGAAGGTCGCGCGCCTGCTGATGAACTTCATGTTGCTTCGCCACGGCTACTTGCCCGCGGTCATCCACTCGATCGAGCGCCAGCGTTATTACGAAGTGCTGCGCAACGAAAACGACGGCCTGCTCGCCCTGGTCATCGAGTCGCTGGAAAACAGCATCGAGACCACCGGAAAATTTCTGGACGAGCTGAACGGCCTGCGCGTGCGGCGCGCGAGCTAGAGCGCTCGCTGCGCTCGCTTGGTGGAAGGGGCCGGGTGGCCCCTCCCACCGGCCCTCCCCGGCGCTTCTCGCAAGGTGAGCCGGCGCGGCGGAGCCGCGCCTTTGGGTGCTGGGACGCGCTCGCTTCGCTCGCTCTGACGCCGGCGGATCTAGGCGGCGGTGGCGGCGGGTTCTTGGGGGCGGGTGTTCAGGGTGGCGTTTTCGAGTTTGCGCTTGGCGACCAGGGCGAGGCGGATCTCTTCCGCGACGGCGGGGTTGTCGGCCATCCAGCGGCAGGCGTTGTCCCGTCCCTGGGCGATGCGGTCGCCCTTCCACGAGTAATAGGCGCCCGACTTTTCCAGCAGGCCGGCCTCGCTGCCCAGATCGACGACCTCGCCCGCCCAGTTGACGCCCGTGCCGTAGAGGATCTCGAACTCGGCCTCGCGGAAGGGCGGGGCGACCTTGTTCTTGACCACCTTGACCCGGGCCTTGTTGCCCACCGGCAGCTCGCCGTTCTTCACCACGCCGGTCTTGCGGATGTCCAGGCGCACCGACGCGTAGAACTTCAGCGCATTGCCGCCGGTGGTGGTCTCGGGATTGCCGTAGACGACGCCGATCTTCTGGCGTAGCTGGTTGATGAAGACGACGCCCGTGTTGGTGCGCGCGGTGGCGCCGGTCAGCTTGCGCAGCGCCTGGCTCATGAGGCGTGCCTGCAGACCCATGTGCGCGTCGCCCATCTCGCCCTCGATCTCCGCCTTGGGCACCAGGGCCGCCACGGAATCGATGACGATCAGATCGACGGCGCCGGTGCCGACCAGCTTGTCGGCGATCTCCAGCGCCTGCTCGCCGCAGTCGGGCTGCGAGACCAGGAGGTCCTCGATCCTCACGCCCAGCTTGCGCGCGTAGACGACGTCCAGGGCGTGCTCGGCGTCGATGAAGGCGCAGACGCCGCCCGCCTTCTGCGCGCTTGCGATGGCTTGCAAGGTCAGCGTCGTCTTGCCGGAGGATTCGGGACCATAGATCTCGATTACCCGCCCGCGCGGCAAGCCGCCCACGCCCAGCGCCAGATCCAGGCCGACTGATCCGGTGGGGATGACGCTGATCTCGGCGATGTCGCCGCCCCCGAGCGGCATGATGGCGCCCTTTCCAAACTGTTTTTCGATGGCGGCGATGGCGGCGTTGACGGCTTTCATTTTCTCTTTGATGGTCGACATGGTGATGGCTCCTTCGGGGGTTTTGTTGTTGTGGCGGGGTTCACGAATTTCGGTCGTGGTCCAGGGCGCGGTACTGCAGCGCCTCGGCCAGGTGGCTGGCGCGGACGCCGGGCGCGCCGCCGAGGTCGGCGATGGTGCGGGCGAGGCGCCGGATGCGGCTGACCGCGCGCGCCGACAGCGCCAGGCGATCGACGGCGCGTTCGAGCAGCGCATGGCCGTCCCCGTCCAGCGGCACCAGCGCTTCCAGCTCGGCGCCAGAAAGGCGTGCGTTGCAGCGCGGGCCGCGGGCCCGCTGGCGCTGGCGCGCGATCTCGACGCGCGCGCGCACGAGGGCGCTCGGTTCGCCTGGCTGGGCGCCGGCCAGCGCCCGATACGGCTGCGCGGGCACCTCGACGTGCATGTCGATGCGATCGAGCAGCGGCCCCGAGAGGCGGGCGCGATAGGCGGCGATCCCAGCCAGCGAGCAGGTGCAGCGCCGCAACTGGTTGCCGAGGTGCCCGCACGGGCACGGGTTCAGCGCCGCCACCAGCATGAAGTCGGCGGGATAGGCGATGGTCCGGCGCGCGCGCACCAGCGCCACCGTCCGATCCTCCAGCGGCTGGCGCAGGGCCTCCAGCACCGGACGGCCGAACTCCAGCAGCTCGTCGAGGAAGAGCACGCCGTTGTGGGCCAGCGTGATCTCGCCGGGGCGCACCGCGGGCCCGCCGCCGACGAGGCCGGCGACCGTGACGGTGTGGTGCGGGGCCCGGAAAGGCCGCTCGGCCAGCAACGCGCGCCCGTCGAGCAAGCCGGCCACCGAGTAAGCCATCGTCGTCTCCAGCGCCTCGTCGAACGTCGGCGTCGGCAAGATCCCGGGCAGGCGTTGCGCCAGCATGGTCTTGCCCGAGCCGGGCGGGCCGACGAAGAGCAGGTTGTGACCGCCCGCCGCCGCGAGCTCCAGCGCGCGCCGGGCGACCTCCTGCCCGCGCACGTCGGCGAGATCGGGCGCGCGCCGATCGGCGCCCGCCGCCGGCGCGTCGCTGGCGAGCGGAACGGTCGCTTGCGCTTCGCCGCGCAGGATCGAGACCAGCTCGGCGATGTGGGCGATCGGTTGCAGGCGGCAGTCGCCGACCGCCACGGCGGCCTCGGCGGCGTTGGCGCGCGGGACGAACAGGCGGCGGATGCCGGCGGAGCGCGCCCACGCCGCCACCGGCAGCGCGCCTCGCACGCCGCGCACGGCGCCGTCCAGGGCCAGCTCGCCGATGAAGGCGGCATCCGCCAGCGCGCCGGGATCGACCAGGCCGCCCGCGCACAGCATGCCGACCGCGATCGGCACGTCGAAGGCGGCGCCGTCCTTGCGCAGGTCGGCGGGCGCCAGGTTGACGATGATCCGGCGTGGCGGCAGCCGGATGCCGCTGTTCTCGAGCGCGCCGCGGATGCGCAGCCGCCCCTCCTTCACGCCGGCGTCGGGCATGCCGACGATCTGGCAGCCCGGCAGTCCCGGGCCGACGTCGACCTCGACGTCGATGGGCGCGGCTTGAATCCCGAGGACGGTGGCGGAGGAAACACGAGCGAGCATGGCTGGACGGACGATCGCTACTGCGAACGCGGTGCCAGCCGTTGGCCGCGGATCTACGCGACAAAAAAAACGCGGCGACCAAGCTTCGGTCGCCGCGTCCTGACTTCGGCCGTTCGGTCTTTGCTACCTACTGCTGCTGCGTACGGACGGTGGGTCGCAAGCGGTACAACGTTTCAGAAGCTGAGACGGAGGCCGAGGCGCACGCTGCGGGGCGCCTGGTATGCGAGGGGTTGGCCGAAGTTTGGATTGCGGGTGATGGGCTGTCCCAGGAAGTTCTTGGCGAACTTCAGATCGGACGGCGTTCCGTTCACGATGGCGGGCGCGAGATCATACGTGTAGACATCGTCGGTCAAGATCGTCGTCTGCTGATTAAACACGTTGAAGATGTCGGCGAAGACATCGACGCGGGTCATCTTGCTGAGCTTCTGGCCGTAGGCCAGATGTAAATCGAACCGGGTCAGCGTCGGCGTGCGGCCCGCCGATCCCCGCGGCAGCAACATGTTCTGCGGCTGACCGAAATACCACGACGACACGTAACTTCTGGGCATGCCCGACCGGGCCACGAAACCAAGCCCGGCGGTGATGTTGTGGACCCAGCCGTCGGGGTCGAGCGTCAGCGTGTAATACCCGTCGATGCGCCCCTGGTGGGGGTGGTCGTTGGGCAGCCGGCCGCGCTGGTTCAGATAGAGATCGGGCGTGTCGTAGGCATTGCTGCCATTGGGAGCGAAGTAGTCGCCTTCGGCCTGATACAGACCCTCGTAGTTGCCGACCAGCCGCGAGTACGTATACGAGGCGCGCGCGCGCCACTGCTGCGCGACGAAATCGCTCAATCGCTGCTGCGAGAAGCGCTTGTTCACCGTCAGCGTGAGAGCGTCATAGGTTCGCTCGGGCTTGGGCGCCTTCTGCAGGCCCTGCAAGTTAGCGAGCTTCTGCTGAGCCGTCGCCAGGTTCGCGCTGTCGACGGCCGTCCGCGCGGCGTTGGCCGGGACGTTCTGGTCCGTCTTCATCGCGGCGTCGAGATCGGCTTGCGACTTGGCCACCTCGTTCTTTGCGTCGCTGATGGCCGAATCGGGAACGTTGCCGGGGTTGGCAACGGTGAAGCCGAAACTCCCGCTCGGATCCGCCGTGCCATCCTCGATGATGTTCCCGAGCCAGCGGTGCTGGTAATCCAACCGCAGGGACAGATTCTCCATCAGCTCGCGTTCGAGCGTGGCGACGACCTCTTGGTGATATTGACCCTGCAAATGCGATTGGATCGTCGTGCCGCTGTTGAACGGGCTGGTCGAGACATTGGGGGCATCCGCCGCTCCAGCGGGTGGAATGGCACAGCTTCGCCACTCACCGTTGCCGGTCCAGCTGTAAAGGTCGGACGGTGTGCACAGGGTCGAGGGAACGCCGTTGCGGACGAGAATGCCCTCCCCGCCGAAATAACGTGCGGCCAAGTTCATGGGGATGGCCTCGAAGTACTGGCCGTAAGAGACCGAGATCTTCGATCGCCCGTCGTTCATCGGATCGAAAATGATGCTCGCGCGTGGGCTGATGTTGCGGCCGTGGATGAAGTCGTCCCAGGTGCCGGTGTCCATGAACGCATTGCCGTGATAGTCGGTCATGCGCTGCATGTCGACGCGCGCGCCCAGGTTCATGGTGAGGTTCGGTAGGGCGGCGGGTGTGAAGGTTCCTTCGATGAACGGAGCGTTGATCAGACTGCCCACGTCAGCGCGCAGGTGATCTTGATAAGAGGGACTCTGCAGCAGATTCGTGAACGGCTTGTTCGCGGTACCGTACAGCGCCGCCGAGTCGCCGGCGGGAACGGTGAAGAAGATCCAGTGATTGATGTACGGGTACGGGGCACCGTAGGGGGGGCCGCCGTTCGGCGCCAGTTGCACCAAGCCGCGCGCGCCTAACGGGCCGGAGTAGTAGCGGTCCTGGTCGAAGTCGCTCGCCTCCAGGCGCCAGCCGTATTTCAGCTCGCCGTGACCGCCGGTGCTGAAGATGTGGGTCGACTTGATCTCGGCCAGCGAGCGGTCACCAGTGAAGCTCTTGACCGTGCCGAAACCGCCGCGCCGGTAGGTGGCGACTGGGCAGGGCTCGAAGCCATTCGTGTTCTTGCACTCGGGGATGCCTTCCAGGTCGTAGAGGTTCGAGCCCCAGTACTCGAGTTGGTTGAGCCCGTTGAGCGCATCATTCGGCGACTTCACGCTGTAGCTCTCGCGATGCAGGCCGAGGTTGACCTCGATTAGCCACCGCTTGTCGAGCAGCTTCGACGTCCAGCGGATGATGAAGTCGGTGTTGACCTTGTCTTGCTGTTCCATCGCCCAGCTGGGATCCGAGGTGGCCTCGGCGTGCGAGAAGACGCGCATCTCGCGGTTGTAGCTGGGCGTGCCCCACAGGGACAGTGTCAGGTGGTGGTCGGCGGCCGGCGCGAAGTCCAGCGTGGTCGCGTAGCTGTAGGTGCGGTGGGTCTCGTCGAGGCGGAGCCGGTCCTTCTGCAGCTCGGGTCCGATGGTTCCATTCGCGTCGGTGATGGGGAACAGCTCGCGATAGACGTGGGTGTCGATAATGCGCGGCGCGAAGCCCGCCCAGAAGAAGAGCTTGTTCTTGATCAGCGGCCCGCCCACCTCGAACCCCAGCTGGGAGTCGAAGTCCAGCCGGCGCTGCGAGCCGAGGACGTTGCCGTTGGTGGGCGGGATGAGCTTCGGGCTCGCCGACAGCCAGTAGGGCGCATCGTACCCGAAGACCGATCCGTGCCATTCGTTGGTGCCGGACTTGAGCACCATGTTGACGACGCCGCCCATGGCGCCGCCGAACTCGGCCTGGTAGCCGCCGCTGTTGACGTCCACCTGGGTGAGGAATTCGAGCGGCAGGTTGGTGCCGCCGCTGAGGCTGGAGGCGCCGTTGTCGATGTTGCCAAGCTCCATGCCGGTGACGTTGAGGCCGTTCACCATGTAGATGTTCTCCAGACCGGTCGCGCCGCCGATGGAGACGTTGCCGGTCGGGTCGACGAACGCGCCCGGCGCTTTTTCGATCAGCTCGCCGGCGGTCAGGGGGACGGGCAGGTTGCGGTTCAGATCCTCGTCGAACGTCGCGCCGACGCGGGCGCTGCCGATGTCGACGACGGGCGCGCGCGCCTTGATCACGTACGTCTCCTGCGGGGCCTGGGCGGCGGCGCCGGCGATGCGGGCGTTCACGCGCACGGTCTTCTCCGCCAGCACCGCCACGTCCGGCTGCTCGGTGGGGGGCGCGTTGTTGCCGATGTAGAAGCGGATGGTGTACTTGCCGACCTTCAGGCTGGTGAAGGAATAGTTCCCCTGGTCGTCGGTGATGGAGGCATCCTCGCCCTGCGGCCCGGACACCATCACCGTGACGCCGCCGAGCGGAGCGCCGGTGTCCTTGTCGACGACGCGACCGATGACGCCGCCGGTGACCTCCTGCGCGACGGCGGGGCCGGCCGCCAGCAGGGCGAAAGCCATCCACGCGGCGGTGGCGGCAAGACCAGTGCGGTTCATCGTGCCTTCCTTTCGATTTCGTCGTCCAGCGTCGGCGGGCATGGTCATGGCTCCGTCACGAAGGTGGCGCTGGCCGGCGCGCCCAGCGTTACCCCTTGCAGGTCCGCGGCGGCGGCGCCGACGGTGATGGTGATGACCGCGCCCGCGGGCCACGATGCGTTCATCAGCGGCGACACCGCGTAGGCCTTGGCCGGGACGTCCGGTTTCATGGCGTCGGTGGCGGCGACGACCACGTCGGTGAAGGGCGCGCCGTTCACGGTGACGGTGATCTGCGGGCCGATCTGAGCCTGGTCGGTGAGGTTGTTGAAGGCGATGGTCACCACCTGCATCCCGGCCATCACCGGCTCCGGCAGAGGCGGCGGCGCTGTCTCGGTGGCGGCGGCGTCGGTCCCGGCCTCGCCAGCGGCGTCGTCGCCGCCCCCGTCGGAGACCGCGGCATCGGCGTCATCGCTGGCGTCGGCCACGCCGCCGTCCGACTCCGCGTCGGCGGCATCGGTCGCACCGCCGTCGGGTGGGGGCGCCACCGGCACCGTGATGGCGGCGGCGAAGGGCGCGGTGGCGAAGGTGAGGACGCCGTCCTTGATGACACCGCTGCCGACGAACAGGCTGGTGTGGTCCTTGGCCCGCACCTTCGTCTTGTCCAGCGTGACGGTGATGCTGGATCCCGACGGCAGGGTCGGGCTGCCGCTGATGATCAGGTGCGGGCCGTGGAAGATGTCACACGGCATCGCACATGGCGTCACCAGCTTGAAGATCAGCGCTATTTCGGAGCCGTTGGACGCATAGTCGGTAATCGCGCCGGGCATCTTGCCGGGCGTCGACGCGATCGAGGCGACGTCGGTGCGCCCGGCCGCGATCATCGGGTCATAGTCCAGCGGCTCGGTGTCGAGGAGGCGGTCGAACGACGCCAGCACCGTCGACGTGGGTTCGAACGAGCAGCTCCAGGTAGCCTGGCTCGTCTGGCCCGCGAGGCAGCGGCACCAGCTGTGTACCGACTGGCAGAGGCCATCGTTCATGGGGTCGCAGGAGGCGCCGTCCTGCGCGGTCGTCGGGCAGGCGGGCTCGCCGCCGCTGATGTCGGTCACGCCGGTGCTCTCGAAGATCGACATGAAAGTCAGCACCGGCGCGCCCGGTTTGACGTCGTTATTCAGCGAGCAGCTGGCACCGAGCAGCCCGGCGCCGATCAACCACGGGTACAGCCGCTTCATTTCGTCGCTCCTTTGCCCAGGACGTCGCTGGATCCCGGCGTACGGGATTCTGGTCGCACGGCATCGTATCAGCGAAGTGGCGATCCGTAAATTACGCGCGTGTGGTTTTCGACGGAGCGGGGCGGGCTTTGGAGACGTCGGGGCGTCGCCGCTACTTCGTGACGATGCCCAGCGTGCGGGCGCCGGCGCCCTTGCAGAGGTCCATGATGCGCACGGCGCGGCCGTAGTTGGCGTGGTCGTCGACGCGGAAGAAGACCACCTTCTGCCGGTCGTGCTGCAGGCGCTCGGCCACCTTGACGGCCAGGTCGTCGGCCAGGACCGGCTGGCCGTTCAGGGTCAGGGCGTCGGCGGCGGAGAGCTCGACGACGATGGGGTTTTCGCCCGGCGGCTGGGCAGAGAGCTCGGTCTGCTTCTCGGGGACCTTGGCGACGATCTCCTTCAGCATGACGGGCGTCATCACCATGAAGATGATCAGCAGCACCAGCACCACGTCGATGAGGGGCGTGACGTTGATGTCTCCCTGAGGCGCGCCCTTGCGCCCACCGCCGACGGCAAAGGCCATGGCGACTAGCGCCCGCCCCCCGCGGCGGGTGGTCTCTCGTCGGTGCCGAGCTGGACGTCTTCCACGCCGGCCTGGTGGATCGCCTCCATCGCCTCGCGCGCCTGGCCGTATTCGATGCGGTGGTCGGCCTTCAGGAAGACGCCCTTGTCCGGCGTGCGGCGGCGCTCGGCGGCGACGGCGGCGCCGAGGCGCTCGGCCGGCACCTTGTCGGCGTTGACGAAGATCTCGCCAGCCTTGGTGATCGACACGATGATGTCGCGGTTGTCGTCGTTCTTCTTGTCGTGGTTGGCGGTGACGGGCAGCTGGACGCTGACGCCGCGGCCGATCATCGGCGTCACCACCATGAAGATGATCAGCAGGACCA
>DATKEU010000047.1:0-10458 GCA_035544495.1 Polyangia bacterium | reverse complement strand
GCTGACGCCGCGGGCGATCATCGGCGTCACCACCAGGAAGATGATCAGCAGGACCAGGACGACGTCGACCAGCGGCGTGACGTTGATGTCGGCGCGCACCAGCCCCTTGGGGTGGCGCTTGCTGGCGAGGCGCCGGCGCCGCCGGACAGGCCGAGGCGGCGCCGCGCCGCCGGGGGCGGCGGCGTTCATCCGGCGGCGGCCTCGGCGACGCCGTCGGTCTCGCGGATGATGCTGTCGACCAGCTCGGACGCCGTCTCGTCGATGTCCAGGGTCAGGTCGTCGACCTTGTTCGTGAAAAAGTTGTAAAACCAGACCGCGACGATGGCCACTGCCAGGCCGACGGCGGTGGTGACCAGCGCCTCGGCGATGCCGGCCGAAACCGACCCGATGCCGCCACCGCCCTTGGTCGGATCGGCCAGCTTCTGGAAGGCGGTGATGATGCCGCCGACGGTGCCGAACAGGCCGACGAAGGGCGCCGACGAGGCCACCGTCGCCAGCACCGGCAGGCCGCGGCGCAATCCCGCCAGCTCGCGCTCCTTGACCCGCTCCACGGTGCGGTTGACGGCCTCGGGGATGTCGAAGCCGCTCGCCGATCCCGGCCGGCGCTGGCGCAGCGCCTGGACGGCGCGAGCGTATTCCTTGACGCCGGCGCCGATCACGCGCGCCACCGGGCTGGCGGGGAACTTGGCGTCCAGGCCCTGCGCCTCCAGCAGGCGGCCGGCGGCACCCACCAGCGGCGCCAGCGCGCCGATATAGCCGAGCGACGTCTTCTTCGCGCGGCGGAAGGTGATCAGGCGCTCGACGGTGATCCCCAGCGCGTACATCGACATCACGAGCAGGACGACCACCACCGCGCGGGCGACGGGGCCCATCTCGTTCCAGAGACCAACCAGCGTGAAATCCATGAATCGCTCCTCCGCTCGTCTGTTTCCCTTCAATCAGCCTTGAACTCGAACCGGGCGACGTAGCAGAACGGCGCGGGCGCGCTGCCGACCAGCAGCGGGCTATAGCGCCAGCTCCGGACCGCGCTGTCCACGTTGGCGTCGAGAAGCGGGTCGGCCTTCTTCATCAGCGTGACGCTGTCGACGGAGCCGGTCTTGCCGACGCAGATCTTCGCCATGACGACGTAGACGGCGCCCGCTCGGCGCAGGACGGCCGGGAAGGCGGGGTCCTCGCCCGACAGCTTGTGCTGCTGGCCCATGTTGGGCGCCAGCAGCTTCGGGACCATCGGCGCGTCGACGGCGCCGCCCGGCGTGCCCCCCACCGTGCCGCCGGCGACGCCGCTTTGCGTGCCGCCGGCGACGCCGCCTTGCGTGCCGCCGACGACGCCGCCGGGGAGGGCGGCATCGTCATCGTCGTCGCTCTTCTTGGGATCTTCCTTGGGCGGCTTCTTCTCTTCGACGATCTTCGGTGTCTCCTTGGGCTGCACCAGCGTCGGCTTCGGCTGCAACAACGGCGGAGTCACCTTCGGTTTGGGCGTCGCCTTCTTCGGTTTGCTCTGCGCGCCGTCGCCGCCGGCGGGGGGCGGGGGCGGCGGTGGGGGCGGCAGCGCCGACAGAAACGTCACCTTCACCGTCGGCGGGGACAGCTCCTCGACGTGCCAGAACGAGTAGACCACGCCCACCGAAAGCAGCGCCGCGTGCGCGGCGATCGACAGCGCGTACGTCAGCCGGCGCCGCCCCGCCGGCCGCGCCGCCCCCTGGGTCAGGAACGCCTCGAACGCCACGGCTAGAGCCGGCTCCCGGCGCGCGCCGCCACCGCCTTCTCCTGCCAGTCGCGCGCGCGGTCGACGGCGGCTTGCCACCGGTCCGGCTCGGCGAAGTACGCGAAGGACTTCTGCCGTTCGAGCAGGCCCAGATACGTCATCGCCTCCGGGTAGCGCGAGCGCAGGGCCAGCGCCCGTTCCAGATAGCGGATCCCTTCGTCCGCCAGCTCGACGCGCAGCGGACCGGCGATGTCGGTGGGCGCGCCGGGCGGCGGCGCCGGCGCGCGCAGCGTTGGCCCGGCGTCGGCCCTGGCCGGCCGCTTCGCCTTGCGGCCCGGCTTCGCCGCCGCCTCGCCCGCGTCCGCGTCCGCGTCCGCATCTTCATCCGCATTCTGGTCGTTCTCGACCAGCTTGGGGCGCGGGTCGAACGCCACCATCTCGGCACCGCCGCCCCGCATGGAGAGCAGCTGCCAGATGAACGTGCCGACGTCGTACTGGGTCTCGGCGTCTTGCGGGCGCAGCGCCGCCGCCCGGCGCGACCACTGCAGCGCCGCCGGCCACTTGCCGCTCTTGTAATAGACCTGTTGCAGGCCGCGCACGGCGTCCAGATCGTCCGGGCGCCGCTGCGTGCGCTCCAGGAACAGCCGCTCCAGCGCCGGCAGATCCTCGGCGTCGAACAGCGTCTGAACGTACAGCTGATCGCCGCGCGGGTCGTCCGGGCGCAGCTGCTTGAGGTGCGCGAAGGCGTCCAGCGCGCAGGCGGCGGCCTGCCGGCTCTCGTCGCTGCGCCCGCCCGGCACCACCAGCTGGCGGCAGGTGTAACCCTCGTTCAGCCACAGGACCGGCAGCTCCGGCACGAACGATTCGGCCTGGTGGAAAAGCGCGACCGCCTCCTGATAGCGCCCGAGCCGGTACAGCTCGTTCGCGTCCTGGATCATCTTGCGGCCGCGCACGGCCCGGCATCCGCCCGCGCCTGCCGCTGCCGTCATCGTGGCCGCCAGCATGACGATCGCCTGCGCCCGTCGCGGCCCCGCCGGCGGCCGCCGGTCACGGCAGGTCGTAGACGTCCAGTTCATCGCCACCCCGGGGGAAGCTCTTGAACCGCTTGAGGACGCAGAGCTTGCCGGCCCCCGCCTTCCACAGCACCGGCCGGGTCAGCAAGATGCGCACCCGGTGCCGCGCCTTGCGGCTGCCGAGATCGAACGAATACAGGTCCAGCATCGGCGTGTCGGTCTTCTGCCGGGCAATGGCGTCGGGGTTCACCGGATCGACGGCGATGCTGAAGTAGAGCGTGTTCGCCTCCGGCCCCTCCTGGTCGCGCAGCGACGTCGGATCGTACAGGCGAAACGGCACCGCGGTCGTCACCGGCAGCTTGTTGCCGGCCGGGTCGATGATCTCGATGCCGTCGTGTTCGGCGGTCACCTGGGCGAACGCCGTGCGGTTCGCATTTTCGGCGCGCAGCTTTGTGGTGCGCGTCCAGGCATAGATGTCGTCGATCTCCTTCTCCGACGCGACCTTCCCCGTCAGGGCGTCGAACACGACCATGCGGCTCGGGCGGCGGAAGTCCTGGCCCTTGTCGTAAGCCCCGGCGCGCTGGCCCAGGATGCGCGCGTACCCGTCGAAGAATCCCACCACGCTGATGTCCGTCCCCTTGAGGTCGTTGCCGGCGCCGACGCGATAGCTGTGCGGCTTGCCCAGCGGAGCCAGATTCGCCAGCCGGTACGCGGACACCGTGTACCCGGTCTCCGCCGTCGTTCCGATCGCCGCGCGCCCGCCGCCGCGCTTCTCCAGGCCGACCAGCGCCGGCTCCGGCGCTCCCTGGGCGTCGGCGGCGGGGATGTCGGTGCGGGCGAACGCCGTCGCGACCGGCGTCTTGGCCACCAGGCGCCCGGCCGGATCGACGATCGCCGCCCACGCCTTGTCGGTGCCGGCGTCGCGAACGACGAGCAAGACGTTCTTCCCGTCGGGCAACAGCTCGACCCGATCGGGGATCTGGTCGCTCTGGCCCAGGCCCAGCGCGCGCGCGATCTGGCCGGTCGACAGGTCGACGATCTCGATCGTCGACGACTGGGTGCCGTCGGTGCGAATGACCGTCAGGTGCTGGCCGCCGGCGTCCAGCGTGAACGAGTCGTCATAGTAGCCGTCGGCGGGCTTGAGCGCGTGGGCCGGCGTCCGCAGCGGCGGCCCGGGCGCGTGCGCGGAGGGCGGCGCCGCCCCGGCCGACGCGGGAAGGACGGCCAGCGCCAGCGCCAGCAGGGCCGTCCGCGCCGCTCGGTTGGCGATCATCGCGCGATCGTCTTTAAACCGGGACGCCGGCGCGCGCCAGATATGCGTCGATCTTCTCCCGCGCCTCGCTGGTCGGATTGACGAACTTGACGCCCATGCGCAGGACGTCGGGCCCGGCGTTCGACACGATCTCGCCCGAGATCCTCACCGGCGTCGAATCGCCGGGCAGGGTGAACGTCAGGTTGACGAACGTGCCGACGGGCAGCGGGATCGTGTGGTCCAGGCGCAGGCCGCCGCGCGACAGATCGCCGGCGCGCCGGTAGTACCGCTCCTGGTCGGTGGTCTCCTCCACCCACATCTCGAGCGGAATGCGCGGGCCCGTGCGGCGATCGCCTTCGGCAGGAAAGGGGGCTCGGGGATCCGCGTCTGACGGCATACTTCCCTCCTCGACCCGAAATCGTAACACAGGTTGCAGGTGGTGCTCCGGAGGCGGCTGCGGGAAAACCCGCGCGCAGTCCCGCGCGAAGCGGGCTGATTACGGTCGCCGGTTTTGCAAAATCGAGCCTCACCGTGTATCCATGGTGCCGACATGTCTCGGCGGCGGATTCTCGTCACGGGTGGCTCGGGCTTCCTGGGTTCCCACCTGTGCGAACGCCTCCTGCATGACGGGCACGAGGTGGTCTGCCTGGACAACTTCTTCACCGGGACGCGCACCAACGTCGAGCACCTGCTGGACAACCACCGCTTCGAGCTGTTCCGCCACGACGTGACCGTGCCGCTGACCATGGAGGTGGACGAGGTCTTCCACCTGGCTTGCCCGGCGTCGCCCATCCATTACCAGCGCAACCCGGTGCGCACGATCCGCACCGCCGTCGAGGGGACGTTGAATCTGCTGGATCTGGCGCGCGAGGCGAAGGCCCGCATCATGATCGCGTCGACGTCGGAGATCTACGGCGATCCGGTGGAGCACCCGCAGCGCGAGACCTACTGGGGCAACGTCAATCCCATCGGGCCGCGCGCCTGCTATGACGAGGGCAAGCGCTGCGCGGAGGCGCTGGCGGTTTCGTACGCCACCCAGTACGGCGTCGAGGTGCGGATCGCCCGCATCTTCAACACCTACGGCCCGCGCATGCACGAGAACGACGGGCGCGTGGTCTCGAACTTCACCGTGCAGGCGCTGCGCAACCAGCCCATCACCGTGTACGGCGAGGGCAACCAGACCCGATCGTTCTGCTACGCCACCGATCTGATCGAAGGCTTCGTGCGCCTGATGGCCAGCAGCCACGGCGTCGAGCCGGTGAACCTGGGCAACCCGCGCGAGACGACGGTGCGCGAGTTGGCGGAGATCATCCGCCGGCTGGCGGGATCGACGGCGGAGATCATCCACGCCCCTCTGCCCAAGGACGATCCGACGCGCCGGCGCCCCGACATCACGCGCGCCCAGCACCTGCTCGACAACTGGACCCCGCGCATCAGTCTGGAACAGGGGCTGGCCACGACGGTGGCGGACTTCCGCAAGCGCCTGGGCGTGTGAGGCCGGCGCCCGCCGCCGGGCGCCGCCGAAGGACCCTCAACCAAGGAAGGAGCCAGCCATGAAACAGCTCGTGCGTGTCGTCTCGGGGGTGATTCTCGCCGTGGGCGTCTGGCAGGCCGGGGTCGCCGCCAAGGACAGCTTCGTTCCTCTCAAGGTGGAGAACTTCGAGAAGGAGATCGACGGCAAGAAGGTCACGCTTTACACGATCAAGAACGACAAGGGCATGGTCGTGCGCATCACCAACTACGGGGCCAAGATGCAGCAGATCCTGGTGCCTGACAAGAACGGCGTGATCGGCGACGTGCTGCTCGGCTACGACACCATCGGTGGGGTGCTGGAAGGGCAGCAATCCATGGGCGCCTTCATCGGCCGCTACGCGAACCGCATCGGCGCGGGCAAGCTGAAGATCGACGGCGTCGACTATCAGCTGGCCATCAACAACGGCCCCAACTCGCTGCATGGCGGAAAGAAGGGCTCGCGCTTCGTGGTCTTCGACGCCCGGCAGCTGGATCCCGCCAGCGTCGAGATGACGTACGTGTTCAAGGACGGCGAGGAGAACTATCCCGGCAATGTGCCCTTGCGCGTGATCTATTCGGTGACGCCGAAGAACGAGCTTGTCATCGCGTACGACGCCACCACCGACAAGAAGACCGTCGTCAACTTCACGTCGCACGGGTTCTATAACCTCGCCGGCCAGGAGAAGGGCGACATCCTGGGCCACGTCGTCTGGATCAACGCCGAGTCGTTCACGCCCATCGACAAGAACCTGATCCCCACGGGCGAGATCCGCCCGGTCAAGGGGACGCCGATGGATTTTCTCAGCAAGCCCATGACGGTCGGCGCGCGCATCGCAGCCGACGACGAGCAGCTGAAGATGGGACCCGGTTACGACCACAACTTCGTGCTCAACAAGAAGGGCAGCGAGCTGGCCCTGGCCGCGCGCGTGTACGAACCGACCTCGGGCCGCGTGATGGAGGTCTACACGACGGAGCCCGGGCTGCAGTTTTACTCGGGCAACTTCCTCGAGGGGAAACAGCCGCGCGACGTCGGCAAGGGCGGGCGCGTCTATGGCTTCCGCACCGGCTTCTGCATGGAGGCGGATCACTTCCCCGATTCGCCGAACAAGCCCAACTTCCCGAACACCGTGCTCGACAAGGGGCAGTGGTACAGCGGCAAGACGATCTACAAGTTCTCGGTCAGGAAATAACGGGCGCCGCCCGGGCCGGCGAGAGGTCGGCTAGAGGCGCTCCTCGGCGAGCCGGCGCACCGTCGGGTCGGCCGACGCGTGGTCGAGGCGCTGGCGCGTGATGGGGTGGCGCAGGTTGGGCGGCGCGATCTCGGCCAGCGGGACGCGGACGAAGCCTCGCTCCAGCATGCGCGCGTGCGGGATGGTGAGCGCGGTGTCGCGGATGACCCGATCGCCGTAGAGGAGGATGTCGATGTCCAGCGTGCGCGCGCCGTGCGGGCGCGCCGGATCGCGCGTGCGGCCGTGCGCCGCCTCGATGCCGAGGCAGGCCGCCAGCAGCGCCTTGGGCGATAGCTTGGTGCGCGCGCGAATCACCTGGTTCAGGTAGGGCGGCTGTGGCTCTGCGGCGACGGCCTCGGTTTCATAGATCGACGAGCGCGCCAGGACCATCACGCCTTGGTTCTCGAGGTCGCGCACGGCGGCCTCCAGCTGGCCGCGGCGGTCGCCCAGGTTGGCGCCCAGCGCCAGGTACACGGTCGACAAGCTCACGCCCGCCATTCTTCACCGGGCGCGGCGAAGATGGGGAGCGAATCCGATCCATCAATCGACGCGGCTCGCGCGGGTGGTTCGCCTCGTCAATGCCGAAACAAATGGTAGAAGGGGCCGCGCATGGGGACCGCCCTTCTGGCTGCTTCGCTGACCGGGCTCGCCACCGGCCTCGGGGCTGTTCCCTTCTTCTTCGTGCGCGCGCTGTCGCGCCGGGCCTACGACGGCGTGCTGGGCCTGGGCGCGGGGCTGATGATGGCGGCGGCGACGCTGGGGCTTCTGGGCGAGGCGCTGGCCCACCTGCACGCGCCCGGCGGGATCGAGCTCGGGCAGCTGGTGCTGGTGAGCCTGGGCTTTGTCGCCGGCGTCGGCGTGGCCGTGGCCATGGATCGTCTCATCCCGCACCGGCACGCCGGCGGCCACCACCAGCACCTCGGTCACGAGCCCGGCCACGACCACCACGATCCGGTGCCCGAGCTCCGGCGCGGCTATGCCGTGGTCGGCGCGCTCAGCCTGCACCGCGTGCCCGAAGGGCTGGCGATCGGCGCCGGCTTCGCGATGGACAGCGGCAGCGGCGCCAACCTGGGCTGGCTGCTGGCGGTCGCCATCGGGATCCAGAACGTCTGCGAGGGCGTGGTGATGGCGGCGCCCCTGCGCCAAGGGGGCGTTTCACCCGGGCGTGGTCTGCTGGTGGTGACGCTGACGGGCCTGGTGATTCCGCTCGGGGCGATCATCGGCCAGATGCTGGCCAGCGTGGCGGTGCTGGCCATGCCGTTCGTGCTGTCGCTGGCCGCGGGCACGCTGATCTACATCACCTCGAACGAGATCATCCCCGAATCGCACAGCCACGGACATGAAGGGACAGCGTCATCGGGCGTGGCGGCGGGGTTTCTGCTGACGATGCTGCTGCAGGCGCTGCTGCGCTGACCAGGCTGACAAAATCAAAATGATGATAAACTATTGCTCGCGATGCCGAGCTTGCCGTGCACGAGGTGTGGGACGTTGCTGGAGGAGCCGGCCTATTACCGGCTGACCACCGCCGAGCTTCCCGACCACCACTCGCTCGTCAACAACGTCCTCTGGCTCTGTCACACCTGCTACGCCGCCGTCCCGCCGGACGAGCGCGCGATCTGGCTGGCCCGGCGCGCGGCGCCGGCGGAGGAGGTCAAACCAAAAGGCAAGCTTCGCTCGCTGCTCGACTCCTTGCTGGGGCGCTCGCCGCATCGGTGAGCGCCAGGATGACCCAGTCATTGGCGTCGCCGTTTCAGCCAGGAGCGCGGGCTCTGCCCGCGCGGCTCACCTTGCGGAGGGAGGGTGGGCTCGCGGCGAGGCCCGCGCGAAGCGCGGGGGCGGGGTGGGTGGCGCGGGTGTGCCGAGTGCAAGGCTGAGGGCCCAGCCCTCCCGCGCAGCGAGCGTAGCGAGCGAGACCTATGCGCGTTTCTCCTCGCCACGCCAGAGGCGCTGGATGTTTTCCCGGTGGCGCGCGGTGACCAGCAGGGCCGTGCCGACCGACAGCGCCAGGTAGGGGCGGGCGACGCCGCCGATGAGAGCGGCGAACACCGGGAAAGACCAGATGCCCAGCAGCGAGCCGACCGACGAGAGGCGCAGGATCACATACGCCAGGACGTAGAGGGCGAAGCCCGCCAGCGCCGCCGGCGGCGAGATGGCCAGGGCGACGCCGAGCGACGTGGCGACGCCCTTGCCGCCGCGCCCGCGCAGAAAGAGCGTGAACATGTGGCCGACGATCGCCGCCAGTCCGGCCAGCGCCACCTGCCAGTCCGCGAAGATCCCGAGCCGCCGGCCCACGAAGACCGGAGCAAAGCCCTTCAGCGCGTCGCAGGCCAGAACGAAGATCGCCCACCCCTTGCCCAGTGCGCGGGCGACGTTGGTGGCGCCGATGTTGCCGCTGCCAACGGCGCGCAGGTCGACGCCGCGCGCGCGCGCCACCAGGATGCCGGTCGGGATCGAGCCCAGGACATACGCGCCGATCCACAGCAGCGCCGCGTTCATGCCGGCTCCGGCGGGGCCGCGCCGGCCGCGACCGGCGCATCTGCCGCCGCCGCCGCCCGGCCCGCCGGCGTCGTGGCCCAGAAGGCGCGGACGTCGGCGAGTGATTCCGTGCGCGGGCAATCGGGCGGCAGGCTGCCGAGCAGCGTGGCCCCGTACCGCCGCCGCGCGATGCGCCCGTCGAGGATGGCGACGATGCCCATGTCCGATCGGCTGCGGATCAAGCGCCCGAACCCCTGCTTCAGCGACAGCGCGGCCCGCGGCAGCTGAAAGCCGCCGAACGGATCGCCCCCCTGCTCGCGGATGTGGTTGATGCGCGCCGCGGTCAGCGGATCCTCGGGAACGGCGAAGGGGAGGCGATCGATCACCACCAGCGACAGCGCTTCGCCGGGGACGTCGACGCCCTCCCAGAAGCTCTGCGTGGCCAGCAGCACCGACCCGACGTTCTCGCGCAGGGCGCCCAGAAGCCGGTGGCGCGGGCGCTCGCCCTGGACCAGCAGCGGAAAGCGCGTGGCCGCCCGCAGGTAGGCCTCGGCGATGCGCAGGTTGCGAAAGCTGGTGAACAGCAGCAGCGCCCGCCCGCCGGTGACGGCGCAGAGCTCGGCGGCGCGCGCCGCCACCGCCAGCGGGAAGCGATCCTCGTTGGGCTCGGGCAGATCGGGCGCGATGTAGAGCAGCGCCTGCCGGCTGTAGCGAAACGGCGAGGCGAACGACGCCTCCGAGGCGGCGTCGCCCAGGCCCAGGCGGTCGCGCAGGTAGGCGAACGAGCCCGCCACCGTCAGCGTCGCCGAGGTGAAGATGATCGGCCCGGCGCACAGATCGAACGCGCGCGCCAGCGCCGGCCCGACGTCGATGGGCGAGGTGTGCAAGCTGACGTTGCGCGGGGAGGCGGCCATCCAGCGCACCTGATCGCGGCTCGAGACGTCGACCAGCGCGCCCAGCTCGGCGCGGATGGCGCCGGCGCGGCGGCCGAGGGCGGCGATCTCGGGGGCGCGCTGGGGGTCGGCGCTCTGCACGGTGTCGCCGTCGGGCGACAGCCAGGCGCCGATCTCGTCCAGGACGGTGTCCAGCTCGTGATAGCGCCGCAGCGCCGCGCCCGACCAGAGATCGGCGGGCATGGGGATGCGCACCTCGTCGGCGCCGGGGCGGGGCGCGGGCAGGCGATCGCGCAGGACATCGGCCAGCGCGCCGGCCACCGCCTGCAGGCGCGCCGTCGCCGATTGCGCGCGCAGCGCCGGCAAGTGCGCGGAGCGG
>DATKEU010000046.1:0-10396 GCA_035544495.1 Polyangia bacterium | reverse complement strand
CCTGGACGCCGGATTCGAAGTTGAACGTCGCAGCCGTCGCCGAGCAGGAATGGTCGGCGCTGGCGTCGCGCGCGTCGGTGGCGTCGGCGCTGGAGTCGACGACAGGCGCGCCGCCGGTGCCGATTGCGCCGCCGCTGCCGGAACCACCGCTGCCGCTACCCCCGGTCCCGTCGCCGCCGCCGCCGGCGCCGCCGCTGCCGTCACCGCTGGCGCCGCCAGTTCCCATGTTCACCGTCATGCCGCGGTTGGCGCAGGCGGTCAGAACGGCCACGCAAAAAACAGCCAGCAGCGACCAGCGCGCGATGGACCGGGCTCGTCGGGAGACCAGTACGGGTTTTCTCATTCAGCAGGCCGCCTTGACAGGCTGCCAAACATAGACTCAGTCGTAATAACCGTCCAGGTACCACTGCCCGTCGCGGCGATCTTGATGCAGGCGGTAGAGCGCGCCGTCGGAGGCGTGGACATCCCAATAGTCGCGGGAAAAGTCGCCCTCCTCCTCTGGCGGACGCCACCACTCGCCGCTGACCCGGTAGGGGCCGGCGGCGATCAGGATGCGCGCGGTGGTTTCCCGGCCGCGCAGGGCGGCGGGACCGTCGCGATCGATCAGCACCTCGATCGGCTGGGGAGGGCGAAAACGCCGGATGGTCAGCCGGGGGCGCGCGCCGCCCGTCGCGGTTCCTTCGGCTCCCGCGCCGCCGATGGAGAACGGGGCGACGCCGATGGTGTCCTCGCGCCAGGTGTCGGGGGCGTGCGGCGCGCCCACGTTGTCTGGGCCGACCAGCGCCGCCAGGCGGGCGATGGTGGTGGCCAGGCGATCGGGCGCAGGCCCCGTCGGGCGCAGGAAATCCAGCTGCCCGGCGCGCGCGCGGGCGGGCAGGGCGATGATCCGGATCCCCACCACCGGCGCATCGGGCGGCCGCCGCGTCAGATCCAGCCGCGCCAGCTGCAGCAGCGTCCCCGCCTCGCGCGTGGGGGCGGCGATGGGGACGTCGCGCACGTCGACGCCGCGCGGATCCAGCGTCAGCCGCACCGTCAGGCCCGCGCAGGCCAGGCTCCGGCAGCCGAGGCGCGCCAGCGCTCGATCGACGAGGCCGCGCAGCACGAACGACAGCGGTTCCAGCTCGGCGATCGGGTAATCCAGCTCGACGGCTTCTTCCAGCGCGTCGGCGGGCAAGTGCGGGAAGAACGGTTCGTCGTCGGCGCCGCTGGCCAGCCGGACTAGGCGCCCGCCGAGGGCGCCCAGGCGCAGCGCCACCTCGGCCGCGGGCAGCGCCGCCAGCGCGCCGACGTGGGCAATGCCCCAGCGGCGCAGCGTCGCCCGCAGCGGTTCGTATCCATCGGCGGGATCGGCCCTGTCGCCGAGCAGGCTTTGCACCGGCAGCGGAGCGAGAAAAGCGCGCGCGCCGCCCGGCGGAACGACGGCGATGGTGCGCGCGCGCGTGGCCACGCGCGCGATCCCCTTCGACGGCGCGATGGCCACGCGCACGCCCAGGCCGACGTGCGCGGCGCGGGCGACGATGGCCTGGGCGATCGCCTGATCACCCTCCGGATACAGCCGATCGAGATCGCCGGCCTCGAAGAAGACGCGCCCGGGCTCGCTGTCGTCGATGCGCGGGGCGAAGGCGAACGCCACGTCGGCCAGCGCGGCGCGCGCCGCCTCGACGTCGGCGGCGCTGGCGGTGAAAAGGCGCAGGGCGGGCGCGGTGGCGGCGGCCTGGGCGGCGGTCATGCCGCGGCGAACACCGGCCCGGCGCGCCTCCTCGGTCATCTCGGTGACGCGCGGTTTGGCTTTATGAGAAGAATCCGCGCCATCGCCGGTGGCCAGCAACGCCACGGTCCCGCCGCGCGCCTCCGGCGTCCGGCGCAGCACCGCCTGCAGCGCTAGCTCGGGGACGAAAACACAAGCGAGGCGCATGCGCCGTTTCCCTCCACCTCCGCCGCCGCCCGATCGAGCGCGGCGCCGCCGCGCTCGCGTTCCACCACGGTCTCGAGATCCGCCAGCAGGGGCGGGCAGGCCGCGCTGGTCGCGCCGCTGGCGTCGCCGCCCGCGTGACGGCGATGAAAGCGCACGTGGCGCGCGCGCAGCGAGATCGCCGCCGCCGCGAACGCGCCCACCGTCCGCCAGGGCGTGGCCACCAGCACCGCCGTCTGCTGGCGCTCGGCCGCGTGCTTGAGGCGATTCCACGCGGAGCCGTTCACGCGTCCTTCACCGAGATCCAGCGCCAGCAGACCGAAGCCGCCCGCCGTCAATAGCAGATCGGCCGCCTTCAAAGCCTGCGCGGCGGCGCAGCGGATCCACAGCAGGCGATCGAGCGCGATGCCAGCCTCGGCGGCGCGGCGCGGATCCAGCGCGCCGCCGCTGTCGACCAGCGCCACCGTGTGCCCGGCGGCGATGGCGCTGGCCAGCGCGGCGTAAAGGACGGCGGTGCGCCCCGACGATCGCCGGCCGCACAGCTCGCTGAGCGCGCCCACCGGCCAGCCTCCACCGAGAAGATCGTCCAGCGCGCCGATGCCGGTCGCGCAGCGCGGGCGTTTTTCAGCCAGACGGCTGGCGGAGACCAGGTGCGCCGAGAGCGCCGGGTCCAGGTTCAGCACCGCTTTGATCGACACGACCCCGATCCTGGGACTATACATATGTTCAGGTCAAGCCCTGTGTCCCCTGACGGGTTCCAGCCGGTCCCGACCCGGCAAAAAAACCGTGGAAACGGCAGGGAATGGCAGGTTTTAGGGGACCTCGACGGGTCGATGTAATATCGCCGCCGATGCCTTTGCTATTGCGGCGCGGCGCCGGCGCTGTGGTGGTCTTTTTGCTTTGTTCAGCCCTGGCCGAGGCCGCTCCGGCGACGACGGCGAACGATCCGTCGCCGCCGCCGCCGCCGCCGGTGGCGGTCGCGGCGCCGCTTGGCCGGCAGCGCGTGGCCGTCGTTCACGTGGGCTTCGACGCTGGCGTCGTCGAGGCGGCGCGCGAGCTGTTCGGGCAGCGGCTGGTGGAGGGATTGACCGCCGCGCAGTTCGACGTGGTGGCGGCCGGCGAGGTGGCGACGACATTGGCCGCGCGCAATCCCAGCTTGCCCGATTGCCGCCAGCCGTCCTGCTATCCCGCGGTCGCCGAAGCGCTCGGCGTCGGTTATCTGGTGACCAGCCAGGTCGCCGTCGCCAGCAAGACGTACGACATCACGCTGGAGCTGGTGAACGGCCGCACCGGCAACGTCATCGGCACCAACCGCGAGCACTGCGACATCTGCGGCGTCGAGGAGGCGGCCGAGAAGATGGGGCTGGCCGCGTCGGCGCTGCGCGCCCGCCTGGAAGCGCTGACCAAGACGCCGGCGCGGTTCATCGTCCGCTCGCGCCCGCCGGGCGCGGCGGCGACGCTGGACGGGCAGCGCGCCGGCGTGACGCCGCTGGATCGCGAGCTTCCGGGCGGGCCGCACAAGCTTCAGCTGGCGGCGCCCGGGTACGACCCGCTGGAGCGCACCTTCATCGCCGTCAGCGGCGTCGACGAGACCCTGGACCTGGATCTGGTGCGCCTGCCGACCAAGTTCCCGTACCGCGCCGCCGGCTGGACGAGCCTGGTCATCGGGGCCGCGCTGATCGTCGGCGGCATCTGGGCCTTGAGCCTGGACGGCAAGGAGATCGCGTGCGCGCCCAGCGACCGCGACATCTTCGGCCACTGCCCCAACGTCCGCGACAGCCGCGTCGGCGGGGCCATCCTCATGGGCGCCGGCGTCGCGACCGCGACGCTGGGCGGTTTCTGGCTGTACCTCGGCAGCGGATCGCGCGAGGCGACCGCGCCGCGCAGCGTGGCGCTGATCGCGGGCGGCGCTTTTTAGACAGACGTCACGACATCTTCACGCCGCCCGTGGTTCCCGGGTGATCGATCTGGGACCTCGTTCGCCGACCTGCTAGGGTTCGCCGCCCGGAGATCTGGCGATGGACGAGAGCACAGCGACGAAGGCGCGGGTCTCATCACCGACGATGCCGGCCGTCCCGGCGCCGCCGCCCGAGCGCCCGCCGGCCGCGCAGCCCGCGGAGGGCGCCCGCGCCACCTTCGCCCTGCTGCGCGAGGCGCTGCGTGGATCGCGGCGCGACCTGACCAAGCAGCCGATCGGCCAGGCGATCTTCCTGCTCGCCGTTCCGATGATCGCCGAGATGATCATGGAGTCGGTGTTCGCGGTCGTCGACATCTTCTGGGTGTCGAAGCTGGGCCCCGACGCGGTGGCGGCGGTCGGGCTGACGGAATCGATGCTGGTCATCATCTATGCGCTGGCGATGGGCCTCTCGATGGGCGCGGCGGCGGTGGTGGCGCGGCGGATCGGCGAGGGTAACCCCGAGGGGGCGTCCCGCGCGGCCGTGCAGGCGATCGTCATCGGCCTTCTGCTGGCGGCGGCGGTCGGCAGCCTGGGCGCGTGGCTGGCCCCGCACCTGCTGCTGGTGATGGGCGCCTCGCCGGCGGTGATCGCCATGGGCGGCGGGTTCACGCGCACCATGCTGGGCGGCAGCGTGACGGTGATGTTGCTGTTTCTGATCAACGCCGCCTTTCGCGGCGCCGGTGACGCGGCCATCTCCATGCGGACGCTGTGGCTGGCGAACGGAATCAACATCGTGCTCGGCCCTTTTCTGATCTTCGGCTGGGGCCCGTTCCCGCGCATGGGCGTGATGGGCGCGGCGGTCGCCACCACGATCGGGCGTGGCACCGGCGTGCTGTTTCAGCTGCGGGCCCTCGCGCGCGGGCGCGGCCGCCTGGGCGTGCGGCGCGCGCACCTGCGCATCGACCGTGCCGTGATGCGATCGATCCTGCGCATCTCGCGCAGCGGGATCGTGCAATCGCTGATCGGGACCGCCAGCTGGGTGGGGCTGGTGCGCATCCTGTCGACGTTCGGCAGCACGGCGCTGGCGGGGTACACCATCGCCGTGCGCGTGGTGCTGTTCGCGCTGTTGCCGTCGTGGGGGCTGGCCAACGCGGCGGCGACGCTGGTGGGGCAGAACCTGGGCGCCGGCCACCCGGAGCGCGCCGAGGTCGCGGTGTGGCGCGCGGCCCGTTACAACACCGTGCTGCTGACGCTGGTGGGTGTGCTGTTCGTGGCCGGCGCGCACGTCATCGTGGGCGGCTTCTCGCCCGAGGCGGGCGTGGTGGCGGTGGGGGCGCGCGCGCTGCGCATCGTCGGGCTCGGGTTTCCGTTCTATGCCGTGGGCATGGTGATGACCCAGGCTTTCAACGGTGCGGGCGACACCCGCACGCCGACGCTGATCAACCTATTTTGCTTCTGGCTGTGGGAGATCCCGCTGGCCTATGTTCTGGCAAAGCCGATCGGCCTGGGCCCGACGGGTGTGTTCATCGCCATCGCCGTCGCGTTCTCGACCATCGCCGTTGTGGCGGGCGTGCTGTTTCACCGGGGCGGCTGGAAACGGGTCAAGGTGTAGGCGCGCCGGGGCCGTAGGGTCGTTCCCGACGGGCGCCCGGCCCCACGGCCGGTTTACAATCGTCGAATAGCTGAATTAACCGGTGGCGGGGCATTCGGTGTTAAGCTGCCCGCTGAAGCCGGCCGCGAAGCTGTCGCGAAGCTGACCGACCATCATGCGTGGCTCGATTTCTAGCCCCTGGCCCCTCTGGACGGCGTGCGTGTTCCTCGGCGCCGCGTGCACGGCACCTCTGTCCATCGACAATCGAAGCTGTCCCTGCAGCAGCGACGCCTACGCGTGTTGCGCGTTGACGAACCAGTGCGTGCCCAAGGACGCCATGTGCCCGATGTTCATCGCGCTGGTCGATCGACCGGACGGGGTGGTGCTGCAGGGCGAGGTCATTAACCTCACCGTGACGGGCGTCGATCTGGACGGCGCGGACAATGTCTCGCTCGGCGAGATCGGCCTGGGAGCGCCGGCCGACGCGCGCCGCGATCGCTTTCGGATGGCCATCACCATCCCGCACGGCACCGCGTTGGGGGCGAAGACGTTGCGCTTCACCACGCACGGCGGACAGAAGTGGTACGAGTCGCCGGCTCTGGTGACCGTCACGCCGATCAACGTGGCCGAGCACGGCAGCGACAGCGCCGCCGGCACGGCGCGAAGCCCGTTCGCGACGCTGGCGCGTGCCCTGGTCTCGGCGGGAGCAGGAGACACCGTCGTCCTCGGCCCCGGCACCTTCGGCGAGCAGCGCGACCCGTCGTCGCCCCTGAAGCTGCCGTCCTCGCTGACGCTGGAAGGGGCCGGCAAGGACATGACACGCCTCTCGGACGCCCTGGTCAGCGCCGGCGATCTCACCCTTCAGGCCCTGACCCTGGATCAGGCGCTCAGAATCAACGGAGAGGGGTCGCGCACGAACCTCTCCGCTGTTTCGGCGGACGGAGCGAACGTGGGCTTCCTGGTCAGCGAGCAGGCCATCGGGTCGACCCTGGTCATCGGCGGCGCCACCACCATCAACAGCAGCGCCGGTGCGGCCGTCGAATCACGGGGCGACCGGAGCACGTTGCGGGTGATCGAACACAGCACGATCGCCAACCTCCACGACGAGAATGGCCAGGCGATCCGGCTCACCGGCAACGGCCAGGTGCTGGAGATCAATGGGTCCACCATCAACAGCGTCGGTCCCGATGCCGTGACCTCCACCGGCAAGATCGACGCGTGGGTGCAGGATTCGTCGATTCAGGGATTGCTCGGCCTGATGGGTCTCGGCAGCACGGCGATGGTCGAGACGACGCGGTTTCAGATCTCCCCGGCGGCGAACGCTGCGGGCGGGATTTCTTTCATCGGTGCGCACCTCGACGTGCGCGACTGCTCCTTCCAGGTGGTCGGGCTGTTTCAAGACAGCGAGGACGCGGGGGTGGTGACAGTGCGCGGTACCAAGTTCGAGGAGTATCGCGAGCCGCCGGTCGTGTTGCAGAGAGGAACGCTGGATCTCGGCACCGCCACCGACCCGGGCCGGAACCAGTTCAAGCCGGTCGAGCAGCCCGGCGAGCCGCCGGTGGCGCTGCAGGTGAAGGCCGAACCCGGCACCGCTTCGGTTTCGTGCAGCATGACCACCTTCTCCGGGGACATGCCGCCCGCGGCGTCGGTGATGGGACCGGCGCACAGCCGAGGGATGTACGAGATCGATCAGATGGTGCCGATCACCTTCTACTAGGATCGGAGCGGGTCAAGGAGCAGGTGCTGCCGGCGCCTGGCCGATGCGGGCGGAGACTTTTCCGATGCGGCTCTGGATCGTGCCATCGGCGGGGACCAGCGCCAGCGCCTTCTGGTAGTTCGCCATCGCCTCGTCGTAGCGGAGCAGCTTGAAGTAGGCGTCGCCCAGGACGACGAGGTACTTCGGGTTCTTGGGCGCGAGGCGCGCGGCCCGGCGCGCGTAGTCCAGCGCGTCGCTGTAGCGGGCGCGTTCGAAGGCGACGTCGGCCAGCCCGCCGACGGCGGCCGGGTTGAGGGCGTCGGCGCGGACGGCGTCGGTGAACGCCTGTTCGGCCTCGCCGAGGCGCCCGCGGGCCAGCGCGGCCTGTCCCGTCTCGGCGGCGCGCTTCGATGCCGCGGGATCGCGCGGCGCCTCCGGCTCCGGCTCGAGCTCTTTTTTCTTGGCGGCGGCCTTCGGCGGCGGCGCGGCGCTGGCGGCGAGCGGGGTGCCCGCGGCGGCGGCGGGCGGTGGCGAAGCCGGTGCTTTGGCGCGCTCGCGCGAGTCCAGGTCCTGCGGGTCCAGCTCGGAGATCAGCTGGTAAAGCGGGCGCGCGCTGTCCCGGTGCCCGAGGCTCCACTCTGCCGAGGCGCGCGTGCGCAAGCCGTCCGACAGGCGCGCGCGCTGCACGCCGCCGCCATCCAGGTCGGCGAGCGTCCCGAGGGCCAGGCGCGCCTCCGACAGGTGGCCCTGGGTGGCGGCGATGAAGACCCGCGTCGCCGCCTCCATCGCGGCGTCGACGGGGGCCGGCCGCGGTGGGGCGGGAGCGGGCGTCGCCGACGCCGCCAGCGCGGCGCCGCCCGGGTGGCGCTCGCGCGTGCGGAGATCCTCGGGCGAGAGCTCCGCCTTGCGCTGCAGCTCCGGATCGTCGGGGTTGAACAGCAAGGCGTCCTTGTATTTCGGCAGCGCCAGATCGCGCAGGCCGGCCTTGAGGAGCTCGTTTCCGATCACCGCCAGCGCCGACGCGTAGGCGCGCCGCAGGGCCTGCGCCCCCGCCGATCGGCGTCCGGTCTTGCCGGCTTCTTCCTCGGCGTTGATGATGAAGTGCAGCGCCGATTCGTCGAACGGCCGCACATAGCGCTGGCGCCGCGCCGCCTGATCGGCGCGCAGCAGGGCCGACGCCACGGCCGGGGCCTCGTCGGTGTTGGTCAGCTCGACGCGCACCTCGCGGACGATCACCTGCGGTTTGCGGATGACGCCCAGGTACAGCGCCGCGCCGACCGCCACGGCGGCGATGCCGGCGGCGGCGGCGATCACCTTGCCGCGCACGCGCCCCGGCGCGGGCATGCGGCGGGCCAGGCGGGCGCGCCATTCGTCGTCGACGGCAGGCAGCTCCAGGTCGTCCCACGGCGTCGTCAGGCCGGCGGCGATCTGCGCCTCGCACAGCAGTGCTTCCACCTCGGCCATGCTCTGCGGGCGCGCGCCGGCATCCTTCTCCAGCATGCGCATCACCAGCGTGGCCAGCGGCTCCGGTACGCGCTCGCCGGCGACGCGCGCCAGCGGCTCGGGGTGATCCTTCACCTGCATGGTCAGCGTGGCGATGTTGTTCCGGCCGTGAAAGGGGACGCGCCCGCACAGCATCTCGTACGCCGTCACGCCCAGGGCATAGACGTCGCTGCGGTGGTCGTATCCACGGCCGCTGGCGCGCTCGGGCGCGATGTACTCGGGCGTGCCGGAGATCTCCTCTTCCTCGGCGCCCTGGTTCATGAGGCCGGCGATGCCGAAGTCGACCAGCTTGACGGCGTCCGAGCGCCGCCCCTGGCGCAGCAGCATGATGTTGTCCGGCTTGACGTCGAGGTGGACGATCGATTTTTCGTGCGCGGCCCCCAGGCCCTTGGCCACCTGGCGCAGGATCCCGATGGCGCGCGCTGGTTCGACGTGCGCCGATTCGCGCAGCACGCGGCCCAGCGATTCGCCCTCGAGATACTCCATCACGAAGAACACGCGCCCGTCGGGGACCTCGCCAAAATCGGTGACGTCGCAGATGTACGCGCTGCCGATCTTCGAGGCGGCGCGCGCCTCCTGGCGGAACAGCTGCAGGGTCTCCGCATCGGGGGCGGCGTCGGCGCGCAACACCTTCAGCGCCACCTTGCGCTCGATGTCGACGTGCTCGGCGGCGTAGACGGTCCCCATGCCGCCTTCGCCCAGCTTCGAGACCAGCCGGTAGCGCGTCCCCGGCACCACCTGTCCGACGGCGAGATCGACCGACGCCGCGGCGGCCACCTTGCCGCGCCGGGTGGCCGTGGGGGCGCCGGCGTCGGGGCGGCTGAGCGTGATCACCCTCCAGGTGGGCGGCGCTAGCTCGCGCTTGGGATCCAGGGTGGAGATTTGGGCGGCCAGCGCCGCGCGGTCGCCGGTCAGCGCGCCGGCGAACGACGATTGCACCAGCGCGCCCAGCTCGGCGGCGCCGGCGCCGGAGAGGGCGCGCAGCGCGCTGGCCAGCGCGGCGCGCAGGTGCTCGCAGTTGGCGGGGCGGCGCGCCGGGTTGATGTCCAGGGCCGAGCGCGCCAGGCGCATCAGCGCGTCGCTGGGCGGGGCGCCGCCGGCCGGCAGCATGGCCGGGTCCGGGCGCTGGCCGGTCAGCATCAGCCACAAGAGCTCGCCGACGACGAACACGTCGCTGGCCGGCGTGGCGGGCGCCGCGGGATCGCCGAGCTCCGGCGGCACGATGATCTCCGTTCGGGGCGCCGCCCGCGACAGCGTGGCGCCGTAGTGGATCACCTTCACCTCGCCGTCCGTGGACAGAAGGACCGAGCGCGCGGCCAGCGCCAGCGGCGCGGCGGCCACCTTGTCCGATGGCTGCCGCGCCAGCGTCTGGCGCAGGTAGCCGACGGCGGCGGCCACCTCCATCGCGATGTAAACCGCCAGCGCGGGCGGCAACGGGCGTTGCGCCTGCCGGAGACGCGCGACCAGGCGTTCCAGATCGCCGCCCTCGACCAGCTCGCTGACGAAGAACAGGCGCTGCTCGGCCAGGCCGATGTCGTACAGCTGGACGACGTTGCCGTGAATGCGCCGGACCAAGGCCGAGGCCTCGGCGCGCAACGCGGTCACGAGATCCGGCGTGCGCGTGTACGACTCGGGCAGGATCTTGAGGGCGCAGAAGCGTTCGATCTCCACCGGGCGGAGGGCCGCGAAGACGTCGCCCCGGGCGCCCTCGCTCATGCGCTGGAGCAGCAGCAGCTTGCCGAACATGCGCGGACGGTCGGCCCCGCGCGCGCCCTCGGCCAGGCTGCCTCCCTTGAG
>DATKEU010000045.1:0-2872 GCA_035544495.1 Polyangia bacterium | reverse complement strand
GACGGCGCGGGCGGCCACGGCCAGCTCGGCGGTGCGGATGAAACCGGCGACGCTGGCGCTCATCAGAAGGGGGACGGGAGCGAAGAACAAAGGCGACGTGCTGGCCACTGCGCGCATCGCCGCGCTGGCGGCGATCAAGCGGACGGCGGAGCTGATCCCGCTCTGCCATCCGGTGCGCGTCGTCGGCACCGACGTCGAGCTGCGACTGGACACGCATCTGCCGGGCGTGCGCATCGCGGTGACGGTGCGGGCGTTCGATCGGACCGGCGTCGAGATGGAGGCGATGGTGGGCGCGTCGGTGGCGGCGCTGACGGTCTATGACATGGTCAAGGGAGCGGAACGGGGGGTGGAGATCCGCGCGGTGCGGCTGGAGGAGAAACGGGGCGGGCGGAGCGGCATCTGGAAGCGCCCGTGAAACCGTTTGCCCTTTGGGCACCTAAATAGGAAAAGGAACAAGCGATGTCTTCTGTCGAGCATGCCAAGGTCGCCATCATCGGATCGGGCCCGGCCGGGTACACGGCGGCGATCTACGCCGCGCGCGCGAACCTCGAGCCGATCCTGTTCGAGGGAGGCGGCGCCGCCATCGAGCCGCTGACCATCCCGGGCGGGCAGCTGATGATCACCACCGAGGTGGAGAACTATCCCGGCTTCCCGAAGGGCGTGCAGGGGCCGGAGCTGATGGAGCTGTTCAAGGCGCAGGCAGAGCGCTTCGGCACGCGCGTCCGCACGGCGGACGTCACTGCGGTCGATCTCAGGCAGCGCCCGTTTCACATCCACGCCACCGACGGCGTCGTGTCGGCGGAGGCGGTCATCATCTCCACCGGGGCGTCGGCCAAGTGGCTGGGGATCCCGTCGGAGAAAAAATTTCAGAACTATGGGCTGTCCGCCTGCGCCACCTGCGACGGGGCGCTGTTCCGCGGGCGCGAGCTGGCGGTGGTGGGGGGCGGCGACACGGCCATGGAGGAGGCGACGTTCCTGACCCGGTTCGCGCCCAAGGTCGCCATCCTGCACCGGCGCGACGAGTTCCGGGCGTCGAAGATCATGCTGGAGCGGGCGCGGCGCAACCCGAAGATCGAATTCATCACCAACGTCGTCGTCGACGAGATCCTGGGCGACTTGCCGAAGCCGGGCGTGACCGGGCTGCGGCTGCGTGACACGCGCTCGGGCGAGACGCGCACGATGCCGGTGGGCGGCGTCTTCGTCGCCATCGGTCACCAGCCGAACTCGGACTTGTTCAAGGGCGTGCTGGACATGGACGCCGCCGGCTACCTCATCACGCAGCCCGGATCGACGGCGACGAAGATCCCCGGCGTGTTCGCTTGCGGGGACGTCGCCGACCACGTCTACCGCCAGGCGGTCACGGCGGCCGGGACCGGGTGCATGGCGGCGATCGACGCGGAACGCTTCCTGGCCCATTGAAGCAGCTCCCGGCATAATGCGCGCGTGAGCGAAAACGACGGGGATCTCGACTTCCGGGAACACGAGGGCCCGGCCGGCGGCGACGCGCCACCGGCGGCGGTGCCGGCGCGCCCGGTGGTGGTGGGAACGACCATCCCGCCCGAACAGGCGATCGAGCTGCTGTCGCGGATCAACCTGTTCGAGGGGCTGCAGGCGAGCTACCTGCGGCGCATCGCCAGCCTGGGGCTGGAAGAGAGCTATGCCACCGGCGACATGATCTTCAAGGAGGGCGATCAGGGCGACAAGATGTACCTGATCCTCGACGGCGCCGTGCGCATCAGCCGGCAGGTCCCGGGCATGGGCGAGGAGGCTCTGGCGGTGCTGAAGACCGGCACGTACTTCGGCGAGATGGCGCTGATCGACGACTTCCCGCGCAGCGCCGACGCGCGCGCGCACGAGGCCTGCCGCCTGTTCGTCATCCGCAAGGAGGACATGGAAGACCTGCTCTTCGTCGACCGCGACCTGGCCTACGACCTGCTGTGGACCTTCGTGCGCACGCTGTCCACGCGCCTGCGCAGCACGAACGACAAGATGACGTTCCTGGCCGTCACCAATCGGTTTTAGCTAGCGCTCGTCAGACGTTGAACTTGAAGTGGATGACGTCGCCGTCGCGGACGACGTAGTCCTTGCCTTCCAGGGCCAGCTTGGCGTGCGAGCGGGCGGCGGCTTCCGAGCCGAGCTTGACGAGGTCCTCCCACCAGATGACCTCGGCCTTGATGAAGCCGCGCTCGAAGTCGGTGTGGATGACGCCCGCGGCCTGCGGGGCCCGGGCGCCGCGCTTGATGGTCCAGGCGCGGCACTCGTCGGGGCCGGCGGTGAGGAAGGTGATGAGGTCGAGGATCTGGTACGCCGTCCGGGCGACGGCGTTCAGGCCGGGCTCTTTCAGGCCCAACGTCTCGAGGAACGCGGGGCGGTCGGCGGCGTCCAGCGAGGCGATCTCGGCCTCGGCGGCGGCGCAGATGACGACCACAGGCGCGCCCTCGGCGGTGGCGTGCGCCTTCAGCGCGCGCACGTGCGGCTCGGCGTCGGGATTGCCGAGCTGCTTCTCGGCGACGTTGGCGACGTAGAAGACCTTCTTCAGCGTGAGCAGGCTGCTCTCGCGCAGCAGCGCTTGCTCCTCCGTCGACAGTCCCTGGGCGCGCGCCGGTTTGCCCGCGTCCAGGCCGGCGCGCAGCCGCTCGCACAGCTCGAGGATCAGCTTCTCTTCCTTGGGCGCCGGACCCTTGAGCGCCTTCTTGGCGCGCTCGATGCGCTTGTCGACGGTCTCGAGATCTTTGAGACAGAGCTCGGTGTCGATGGTCCCGACGTCGGCCAGCGGGTCGATGCGGCTGTCGACGTGGATGATGTTGTCGTCCTCGAAGCAGCGGACGACGTGGGCGATGGCGTCGGTCTCGCGGATGTTGGCCAAGAATTG
>DATKEU010000044.1:0-4439 GCA_035544495.1 Polyangia bacterium | reverse complement strand
AACGCCGATCCGCCCGGGCTGTTCACGCGCAGCACGACGGCGCCGATGCTGGGATCGCGGCGGCATTCGTCCAGCGCCGCCACCAGCGTGTCGGAGCCCGACACGTCGCCCAGCCCCAGCGGAAGATCCTGGCTGGGCCCGTCCGCGATCGTGCCGTCGACCAGCACCACCGCCACGCGCCGCCCGCCCCAGCGCTGCGGGCGCTGGGGCGACAGATCGGGATTGGCGACGCGCAGGCCGCGGCGGCCGCTCAGCTTGGCCAGCGTGTCGTCGATTTCGTTCTCGTCTTTCACCGCGTCGATCAGGCCGGCGCGCAACGCCTCGTCGGGGTTCAGGGCGCCGCGATCGATGATGGCGCCGAGCTTCTGCTCGTCGAGGCCGCGCCCCATCCTGCCCCGCCCGCCCACGATCGCCGCCAGGACGCGCTGATAGACGTCGTCGAGCAGCTGGTTCTTGTTCTCGCGCACGGGCGCCGACTGCTCGGTCATCACGAACGGCTCCATCGCCCCCTTGTATTCGGCGATGCGCACCAGCTCGACCTTGACCCCCACGCGATCGAGCAGACCCTTGTAGAACGTCACCACCTGCCCGAGGCCGCGCAGCGACAGCTCGCCCGCCGGGTGCACGATGATGCCGTCGCAGGCGCTGGCCAGGTAGTAATCACGCGTAGCCGGGAACGTGGCGTAGGCGTAGACCAGCTTGCCGCGCGCGCGCAGCACGGCGACGAGATCGCGGATCTCCTCGATGCGCCCCCAGCCGAGCTGCAGGTTCTCGATCTTCATCAACACTCCGGCGGTGGCGTCGTCGCTGGCGGCGGCACGCAGGCGGCGCACGACGTTCACGTACGCGCGCTCGCCCTCGACGCCGTCCAGGCTGACGCGCTCGATCCGCCGCGGCACGAAGAGCGCGGGGTATCGTTCGCCGCTGGATCGCAGGAGAACACTGCCGCCGATCCCCGAATCGCCAGCGCCCGGGTGGCCGGAGCGCATGGCGAAGGTCGCGCCCAGGTGCTCGAGGTCGAAGGCCAGCCCGGCGCTGCCGCGATAGTACCCTCCCGACGCGAACACGTGCTCGGTCTGTCCGGGGAGGCTCTCGAAGTCGCCGAAAACGTGCAGGCCGCTGGTGATGCGCACCGCCAGCCGCGCGCGCGTCGAGACGCGCTTCCACTCGTCGCCCTCGGCGTGCGCGGCGCCGAGGCCCAGCTCGACGCGATCGCTGGCCACCGGACGCAGGAGGAGCTCGGCGCTCCACATGCGCGGCAGCTCGGGCTGCCCGTTCGCGCCCGGCGACGAGAGATCGCGCACCGTCAAGCCGAGGCCGAGGTGCGGGTTCGGCCGCCAGGTCGCGCCGGCGTCGAACGTGTCCAGGCCCCCGTAAGCGCCGCGAAAGACGTGCGCCCAGTCGACGCCGATACCGAACCCTCGCCCGAGCCGCAGCGCGTACGAGAACGACAGCTTGGTGTGGCCGTCGATGTCGAGGGCATCGGTGTGCGCCACCGCCTGCACGCCCATGCCGAGCGCGCTTTGCAGGACGATCGGGCCGCCGAGGAAGAGGCCGACGCCGCGCCCGGGCAGCGGCGAATCGCTGGTCGCGGCGTTCCCGACGAGAACGAAGCTGGAGCCGGCCAGCATGGCCAGCTGCGCCGGGTTCAGCTCCACGGCGCTGGCATCGGCGTCACCGGCCAGCCCGGCGCCTGGAATGAAGACGCCCTGCGAGGGTCGATAGCCAATCACAGCATCCGACGACGTCTGCGCCCGCGCGGGCGTTTCTGGCAACGACGCCATCACCGCCACGGCGGCGGCGGCGGCGACCGCGACGGCCCGAACCCGCGAGCCAAGACCAGCGTGCCTCGTCATTCACAATCTCCCAGCCAAGGCCCCGGAGTATAGTCGCCACCGTCGAATGTCCAGCAGCTCCTGGAATCGGCCGCCCGCCGGCATCACCGTCGCCGCCTTCTTCCGCGACTGGTTGCCGCAGGCGTTTCGCACCTCGGGGCGCGCGGCGCCCGCGGACGCGCCGCTGGTGCGCGCGCAGATCTCCGGTGACGGCGCCGCCGCATCGGCGGTCTGGGATCTGCAGGCGCGCGCGGACGCGCTGGCGGTGACCGAGGTGGCACCCGGTCCGGGTGCGCCCAGGCCCGACGTCCTGCTTCGCCAGAGCGCCCCCGATCTCCTCGCCGCCTTGAGCCCCGAACCCGATCCCGATCTGCCGGAGCTGTTGCCGCCCGGCTGGAGCGTCCTCGACCTTCTGTTCCTCGATCCGCGCGACGTCGACCTGCTCCGTCAGGTGTCGGGACGCGTGCTGGTCGAGGTGGCCGGGCGCCGACGCCGGCGCTGGGCCTTCGACGTCGGGTTCGGCGACGCCGGCGTCAGCGCGGGCCGGCCGCGCGCAACCGTGCGCCTGGACGGCGCCACCTTCGATGGCCTGCGCCGAAGCACAATCCCGCCGATGCAGGCGCTGCTGGACGGGCGGCTGAAGCTGGAAGGCGATCGGACGCTGGCGATGCAGCTATTGCTGCTTCTCGGCAGCCGGCTCAGTCGGCGCTAGCGGCAGGTCCTCCTCGCGACGGACGTCGCCCGTGCCCGTCCCCTCCGCGCCGCTGCCGTCGTCGCTGGCCTTCTTCAGCGTCTGCAGGTCGTCGCCCGGCGCCACCGCGCGCGCCCCCGTCCGCCGGCGCGGTCGCGCGCCGGTCTCGCCGCCGTCACCGGCCGCGCGCGGCAGATGCGAGCGAACGCGCCCCAGGGCCCGTCGCAACGTTGCGTCGCCGGGGCGCAGCTCCAGCGCAAGCTCCAACGCCGGAACGGCCGCCGCCCATTCGCGCGACCCCGCCAGCGCCAGGCCCAGCAGCGCCTGAGCGTCCGCGTCGCTCTCGGCGACGCGCAGCGACTCGCGCGCCCACTCGACCGCGTCGCCCGCCTGCCCCGACGCCAGCGCCGCCTCGCCCCGCCGCGCGAGCGAGCGCGCGAAGACCGCCGGTTGCGCGACTTCCGTGTCCAGCGAGCGCGCCACCGCGTAAAGAGCGAGCGCTTGCTCGCGCTGGCCGGCGCTCACCGCCGCGACCGCTCGCGCCACCAGCCCGGCGGCGGCTGTGCGGCCCAGCTCCTGCCCGATGCCCGGCGCTCCGTCCTTCGCCAGCTCGGCCATCGTCGCCTGCAGGGCCGGCAGGTCGGCCGCCGCGAAGTTGGGTCGACGCGCGAGCGCGCTGCCTTGCGTGGTCAGCGCCGCCACGCGCGCCGCGCGTTCGGCCGCCGCCGGCACGCCGGGCGGCGCTGGTCGGCCAACCGCGGCGACGGACGCCGACGCCAGGGGCGCCGCGGACCGCTCGCCGCGCAGCCAGGGGAGGCGCTGGTACGCCATCACCGCGGCGACCGCCACGATGCCCAGCATCGCCATCGTCGCCATCACGCGCATGCCCGTCGCGTGCGAGACCACCCGCCCTGCGCGCGCCGGGCCCAGCTGCAGCGTGCCGGCGGCGGTCGCGCCTGCCGGCACCAGCCCGCGCGGCCCCGGCGCCAGCGGCGGCGGCGACGGTGTCGGCGAGCGTCCCATCAGCACGGCCGTGCGCGCGGGCGGGACGTCGATGGTCCCCGCCAGGCGCGCCACGCCCGCCAGCGTACCCGGCAGCGGCGTCGGCGACACCAGCGGGTGTGGCCCCGTGCTCTCCAGCATCGGCGCCGCCCCTTCCTCCACCGGGTACTCGAGCGCCAGGTTCCGCCTGAAGGATCCACTGGGCGTCTCCGTGCGCGCCGGATCGCGAAAACCCAGCAGATCGGCGACCGCGCGCGGCCTGCCCCACAGGCTCTTCGTCAGATCGTATTCCAGCTGGGCCATCGTCTGATAGCGCTGGGTCGGATCGCGGTGCAGCGCCCGCATGATGACGTCGTCCAGATCATCGGGCAGCGTCGGCAGCACCTCGCGTGGCCGGCGCGGCAACGCCGGCGGCGCGGCGGCCGCCGTCTCGAGGCTCTCCAGCGACCGCAAGGGCCCGGTGCCGAGCTGCGGCGGCATCCCCAGCAACATCTCGTACAGCAGCGCCCCGACGGAGAAGATGTCCGATCGCCGATCCGCCGGTCCGCCCGTGGCCTGCTCCGGCGCCATGTACTCGGGCGTGCCCATGGCCATGCCCGGATTGGTCAGCCGCCGCGACCCGCGGTTCACGCTGCGGGCGATGCCGAAGTCCAGCACCTTGACGAAGTCCGCCTGCCCCTCGCGCGCCACCAGAAAGATGTTCTCCGGCTTGAGATCGCGATGGATGACGCCGGCCGCGTGCGCGGCGTGCAGGGCGCGGCAGATCTGGATGGCGATCTGGACCGCGCGCTCCGGCTCGATCCGCCGCTCCAGCGACAGCACGTCGGCGAGATCGATCCCGTCGAGGTGCTCCATGGCGAAATACGCGCACCCCTCTTCCGTCGTGCCGAAGTCGGTGACGTCGATGATGT
>DATKEU010000043.1:0-3629 GCA_035544495.1 Polyangia bacterium | reverse complement strand
GTGGTGTTGTCCAGGCCGCAGTCCATGTACGAGCCGTGGCTGGCGGGCGCCGTGAACAGGTACGAGAATACGCGCGTCAGATCGGCCGACATCGCGAACACCAGCAGGTCGGCGAAGGCCTGCCCGCGCTGGCGGCTGAGGTTGTCGACGTCACCCCCGCGGTTTGGATAAGCCTTGTCGGGGTCGACGATCATCCCGGTCGCCTTCGGCATCTCGGCGGCGACGATCTGCTGTTGCAGCTGGCCCAGGCCCGTGAGGTGGCGGTCGAGACGAACCTGATCGTCCTTGCCCAGGCGCGCCCGCAGCGCGTTCGCGTCGGCCAGGACGGCGTCGACGACCAGCTTGCGATTCAGCAGCTCTGGATCCGGCGGCTTGGGCATGGCTCCCGGGTTCGCGAACTGCACCAGCGATTTGAACAGCGTCGTCGGGCTGTAGTTCGGCGGGTTCGGCTGATTGGCCGCCGAATAGGAGATGCCGCGATCCAGGGCGGTGGCGCCGTTGTGGGTCGAGATGCCGATGTGGATGCCCTGGTGAAACAGCAGCGTCGGCGTGTCGACCGCGACCTTGACCAGCTGATCGATCGACGGGGATTGCATGCCGCCACCGCCCACCTGGGCGCCGCTGATCGCCGCCGACGGCATGCTGGAGTGCGGGGCGTTGTTCGGGATCTTGATGGTCAGGCCGGTGACCACGTTCAGCCAGGGCTTCACGTCCTGCAGCGGGGCCAGCTGCTCGCTCAGGCTCCAGGCGTTTCCGGCGCCGACGTTGGCCGGGACCCAGCGGTTGGGGATGATGCCGTTGCCGAAGAACCAGACGCCGAAGCGCACCGGCAGGGCGCCGCCGGCGGCGTACGCGGTGCCGTTGTCGTTCAGCATGCCGGCCAGGCGGGGCAGGGGGACCGCGACGCTGGCGCCGCCCGCCAGCATCCCCCGCAGGACGTGCCGGCGCGAGATGATGTTTCGTTTGCTGCGTATCATCGTCGTCTTCTCTTTTTCCTCAGGGCTTGACCGGCTGAACGAACCGGAACGCGTCGCTGGTCACCGTCTGCAGCAGCAGCTTGTCGACGTTGTTGCCGTTGCCGCCGAAGAATGTCGCCAGCGCGTCGATGGTGCTGGCGTCCTTGTCGTTGATGGTTCGTCCCAGCAGGTACGAGTACACCTTGGACACCAGGCAGGGCGCGCTGGCCGGCTGCTGGCGCAGGACGCCGCCCAGCTGGCCCAGGCCGTCGAAGTTCATGCCGCCCAGCGTTCCCGTGGCGTCGATGGGTTGGTTGTTGTCGGTGGTGCGGTACTTGCCGACGGTGTCGAAGTTCTCCATGCCGAAGCCGATCGGATCCATCAGCGCGTGGCAGGCGGCGCACGAGGGGTCCTGGCGGTGCTTGACCAGCCGCTGGCGCACGGTGGTGTTCGGCTGATCGGTCTCGTCGGGCAGCGGCGGCACCTTGTCGGGCGGCGGCGGGATCACCCGGCACAGCAGCGCCTCGTTGACGAACTTGCCGCGCGCCGTGGGCGACGTCCGTTGCGGCAGCGCCTGCCCCGCCAGGATGGCGCCCGCGCCCAGCAGGCCCACCCGATGCGAGCTGTCCGGCAGCGTGACCTTGCGCCAGGCGTCCGGGGTGACGGCCGGCAGGCCGTAGTGCGCCGCCAGCTCGTTGTTCACGAAGGCCGTTTTTCCATCCAGCAGCGACAGATAATCGCCGCCTCCCGCGCCAAAGACGACGTCGTCGATCCGCTGCTCCAGCTCCTGCTGCATAGCTGCTTTCAGCGTCGTCGTGAACGTCGGGTACAGCATCGGATCCTTGTTCGCCTGATCCAGCTCCGTCTTGTCGTACAGGTCGGCGACGAACGATGTGAAGGCGCGGTGCACGCGCGCGTCCGCCAGCATGCGCTGGGCCTGGGCCTTGACTCCGTCGGCGCTGGACAGCTGGCCCTGCGCGGCCGCGTCCAGCAGCATGTCGTCGGGAACGCTGGCCCACAGCGCGCCTGCGAGACGAGACGCCATCTCGAAGTCGTTGAACTTCAGGCGCCCGCCGTCGGCCTGGCTGGCTGTTCCAAGCTCGACCCGGTAGATGAAGCTGGGCGACTGCAGAATCGCCCACACCGCGTGGCGCAGGCCCGTCAGCGCCGTGTTGCCCGGATTGCCGGCGATGGTCGACGCCAGCGTCACGTACCGCGCCTGCTCGGCGTCGGTGAGCGGCCGACGGAAGGCGCGGCGGCCGATCGCGGCCAGCGCTTGCTTCATGCACGCCTGGTCGGTCGGCCCGCTGGGCATGCAGGGCAACAGCGCCGCGGCGCGCGCCGGATCGCCGAACGCATAGTCGGTCGCGGCGCCGGTGGCGGTTTCATACTGGGCCACGCCGTCGGGAGAGACCGTGGCGACGGATGCGGCGGCGCTGGTGAAGCCGAACCCGATCGTCGTGTCGGGCTCGACCGGGCCGAGAGGCGCGGCGTCGCCGAGCAGATCGTGCACGCTGTTGGCGAACTCGGTCGCGGTCAGCTTGTGGATGCGCGGGGCCGGCAGGTCTCCGCCCGAAAGCGAGATCAGGCTGGACGGGCTGGCGGTGCTGGGCTGTCCGCCCATGCCCGAAGGGCCCCCGCCCGACCCGCCGGCAGCCGGGCCGGTGCCGGGTGTCGACCCCGAACCCGAACCGGTTCCTGGTCCTGGTCCCGGGCCCGAAGACGAAGGTCCGGCTATCTCGCCGGAGCACCCCGAAGCCAGCGCCAGAAGGCCGCAGGCGAGAGAGAAAGGCAATACCCCTGGCGTTGAGCGAAGACTACGCACCGATAGGGTCTCCTGTGGGCATTGGACGGTGCTGGCCGGCGTACCAGGCAGGAAAACGCGCCCTCTGGGCGCAGCGCGGGCGAATTCATCCAAAAATACCACTTTCGCGCTGTCGCGGTCGGGCGCGCTCGTTGTTTCACATGGTTGCGCCGGGGCCGGGGGAACGCTGGGCCCGTCCTTGAAGGTCGAAAGACAATCGTCACTTTATCGAGATGGGCCGTCTGCTGGCGCACCACCTGGACCTGGCCGCTCCGCCGGCGCACGCCAGCGCATCGGCGCGGATGGCCGGGCTGAAGTACGTGGCGGCGAACGCGTCCGCGGGCCTGGTGCGGCGGCGACAGGGCGCGGGATTTCGCTATCTGCGCAACGGGCGAACGGTGCGGGACGCGCCGACGTTGCGGCGCGTGCGCGCGCTGGCGATTCCCCCGGCCTGGCGCGACGTCTGGATCTGTCCCGATCCGAGCGGCCACCTGCAGGCCACCGGGCGAGACGCCCGTGGACGAAAGCAATACCGCTATCACACGCGCTGGCGCGCGCAGCGCGACGAGACGAAGTTCGAACGCATGATCGCCTTCGGCGCGCTGCTGCCGCGCCTGCGCAGCCGCGTCGCCCGCGACATGGCCCGGCCGGGGCTGCCGCGCGACAAGGTCATCGCCACCATCGTCCGCTTGCTCGAGACGACGCTGATTCGCGTGGGCAACGACGAGTACGCGCGCGACAACCACTCGTTCGGCCTGACGACCCTGCGCAACCAGCACGCCGACGTCTCGGGCTTCACGGTGCGTTTTCATTTCCGGGGCAAGAGCGGCGTCAAGCACGCCGTCCACATCCACGACCGGCGCCTGGCC
>DATKEU010000042.1:0-7776 GCA_035544495.1 Polyangia bacterium | reverse complement strand
CCCATCATCATGCCGCCCGAGCCCATCGCGGCGCCGCCGGTGCCGGTCGTCATGGCGCCGCCGGAGCCCATCGACGTTCCGGAGTCTGTCATCGCACCGCCGGTGCCTGTCGCCGTTTGGCCGCCGCCGGTCGGCGCAATGTAAGGCTCCGATGTGGTGCAGCCGATGGCCACGCCTAGAACAGTCAGCGAGACGGAGAGAGCGAGCTGGCGCGCAGGAAACATGCGAAACCTCCTGTTGGAAGCGACCTAATCGCCTCCCCGTTCTTTGGCGAGCACACGACCAATAATCGGAAGGACAGCGAAAGGACCGCTGCGGAAGCCCGACCCGCCCTTACCAACGCCACTCACCCGGGGTCCGATCGAGATCCGTTCGAGGCGCCTACATTAGCCCGAATTCACCGACGTCGAACAAAAAAGCGCTGATCCCCGTAACGGCCGGAGAGGCCGGCGCAATTTCGCACCTCAGACCGGACCCCGGCGCCGTCGCAGCGCGATCAGCCCCAGCAGCACGAGAGTGAATGGCGACGCGGCGCCTTGTCCGTCCGCGGTGGCGCACGCGCATCCGCTGATACCGTCGTCGGCGGCTCGCCTTGCGCCGGGAGGGACAGACCCAGCTCCGGGCGCAGTGCCCGGTGACGCCAGCGGGCCTGCGTCGCTGTTCGAGTTGCCGCTCGCGGCGTCCTTGCCGCCCGGCGCCGGCTCGCCGCTGCTTCCGCCGGTGCCGGCGATGGTGCCGCCACCGCCGGCGCCACCCGTCCCCAGGTCGCCTCCGCGCGCATCCATCGCCGCCATCTGGTTGCCGCCGTCGGCCGACGGCAGCAGCACCCCACCGTCGGCGCTGCTGATCACGCCGCTGCCCTCGCCGCAGGCCTGGGGTCCAGGCGCCGTGATGGCCGTGCCGTCCATGCAGGTCGGCATGCCGGTGCCGCCCATGATGTCGACCTTCACCGTCGCCTTGGTCGCGTCGGCGGAGATCAGCGTGATGCTGACGCCGCCGGCCGGGTCGGTGAACGTCTTTCCAACGGCCAGCGCCGCGTCGTTGAACGTGTTCGTCTCCGGCGTCATGTCCAGCAGGTACGGATAGCGCCCGCCCTGGATCAGCGTGCGGTACTGCTCGCCCGCGTGAATGAGGACGCCCTGGAACACATTGCCCAGCGGCTTCTCGAACAGGCCGATCGGCTGTCGGTACTCGATATAGTAGTAGGCCAGGTTGGTCGTCCCCCCTGCGCCGCCGCCCGCCGCCGGCCGCGTGAACGGACGCGTCTTCGGCATCGGCACCTGCAACACCTGGATGGCGTTGCACGCCAGCTCGGTCGGGAAGATGTCGAAGGTTCCGCTGGAGGGAACCAGCACGCTGTTACAGCCCTGCACCCAGCCCTGATAGGCCTTCTGATACATGTTCATGTGGTAACAGCCGTGCCCCATCGGGTCGAAGGGATCGCCGTACTCGCTGTGCTGGCACGCGCCGGCCGGCTTGTCGGCCAGCGGGACGCCCGGACAGCGAATCGTCGACGAGTGGGTCATGCCGAAGTTGTGGCCAGGCTCCTGCGCCAGCACGACGCAGCCGGCGCTGCCGTTGAACCAGGTGTCGCGCGCGGGACGCATCGGCAAGCCGACCGTCGCCAGCCCGGACCAGCCGCACGCGGCGGTGCGGTTGAAGTACCAGCCGTACTGGTCGTACGTCTGGGGGATCTTCGCCCGCAACATGGTCGACATCTGGTTGGTGTTGCAGCCGGCCATCGCGAACTTCAGCGGCCCGATGATGTCGCCGGTCAGTGTCTGGATGCCGTACGACTCCTCCAGGTAGTACCGCGCCAGCGATGTGTCGACGGCGCCGGTGCCTTTGAAGATCAGCGAATCGGCCTGCGCGGTTGTCAGCGACGTGCCGGCGCCGGTGTCGACCAGCACGAAGGCGAACTTGCGCGGCGCCTTCTGCGGGGCACCGACGAGCGCCGATTGGCGCGCCCCGGTCGGCGCGGTCTCGGCCAGAGATGAATACGCGGTGACGGTGATCTCGTCGCCGTGGCGCTCGCCCCAGACGCCGACGCGCTCGCCGGAGTCGAGCTCGGGCGAGCTGGCAAACAGCAGCGCCGGCTCGTCGCTGTCGTCGATGCGCAGCGAGTAACGGATCTCGGTGTGCCCGTCGTCGAAGGTGGCGATGGTGGCGACGAGCTCGCCCTGGAAAGGCGCGGCGCTGCCGGCGCCGACGCTGCTGGCGGCAGGGGCGCCAGGGTCACAAGCGCCGGCGACAACGGCCACGCAGATGCTGGCCACCAGGGGGAGCGCGACCGGAGAGCGACGTCCTCGTGTGCTCATTGCGCGTAGCTCAGCAACACTTGTTCCACATTTTCCAGCACGCAACTTCCAGCAGTTAGGCCTGGAATCGGTCCAGCCTGGCGATGCGCGAAGGCGCGGGCGCGCGATCGATTCGATCGCGTCGATTCAGTGATCAGCTGATCAGCGCAAGATTAGCGCTGTCACGAACCCGAACACCAGCGCGAAGACGCACGACGCCCAGAAGGGCAGGCCTGTCAGTGTCTCGAGAGGAGCGAAGAACCGCCTGACGTTGCGCCAGAGACGCCGGCTTCGCGCGCGGCGACCGCCTCCCATGATGGCGGGCGGCGAGGACCAGTCCTTGAAATACCAGCGCCGCGCGACCTCGGCGGTGTCGTGCCGGGGCGCTTGCCCCGCGGTGGCCTGACCGGCGCGCATGGCCAGCGTCTCGGTCTGCAGCGTGGGCGAGATGACGACGGACGGGAGGGGAACCGGGCTGGGCCGGCCGGCGCGCGACGGTGAGGAGGGCCGCATGGGAAGCGGCGACGGGGAGGCCGAGGCGGACACGCGCGTGACGTCGATGTCGAGAGCCAGGCGGGGAACACCGTCGGATGAGGAGGGCTCGAGGGCCACGCGGCTCAAGACGCCGGCGGTGGTCGCGTCGTCGGGATCGGAGTCGCGGTGGACACCCACCTCCGAGTCGAGGCGCAGGAACGGCAGCGCCGTGCTCAGGCGGATGGTGTCGCCGTTGTAGATCGCCTCGCAGCGCACCGGCCCCGGCATCCCGGTCAGTGACAGCTTCGCCGCGACGGCCGCGGCCTGATGATGGCCGACGTACCCGCGCAGCGCGCTCATGTCCCGCGCGCTGAGATCGGCGAAGGCGATGGCGACGCCGATCATGCCCGGCAACGCCTCGAGGCGCGTGATGTGGCCGGGGAGCCTGCGCGGACCGCCGTCGAGGAGCACGGCGCAGACGACCTGGCTTCCGATCTCGCACGGCTCGACGCAGTGGAGGTAGATCCCACTGGCGCTGATGTTCACGCCGCGCGCGACGATGCTCTTGCCGCCCTTCGCCCGGGTCAGCGACACGTCCTCCGGGTACGGCGCACGCGGTTCGACTCTGCGCGAATGCTTCATCGAATCCCCAAACATTTTCTCACACGGCCAGTGCGGTCGTTAACTGAAAATCCGGAGCGCGGAGAATTTTTTGTCGGGTATCCACCGACTCGCGCGGCGAAGGCCCACCGCCCTGCGTGGATGTAGGCGGGGCCGATCACGTCGCTGGTCTCAGCCCGTCTCAGTCGTCTCAGTCGCTTTTGGGCGCGCGGCTCAACGCTTCGCGCACGGGCGCGAACGACCGGCGGTGAACGGCGCACGCGCCGATGCGCTTCAAGGCCCGGAAGTGCGCCCGCACGGGGTAGCCCTTATGCTGGGCGAAGCCGTACCCGGGGAACATCCGATCCAGCTCCAGCATGCGGGCGTCGCGGGCGGTCTTGGCCAGGATCGACGCCGCGGCGATGGAGAGGCTCTTCTGATCGCCCTTGATGATCCCTTGCTGGGGCAGGGCGAGGTCTTTCAGGCGGCGGGCGTCGATGAGCAGGTGCTGCGGTTGCGGCGCCAGGCCGTCGACGGCCCGCCGCATGGCCAGCAGACCCGCGTGATAGATGTTCAGGCGATCGATCTCGTCGGGCTCGACGAACGCCACCGACCAGGCCAGGCAAATCTCTTTGATGATCGGCGCCAGGCGATCACGCTCGGCGGCGTCCAGGCGCTTGGAATCGTCGACGCCGGGGATGCGCGCGCCGGGGGGAAAGATCACCGCCGCCGCCGCCACCGGGCCGGCGAGCGGGCTCATCCCCGCCTCGTCGACGCCGGCCACACGCAGACAGCCGGCGGTCCACAGCGCGGTTTCATAGCGGAGGATCGATCGCAGGCGCTGCCCCTCGGCCCGGTTGCGGCGCCGGCGATCGGCGATTGCCTTCAAGATGGCCAGCGCGCCCGCCCGCCCATCCGCGCGCAGCGTGGCTTCCAGACCGGCCGGCAACGGCCGTCCCTCGACGACGTGTCGGAGCCGAAGCTCGGAGAGCGTTCGCTCGGGGTTGGCCCGAGTGGAGCCCGTCGCGAGAGGATCGGGGAAGCGCACGACACCAAGCTGCCACCACCGCGCGTGGCCGACAAGAGACGATCAGTACGTGGCGGCTGTCGCCGTCGCGACGGTCGCGCGATCCGCCGCGGGCCCGCCGCGATCGTCGACGCGGCCGAAGGGGACGCTGCCGGCGGCGCGCTTGCGATCGGTCGTCACCTGCCAGATGAAATCGAAGGTCGGGATCTCGGCCGCCGAGCCCTGCGATTCGGGCAGCGGAAAATACAGATCCATGGCGATGCGTTCGCCAGGAGCGATCGCCAGGATGGGCGCGCCGGCGGCGACGGTCTTGACGTCGTCGGCGTGCAGCTGCACGCCGCCCGGAAGGGTGACGAGCTGTTCGCGGACGTCGACCGCCCAGGGCGCCTCGCCCGCGACGTTGTACAGCAGCGCCCGGACGTGCAGCGCCGGGCCGGCGTGGCCGTCGCGGCTGGCCACGACGCCTTCGGAGGTCACGAAGATCTCGCCGCGCGGCAGGGTCCGGGGGACCACGTAGCGGGCGACTGCCCGGTCCTCCGATGTCAGGTTCGCCGTCTCGGTCGGCCGGAAGACAAACGGCTGGGTGGTGGCGCAGCCCGAAACCACGATCAATGCCAGAACGAACGGCCGCATCTCAGGGATCGAATCGGCGTCTGGGGGCGGTTTCTTTAGAGGGGACTTTGCCGGTATTGCGCGATCTTTTCCGCTGCACAGGACCGCGCAAGGGTGGCCGTTTCTTGGTAGGCTGATCATATGGCTCGGGCGGTTGACAACCGCGAGATAACCCAGAACACGGATCTGCTGTCCGACCGGCGGACGCCGCAGCGCCGGAGCGAGAAGTCGTGCCTGGTGGTGCTGGCCGGCTCCAGCTTCGGTGAGATGTTCCAGGTCGCCGTCGGGCGCACCGTGATCGGCCGGGGCGAGGGCGCCGCCGTGCGCATCCTGGACGACGGCATCTCGCGCGAGCACGCGGTCATCGAGAGCGACGGCAACCAGGCGGTCCTGGTCGACCTGAAATCGACCAACGGGACGTTCTGCAACGGCCTCAAGATCAGCCGCCACCAGCTGGCCGACGGCGACAAGATCGCCATCGGGGCCAACACCATCCTCAAGTTCACGTATCAGGACGAGCTGGAGGCCCACTTTCAAAAGCAGCTCTATCAGTCGGCGCTGCGGGACGGGCTGACCAACAGCTTCAATCGCCGCTATTTCCTCGATCGATTGAACAGCGAGCTGAAATTCGCCAAGCGCCATCAGACGTCTCTGGCGCTCTTGTTTCTCGACGTCGATCACTTCAAGCGCGTCAACGACAATTACGGCCACCCGGCCGGCGACCGCGTGCTGGCGGAGATCTCCGCCCGCATCTCGGGCATGCTGCGCAACGAGGACGTTTTCGCGCGTTACGGGGGAGAGGAGTTCGCGGTGGTCTGCCGGGGCATCGATCTCGCCGGTGCGGAGGCGCTGGCCACCCGTATCCTCTCCGCCGTGCGCGAGATGCGCATCGAGCACGCCGGGCGGACCATCCTGGTCACGGTCAGCATCGGTGTCGCCATCGCCCCGGGCCCGTCCGACGTCCACGCGCTGATCGCGGCTGCCGACGCGGCGATGTACGAGGCGAAGCGGCAGGGGCGCGATCGCATCGCCAGCCACAAGGCACCCACCCAGGCCGTGAAGCGCTGAGGCTCTTTTTCCGCGATCTTGCGTCCCGCGCGCGCCGGGCGCTGTAATGGACACGTCAGAAATGGCCCATGTGAGGCTTCGCGTCGGACAGGACATCCGCCTTTCGGTGCAGAGCGCGTCGACCCAGGGCGAGCTGCGGGGATCGATTCTGCAGCTGGGCAAGCGGCAGCTGATGCTGGCCTTTCCGCACTATCGCGAGCTGCCGAACGTGATGGTGGGCGCGAACGCCGTGCTCAGCGTGTGGGACGACTTCGGGTTGCACAGCGGGCGATCGCGCATGCTGGTGGTGACGACCACGCCGTACCCGGGCGCGATCATCGAACGGCCGCGCGCGTTCACCACCCAGCAGAAGCGCGGCTACTTCCGGCTGGCGACCAGCTTGGCCCTCACCTTCGCGCCGCTGACCGCGGCGTCGACCGCGTTGCCTTTGCGCGCGGTCACCGAGGACATCAGCGCGGGCGGGCTGCGCTTTCGCACGCTGGAGCCGCTGGTGATCGGGGCCGACCTGCGCCTGGGCGTCGATTTCCCGCGCGGCGATCAGGGGGCCAGCCACGAGCTGGTGGCGCTGGACGGGCGGGTGGTGCGGGTCACCGAGGTGAAGGTCGACGAGGAATCCCAGTACACCGTCAGCTGCCAGTTCGAACGCGTGCGCGACGTCGAGCGCGATCGGCTGGTGAAGCTGCTCCTCGATCTGCAGCGGCGGGCGCGATAGCGCTCGCTGCGATCGCCTGGTTGTCGGCGGCGTGCGTCGATCGAGGTGAATTGCGCACGAGGGCGGCATGCCTGGTATGTTGAGTCTTCACGACTGATGAGACTGGTTGGAATTCGTTCGGCGGCCTGGAAACTGACAACGGTCGCGGCACTCGGCCTCCTCGGCTGTCGCGGGTCGGCCTCGTTGCAGCCGTCGGCGCCGCCGGCGAAGAACGCGGAGACGGCGACGCCGCCGCGTACGCCGCCGCCAGTGCCAGTGCGGCCGGCGCCGGCACCGCCGCCGGCGCCGGTGCCCGAGAGCGAGGCGTTGAAGGCGAGGGAGGATCTGCCGCCCGAGAAGCGGGCGCTGGTGATTGTCGACGGGCAGGAGCGGTGGGTCGACGCGGCGGCCATCGCGTCGGCGGGCTACACGCTGGTCGATCTGCGCGACGACTGGACGCCGTTCATCTTCGCCGAGCAGATGACGCCGGACGGACAGCCGCTGCCCAACCGTTATCGCCGCATCTTCATCGGCCTCGCCAACGATCAGCTGGACAACGACGGCGAGCCGCTGCCGCCCGGCGAGAAGAATTACCTGGAGCTGTACGGGATCCCACCTTCGCTGTCGGTGCTGCGGGCGCGCTTTGTCGGCGATGCCGAGCACCCCTGTCACGACCAGCAGAGCGCCGACGTGCTGGACGCGGTCGAGACGGTGTCGTACGTCGCACCCAAGGACATCAAGCGAGAGGAGCGGCGGCTCGCGCGCTTGCGCCAGGAGCTGGAGCTCGCGCGCCGCAAGGCCCACGTCAAGACGCTGGACGCCCTGGCGGCCAAGCGTCCGGAGCTGGCGGTGAAGGTGAAGTTCGTGGCCAAGCGCGCCGCCGAGAAGCCGGCCATGGCGGCGGTCGAGAAGCGGCTGGCCTGCGAGGGCCTCCTGACGCCGAAGAGCAAGCACCAGGTCGGCATCTACGACGATGCCATGCGCCTGGCGGTGCGGCGCTTTCAGCA
>DATKEU010000041.1:0-6608 GCA_035544495.1 Polyangia bacterium | reverse complement strand
TGCCGAGCTTCTGGTTCGGCCTGATCCTGATGCAGATCTTCGCCGTGCGGCTGGGCTGGCTGCCGGTGGCGGGATACGGCGATCCAGGCGTGGGCCTGTTCGAGCGGGTGCGCCACCTGGTGCTGCCGTCCACGGTGCTGGGGGTGTTGAACTCGGCGCTGATCATCCGCTTCACGCGCGCGAGCATGCTGGACGTGCTGGGCGACGATTACATCCGCACGGCGCGCGCGACCGGCGTCCCCGAGCTGCGCGTGATCTTGAAGCACGCCCTGCGCAACGCACTGATCCCGGTGCTGACGGTGGTCGGCCTGACGGCGGCGCTGCTGCTGGGGGGCGCGGTGGTGACGGAGACCGTGTTCGGCCTGCCCGGGATCGGCAACCTGGTGGTCAGCGCCGTCCTCCGCCGTGACTACCCGGTCATTCAAGGAGCGCTGCTGACCATCGCGGCGATGTACGTGCTGGTGAACCTGACCATCGATCTGCTGTATCTGGTGATCGATCCGCGGGTGAAGTACTGAGGGCGGGCGCGATGCGGTTGTTCTTCGCCAAGCTGTTTCGCCGCCGGTTGGTGCTGATCGGCGCGGTGGTGCTGGGGCTGCAGATCCTGACGGCGGTGTTCGCCGGCGTGGTGGCGCGCCACGATCCGCTGCAGCTGATGGTGCTGGATCGCCTGCAGGGGCCGTCGGCCGCTCACTGGCTGGGGACGGACGAGTTCGGGCGCGACGTCTTCGCGCGCATCATCCACGGCGGGCGTTACTCGCTGTCGATCGGGCTGGCGGTGGTGGCGCTGTCGGGGCTGGGGGGGCTGGTGCTGGGACTGCTGGCCGGGTACTTCAGTCGCCTCGACGGGCCGCTCATGCGCGTCGTCGACGCGATGATGTCGTTCCCGGACATCCTGCTGGCGATCGCCCTCATGGCCATCCTGGGCGCGGCGGCCAGCAACGTGGTGCTGGCGCTGTCGATGGTCTACACGCCGCGCGTGGCGCGCGTGGTGCGGGCGTCGACGCTGGTGCTGCGCGAGCTGTTGTTCGTCGAGGCGGCGCGCGCGCTGGGCGTATCGACGCGGCGGATCCTGAGCGTGCACATCTTCCGCAACCTGACGTCGCCGCTGCTGGTGCAGGCGACGTTCATCTTCGCGTACGCGATCCTTGCCGAGGCCAGCCTGTCGTTCCTGGGCGTCGGCGTGCCGCCCGAGCTGCCGACCTGGGGGACGATGATCGCCAGCGGGCAGCAGTTCTCGCACGAGGCGTTCTGGGTGGTGGTGTTCCCCGGCGTCGCCATCGTCCTGGCGGCGCTGTCGCTGCAGATGGTGGGCGACGGGCTGCGCGACATGCTGGATCCGCGGCTGCGAAAGGCGCTGTAGATGAGCACGGATGCAGCGGCGGCGGTTCCCACCGGCGACGCCGCGGAGGCGCTGCTGGCAATTCGTGACCTGCGCACGCACTTCGGAACCGACGAGGGGATCGTGCGCGCCGTCGACGGCGTCAGCCTGCTGGTGCGGCCCGGTCAGACGCTGGCCATCGTCGGCGAGTCGGGCTCGGGCAAGTCGGTGACGGGGCTGTCGATCATGGGCCTCATCCCCAACCCGCCGGGGCGAATCGTGGGCGGCGAGATCCTGTTTCGCCAGCGCGACGGGCGCACGGTGGATCTGGTCAAGGTGGCGCGCCGGGCGATGCTGGGGCTGCGGGGCAAGGAGATCAGCATGATCTTCCAGGAGCCGATGACCAGCCTGAACCCGGTGTTCACCATCGGCAATCAGATCGCCGAGTCGGTGCGCCTGCACCTGCACAAGAGCCGGCGCGAGGCGCGCGCGCACGCCCGCCGCATGCTGGAGCTGGTGGAGATCCCGGCCGCCGAGCGCCGCCTGGACGAGTTCCCTCACCAGCTGTCGGGCGGCATGCGCCAGCGGGCGATGATCGCGCTGGCCCTGGCCTGCACGCCGTCGCTGCTGATCGCCGACGAGCCGACGACCGCGCTGGACGTGACGATCCAGGCGCAGATCCTGGCCTTGCTGGCAAAGCTGCAGGCCGAGCTGGGGATGAGCATCCTCTTCGTCACGCACAACCTGGGCGTGGTGGCGCAGATCGCCCACCACGTCGCGGTCATGTACTGCGGGCGCGTCGTCGAGAGCGGGCCGGTGGACGCGCTGTTCGCGCGCCCGCTGCACCCTTACACGCGGGGCCTGCTGCGCAGTCTGCCGGGCCGCGCGCTGGCGGAGGCGTCGGCGCACCGCCACCAGCCGCACGCGGAGCCGACGATCATCCGGCGCGCGCGCCTGCTGGCCATCCCGGGCCAGGTGGCCAGCCCCCTGGCGCCGCCGCCCGGCTGCGCCTTCGCCCCGCGCTGCGAGCTGCGCCTGCCCGCGTGCGAGGAGCGCGTGCCGGAGCTGGCGGAATTTCCGCAGGGGCAGCGCGCGCGCTGCATCCGTGCCGGCGAGGTGACGTGAGGTGAAGCCCGACGATCAGATCGGCACCCTGGGAGGGTTCCCGGACCCTCCCGCGACGGACTCCGCTCGGGCCCAGCCCGAGCGGAGTCCACACGCAGGCATCGTCATCGAGCCGACGGTCAGCGGCGAGGGGACCGCGCCGCCCGCCGTTCCCCCGGCCGCCGCGCCGCCGCTTTTGGAGGTGCGCGGCCTGCGCAAGTACTTCGGCACCGGCGCGCATCCGGTGCGCGCCGTCGACGGCGTCAGCTTCGCCGTCGAGCCGGGCGAGGTGCTGGGCCTGGTTGGCGAATCCGGCTCCGGCAAGAGCACCATCGGCCGCTGCGTCCTCAAGCTGCTGGAGCCGACGGGCGGGACGATCCAGTACGACGGCCGCGACCTGACGTCGCTGTCGACGCGGGCCATGCGCCCGCTGCGCCGCCACCTGCAGATCATCTTTCAGGACCCGTACGCCAGCCTGAATCCGCGCCTGCGCGTGCGCGACATCCTGGGCGAGGCGCTGGACACGCACCACCTGCACCGGGGCGCGGCGCGCCCGCAGCGCATCGCCGAGCTGCTGCGCCTGGTCGGCCTGCAGCCGGAGCACGCCCGCCGCTTTCCGCACGAGTTCTCGGGCGGCCAGCGCCAGCGCATCGGCATCGCGCGCGCGCTGGCCGTCGAGCCGCGCTTCATCGTCGCCGACGAGCCAGTGTCAGCGCTGGACGTCTCCATCCAGGCGCAGGTGCTGAACCTGCTGCAGGACCTGCGCGAGCAGCTGAGCCTGACCATGCTCTTCATCTCGCACGACCTCGACGTGGTCGAGTTCCTGTGCGACCGGGTGGTGGTGCTGTATCTGGGCAAGGTGATGGAGGTGGCGCCGACGGCGGCGCTGTACGAGGAGCCGCTGCACCCCTACACCGCCGCGCTGCTGGCGGCGTCTCCCAAGCCCGACCCGACGCACCGGCGCCCGCGCATGCTGCTGGCCGGTGACATCCCCAGCCCCGTCGCGCCCCCGTCAGGCTGCGTCTTCCGCACCCGCTGCCCCTACGCGATCCCCGCCTGCGCCGGCGACGTCCCGCCGCTGCGCGAGATGTCCCCCGGCCGCTTCAAGGCCTGCATCCGCGACGACATCGCGGGCGAGCTGGCGGTGGTCGGCGGCGGTGAGAGCTACCCCTCGCCGTCTCCGCTGGCCGGCAGCGATCGGTAATAAACAAACAGATCACCCAGCGTGCGGCCCGGCGTGCGCGGGTAGCGCGCCTCGGTCACTTTCAAGCGGGCGATGCGGTCGAGGCGGAAATTTCGAAAGCCGTCGCGCAACTCGCACCAGCCGCCCACGGTCCAGACGGCGCCCCAGTAGAAGAGTCCTAGCGGCCAGACGATGCGTGTGGTCGATTGCGCGGTGCGATCGACATAGTCGAGCTCGATCTTGCGCTCGGCGCGGATGGCTCCGCGAACGGTGCCCAGCGCGGCGCCGACGTCGCGGTGCTCGCGGCGCAGGTTCAGCGCGAACAGCGTGGCGTCGGCGACGCGGTCCTTCAGCTGGGCGGGAAGGATCGCCTCGATCTTCGACAGCGCGTTCTCGGCGGCGGCGGCCAGGGCGGGGTCGCCCCAGCCCTTGACCACGCGCGCGCCGAGAACCAGCGCTTCTATTTCGTCTTCATCGAACATCAGCGGCGGCAGGTCATAGGTCCCGCGCGGCAGGCGATAGCCGACACCGGCCTCGGCTTCGATCGGCACGCCCGACGCGATCAGGTCGGCGACGTCGCGGTAGACGGTGCGCTCCGACACTTCCAGATCGCGCGCCAGCTCCGCCGCCGTGACGACGGAACCGCGAGAATGGCGGCGCAGGCGCTGAACGATCTGGAACAGTCGATCGGCGCGCCGCATTCACCGCGCCTTCGTCTTCATCTTCATTTGGCGCTCTGGAACAGCCCCAGCACGCCGCCCGTCGGATCGCGCACGACGCTGAACGTCCCCTCCGGGATCGGGATGCAGTCGCGCAGCACCTGTCCGCCGAGCTCCTTCACCCGTTTCGTCGATCCCGCGACGTCGCTGACGTTGACGTACGGGACCCAGCCGACGGGGACGCCGTCGCGGCTGGCCGTCAGCCCGGCCAGCACGCCCTCGAACGTCGTGTACGGGCCCATGGGCGTCTCTTCCTCTTTGGACGTCCAGTCGAACAGCTGGCCGTAGAACGCGCGGGCGCGTGCCGGATCCTGCGTGTGCAGCTCTGTGTAACCGATCGGGTTCATGGGCTTGGTCATGGTCGGTACCTCCTGACCCAGGACCGTAGCCGCCCCCTCCTGACAGCGTCCTGTCAGGAGGCTTCAATACTCCGTTCCGTCCTTGCGCACGAAGCCCCAGCTGCCGTCGAGCCTCATGACGCCCCGCAGATCGTCGTTCGGGTAAGTGACCTGGTCGCCGCGCGTGCGATCGCCGACCTCCAGAAAAAGAACGTCGGCCGGCGATCGGTTGACCAGGTGGTGCGCGCTTCCGCCGGCGGGAAACCCCGCGCACATCCCGGGCCCCAGCTGCGTTTCGCCGGCGTCAGTGATCAAGATCGGCGTCCCCTCGAGGATGTACACCAGCTCGTCCTGCAAGCTGTGCGCGTGGTGAAGGGCCGACACCGCCCCCGGCGCCAGGCGCGTCAGGTTGACGCCAAAATTCCGCAGGCCGAACAGATCACCCAGCGGCCGCTTCTGCCGCCCGGCCAGGCGCGAATCGAAGACCGAAGGCAACAATGACTGCCGCGCGCGCAACGGCGCGGAAGCCGCGACGACGGCGACCGGCGAGCTGGGATTCGACATCAGCGCAGCATAGCGCGCCCCGCGCATTGGAGAGCACGCGGCTCGACATCGGCGAGCCTCGACATGTCTTCGAACGAAGGTGATTTTTCCGCCGAGATCGGAGGTGGCCGTCGGAGCCGACCTGCGCCTATACTGACGGCCGCGCGGCGAAGGGCGCGAGGGGGAGGGTAAGTCATGGCAGCAGCGGCCAACCTGGAAGGCAAGCAGATCGTCGTCACCGGCGGCACCGGTGGCTTGGGCCCGGCGGTGGTGCGGGCGCTGGTCGACGCGGGCGCCACCTGTCACGTCCCCCATCGCGGCGGCGACGCGCCGGCGATCGCGCGCGCGCGTTTCGTGCACGGCGTCGATCTCGCCAGCGAGGAGCAGGTGAGCCGGTTCTACGCCAGCCTGCCGCCGCTGTGGGCGTCGGTTCACGTGGCGGGCGGTTTCGCCGCCGCGCCCGTCACCGAGATTTCACTGGCTGCCTTTCGCCAGCAGATCGACGTCAACCTGGTGACCGCGTTTCTCTGCTCCCGCGAGGCTGTGCGCCGCCTCCGCGCGGGCGGCGCGGGTGGGCGCATCGTCAACGTCGGCTCGCTCGCAGCCGTCGAGCACAAGGGCGGAGCGATCGCCTACAGCGTCGCAAAGACCGGCGTGGTGGCGCTGACCAAATGCCTGGCCGACGAAGTCAAGGCAGATGACATCCTGGTCAACGCCGTGTTGCCGTCGATCATCGACACGCCCGCCAACCGGCGCGCCATGCCGGGGGCCGCCGCCGATTTTGCCCGCTGGCCGAAGCCGGCGGAGATCGCCGCCGCGATCCTCTGGCTGTGTAGCCCGGAGAGCCGATTGGTATCGGGCGCCGCGCTGCCGGTCTTTGGCCTCGCCTGGGCGTCGTCCCGGTCAATGTTGAATTTGGTTGAATAAGACGGCTCCTTGGCCGGCCGAGAATCCCATCTGCCAAGAATCAGAACTCAAGACCCCGAACGATCTGATTTGTTGTCTCCGCGGCACGGTCGTCAGGCCGGCGGCGCGACGACCGGAAACTCGGTGAGGCGCGCGTCGCTGCCGTCCTGCGCGATGTCGATCTGCCGATAGCCCAGTCCCTTGAACGGCTCCTTCGGATCCCACGGCAACGGCACGCGCTTGGGGACCGAGCCAGCGGCCGGGAGGGGGAAGACCAGGGACTTGGCTGCGTGATGCTTGATGTGCTCCGTCATGTGGTGGTGTTCCTGGTGAATGTGACCGAAGAACACGGTGACGTTCTTGTGCGGCATCAGCACGTCGATCACCTTGGCACCGTCCTTGGTCGCCCAGTCCCACTGCGGATACAGGTCGAACAGGGGGCGGTGGGTCAGCACCACGACCGGCGCGTCCCGGCGGACCTTCTTGAGATCGGC
>DATKEU010000040.1:0-21251 GCA_035544495.1 Polyangia bacterium | reverse complement strand
TGCTGGCCGCGCACTGGCCGCGCGCGGCGGTCGGGCTGGTCCCTGGCCCCCGAGGGCTTAGATTTCTCCCAGACATCAACGGGCCGCCGGGTGTCCTGCGCCGCAGGTCACCGCGGCTTTGTCGTGCCTTGCGTCTTCAATATATGAAATCTCCGGAAACCTGAGGGCCCGGCGCCCCTCTGGCTTCTGCCGTCACTACCGCTGACCAATCAGTCGAGATCTGCGAACTTGTAGCGCTGACTGCGAATCAGGCTACCTTGCTTCGCGGGCGACTTACATTCCTGGTATGTCATACAGAAGCTGTAAAAAACCAAACACTATTTTTGTATTCGCTGGTGCGTTTTTATTCTGCGGCATTGGCAATGGCTGCGGTAAGGACAACAGCGACGCGAGCGCTGGCGCGGGCGGCAGTGGCGATGGGAGCGGAGGCGTCGCCGCTGGCGGCGATAGCGGCAGCGTAATGGCGGGGAGCGGTGGGATGGCGATGGGCAGCGGCGGCGCCGTGATGGGCGCTGGCGGCGGGACGTGCGTGGTGGCAGATGTCGAGCCGGCGCCCGATATGGTGACATTCCAGCCGAGCGCGACAGTCGCCACGCTCGCGGGCAGCGAAGCCTCCGGCGTGATGGATGGCGTGGGCGCCGCGGCGACGTTCGCGAACCCCGTCGGCGTCATCGTCGAACCTCAGGGCTCCGTGCTGGTAGCCGACTACGACGGGAACACGGTTCGTCGCGTGGCCACCGACGGCACCGTCACCACGCTGACCAAGCAACCGGGCTTCGTCCAACCGTTCGGGCTCGGATATGGGAAGAATGGCGATCTGTTCGTCAGCACCGACTACGACCCGTCCGGGCTGAAGGATGCGCAGTCGGGGACGCTGTGGCACCTCGATGCGGTCGGCGGCGTCGCGACGGCGATGGCGCCGGACATGGGGCGCGCGCGCAGCTTCGCGGCCGTTCCCGACGGACGGCTGGTCGTCACGAACTATCAGAACAACCACATCTACCTGGTCGATCCCGCGACCGGCAGTCCGACCGAGCTGGCGGGCAACAGCGGCGGCGGATGCATCACCTTCGCGGATGGCGTGGGGTCGGCCGCCACCTTCGATGTCCCCTACGGCGTCGTGGTCCTCAGCGACGGGCGCATCATTGTCGCCGATCGCAGCAATCACCGCCTGCGCGCGGTCACCATCGACGGCACGGTGACGACCTACGCGGGCGACGGCGGCAGCGGCACCATCGATGGCCCGTTGCTGCAGGCTCGATTCGCAGGGCCGCAAGGGCTCGCCACCGACAGCCACGACAATGTTTTTGTCACCGACTCCGTTGCTCATCGCATCCGCCGCGTCGGCGCCGACGGCACGGTCACCACCATCGCCGGAAATGGCGTCGCGGGCTGGCAGGATGGCGCGGGCGCCGACGCCCAGTTCTTCGGGCAAGAGGGCATCGCCGTCACCCCCGATGGCCAGACGATCTATGTCGCCGACGGCACCAGCGGCGAAGGCAGCGTGAACAACCGCATCCGCCAGATCACCCTCGGCCAGTAAGCCGCCCGGAGTCCCAAACTGGGTCCCCAACTGTGGATAACTTCGTCGCCGGCCGGCGGTTCATCGCCCGGCGCGTCGCGGTCGGCCGCACCGCCAATTCCGCGCCTGGCGTCAGATTATTCCTTTAAATACGCCCAGATAGAGCAACGCCGTCGGCAAAATATGCGACGCATAAATAGCACTCCCAGGGACGCGCTTTTTATGAGAAAAAGTTGCACCACGTTATGGCTAGACTATCGCGGACCCAGCGGAGGGTCTCTTATCGCGCCCGCATCTCCCTGGCCGAACCTGGCGGCCAGATGCGCATCGCCGGCCAGGCTCTGAACCTCAGCGTGGCGGGCATGTTCGTGCGCGCGGCGGGCTCCTGCGCGCTGGGCAGCGACGTGCTCTGCGACATGCCCCTGCCAAGCGGGATGTGCCAGATCAAAGGGCGCGTCACCCGCATCCAGCGCCTGCCGGACGCCACCGGCATGGCCATCCAGTTCATCGACCTGCCGGCGGACCAGCAGCAGATGTTGAACGAGGTCATCGACCGCAGCCGTGAACCGTCCATCCCGCTGGCGGTCCGCTTCGAGGGGATCGCCAGTCCCATCCAGTGCCGGGGCGTCTTCTTCGACGACAAGCTGCGGTTGCGCACCCGGCTGCCTTTCCTGCGCGTCGGGTCCAACGTGCAGGTTTCGGTCGACGCCACCCACCAAGAATTTCCGGTGACGGCGGACCTGACCGGCACGCTCGCCTCGGTCGCCTTGCGGCCCTCACCTCTCGACGGCATTCCTCGCCTGGCCATCGATCTCGACGTCGCGCGGCCCGAGACGGGCGGCGGCACGGAACCGGCGATGGGGCCGACGCCGCTGGAACGGGCCATCGCCGACTGCGTATCAGCGGCGACGGCGTCGAACACGCCGACGCCGTCGCCCATGCCCCGGCTGCTGGGCAAGGCGACGGGCCCAGCGGTGTTCGAGCGCCCGCCGCCGGTGATGGTTTCGGGCGAGCTCCAGCCCCGGCCGCGCACGCGCACCGGCGAGACCGCCGCGCCCGCGAACGACGCTGCGCCGATCGTGGAGACCACCAGTCCGCCGGCATCGTCACCGGCCGCGCGGATGCCTGGCGATGCCAGCGCGCCCGAGCCGCGCGCGCCCACCGGCGAGTGGGCCGAAACAGCCGCCATCCCGGCGGCGCCGCGGAGCCGGCCCTCCGCCGACCGACCTCCGGGACGCCGGCTCCCGCTCCCGCTGCTGGCGGCCGGTGCGTTCGGACTTTTTTTAGGCGCGCTCTTGTTTCGGGCGGGGCGGCCGATCGCGCCGCCGCTGGACGGCCGGACCACGGCACACCCGTTCGAGCGGACGCCCGCCGCCCCGGCCGCGCCGGCGCCCCCAGCGCCGACGATCGTGAGCTTGCCGGCGCGCGCGACGGGCGCGCCGGAGCCGTCGCCGGCGGCTTCTCCCGCGGCGCCCGACGGCGCGGCCGTGGCGCGCGCTGACATGCCGAACGCCGTCGGGCGCGCCGCCACGCCGACGCGCCGGGTGGCTCGCCGCCCGCGGCCGCCGGCGCCGCTGGCTTTCGATCCCGCGACCAGGCAGTACAGATTGAACGGGGTCGCGATGCTGGACCTCGGCGGCGCGAAGCTGACGGGGCTGACGGGCCTGGCGGGCGCCGCCACGGCGAACCTGCGCGGGATCGACGTCGCCGTCGCTGCCGGCACGACCAGCCTGCACGTCACGTTTCGGGAGCCCGAGCCCGACGCCGCCTACGGCGTCACCGTGACGGCGTCGTGGCCGACGATCACCGCGATCTCCGAGAAGACCGCGCAGGGTTTCACCGTCAGCTTCGCCGCGCCGGCGCCGGATACAGCGACGTTCGACTGGCTGCTGGTTCATTGATCGGCCCGCGGTGCTGACACCAGCGGCGAGGTGACGGCGCCGGCAAGGCGCGCGCGCTGTCAGCCGCCCGCGCCCGCGTCCAGGCCGGCGTCGCCATCGCCAACGCCGCCGGCGTCGTCGGCGTCATCACCCGCGTCGTCGCCCGCGACCGGCGAGGTCAGCAGCCGCTGGCGCATAAAGTCCTTGTCCGAGACCTTGTCCCAGGTCTGCGTCGGCACCGACACCGTGGTCACCGTCTTCGAGCCGATCAGGCGGCCAAAATGGCCATCGATGGGAAGGTCGTTCATGTCGGCGCTGACGAAGGTGGTGACCAGCTGGTTCGGATCGAAGCCAACGGCGTAAAAGCGCCCGGCCACCAGCGGCACCGCCAGCGCGCCGCTCGACGCCCAGCCCTCGCACGACGGGACGTCGACCTGGACATCGGTCAGCTTGACGAAGGGCTTGGCCATGGACGGCGCTTCGTACACGGACAGCGTCACGCGCGTTCCCGCGAGATCGGCGCGCAGGTAGACATCGATCCGTTCCAGAAGGTGCGACGACGTCACCTCGTACACGTTGATGCGGCCCATGGCCGACGGCATCTGGACGGCCTTGGCGTCGGGGCCGAAATCGTCGGCGACGGCCATGTCGGATGCGGGATCGGGCGTGGGGCAGGCTGGCAATCCCACCTCCTTGCTGTCGGAGTCACTGGCCCCGTCCACCGGATCCGCTGCGCTGTGCTTGCAGGCGGCGCCGCCCAGCGACCAGGCGGCGAGAAGAGCGACGACGACGCGCGGCGCGGCGCTGGCTGGCGGCGACTGACAGAGCATGAGGCCCGGGCTTTCTCGCCAGTGGTCGGCAGTTGAGACACCGAAGTTGAGCGGGCGCGGCGCCGCGAAGAGCAACCCTTTTGACTTGATTGGGCAATGAATACGGCCGCATTACCTTCAGGTGACAGCGGGATCGGGCGGTATAATGGCCTTCGAAGCCAACGTCGGCGGCGTGGTCGGGTGAGGGCGCATGGGCTGTTCGGAATCACTCGCTCGCCCCGGAGGATCTCGAGAATGTCGCAGCTTCGCCGTTCGCTCCTGGCACTGGCCCTCGCACCCGCGCTGATCCTGGCTTGCCAGGCCGGCGACGCGGGCAATCACGGCGGCAACGGCACCGGCTCGGGCGGATCCAGCGGCCAGCCGAACGGATCGGGCGGCGCCACCGGGGGCGGCACCGGCGGGGTAACCATGGGAAACGGCAGCGGGGGCGCGAAGGACGCCGGCGCCGACGTGCCCCAGGTCATGGGCGGCGGCTCGGGCGGCCACAGCGGAAGCGGCGGCGCCAGCGGCTCGGGTGGCGTCACCGGCGGGGGCGGCGGGGGCGCGACCGGCAACGCCCGCTGCAACGCCGCCGGACTGAAATGGCGGAGCGGATCGAAGACCAGCTTCGAGTCGTACCCGACCAACCCGCAGGAGTGCGTGGACTTCAACGGCTGCGCCTACGAGGGGCTGTTCGCCGCCTGCGGGGACAACAAGAAATCGATGGCCTGGGTGATGTCGCACAACATCGTGGCGGCGTACCCGCTCGGCAACCTCGCCCTCCATGACCTGTGTCTCCAGGCGAACGGCAAGACCATCGTCGTCACGGTCCTGGACACCTGCGCGGACAGCGATTGCAACGGCTGCTGCACGGAGAACCGGGGCAACGCCGACGCGCTCATCGACGTCGAGAGCTTCACGGACATGCGCTTTGGCATCGACGACGGCCCCATCCAGTGGGCCGATCTCGGCCCGACGACCGGCGGCGGCTGCAACTGACTGGCGGCGCGGCGGCGCCGCCAGCTACGTCGCCGATCGCCTGCGGCCAGCGCCGGAACGACCGGCGACCGGCGCCACCAGCGCGCGGCGGATCAGATCGCGCGCGACCTGGGGCGCGGGGACGCGGTGTTCGAACCAGGTGCAAACGTCGGCATCCAGCCCCACACCGTGCATGAAGTTGTAGAGCGCCTTCCGCAGCCCGATCCCCAGGCGCTCGTGATCGCAGCCGGTCGGATCGACGAAGGGGATCTCGTTGCGCGCGAAGGTCGCCGGCGCCTGCGGCAGCAGGCGGATGCCGAACAGCTCGGGACGCTGTCCGATCGGACTGTGCGCCGTGGCGGCGAAGCGATGCCAGAACGCCGACTGGATGCAGCCCTCGACGAACAGCTGGCGCACGCGTTCCAGCGCGTCGACCGTCTCCTGCTCTGTCTCGGTCGGAAATCCGTACATCAGGTAGGCGTGGACCAGGACTCCGGCCTGGCTGAAGGCGCGGGCCACGCGGGCGACCTGGGCCACGGTCACGCCCTTCTTCATCAAGGCCAGCAGGCGATCCGACGCCACCTCCAGCCCCCCGCTGATCGCGACGCAGCCGGAGCGCGCCAAGAGCTGCACCAACTCCGGCGTGAAGCTCTTCTCGAAACGGATGTTGCCCCACCAGGTGATGCCGATCCGCCGTTCGATCAGCGCCAGGGCCAGGGCGCGCAGCGCGGCGGGGGGCGCCGCCTCGTCGACGAAATGAAATCCCGTCTGTCCGGTCTCGCGCACCAGGGCCTCGATCCGATCGACGGTGACGGCGGCCGACGCCGGTTCATAGCGCGCGATGTAGTCGAGGGAGACGTCGCAAAACGTGCACTTCTTCCAGTAACAGCCGCGGGCGACGGTCAGCTTGTTCCAGCGACCGTCTGACCACAGGCGGTGCATTGGGTTCAGCATCTCCAGCAACGAGACGTAACGATCGAGCGGCAGGCCGTCGTAGGTCGGCGTGCCGGCCTCGCGGTGGTGCAAATCGGCCAGCGCCGCTGTGGTCTGGAACGAGACGGGGCCGCCGCCCCGCCGCACGAACGTGCGCAGCAGCGGCCGCGCCGGATCGCGCAGGTGATCCAGCAGCGCCAGCAGCGGGCGCTCGCCGTCGTCGAGCGTGACGTAGTCGACGAGATCGAACACCCGCCCGTCGCTGAGAGCGCGCAGCTCCGTGTTGACGTAGCCGCCGCCCAGCACGACGCGCGTCCGCGGGCTCTGGGCCTTGACGATGCGGGCGATGCGCAGGGCGCCGTAGACGTTGCCGGGAAACGGCAGCGTCAGCCCGACGAGATCCGGCTCCTCGGTGCGCAGCAGATGCCCGGTCAATTCGTCCAGCGCGCGATCGACCAGCGTCTCCGGACCATCGAGCGCCGCCAGGAGGCCATCGAACGTCGGCGCGCTGGACGCCAGGGATTCGGCATAGCGCGACAGCTCGAAGCGCGGATCGACGCCGTCGCGGATGGCGTCGCCCAGATCGTCGATGCACAGGCTGGCCAGGTGCCGCGCTCGATCGGTGGTCCCCAGCTGTCCGAACGCCCAGTTCAGCGCCTCCCCGTCGCCGTTGCCGTCGCTGTCGTCGTCGTGGGCACCAAGCGCGGCGAAGCGCGGGCCCTCGGGCAGAAAGTCGCGCCCGGCGATCCGCAGGGCCAGCGTCGCATCGCGGCCCTGCAGAAAACGAATCACCGCCTCCACGCGATCGACGTACGTCTGGCGATGGGCGAGAAAATGCGCCACCGACGGGGATCGCCGGCGGCCGCGCTGGGGCCCGCGCGCCGCGATCGCCTCGGCGACCTCGGTCAGCCCCTGGCTGGAGTAGAGCCGAAGGAACAGCGCCAGGGAGAGGTCGGCCTGCCGGACCTCGACGCCAGGACCGGCGTGCGCGCGCAGGCAGCCGGTCAGGTACGCCGTCGCCGGGTACGGCGTATTGAGCTGCGTCATGGGCGGCGTGACCAGGAGAACGCGCATCGCGGTCACAGCATATCCCGCCCGCGATGGCGAACCACGGCCCGCTGGGCGAGGCGACATCGATCGAGACGGCCGCGGCGCCCGCCGCTTTCCGGGCCTAGCGCGTCGACGGTGCGGCGGGGGCGGCCCGCGCTGGCGCTTTCGTCGCGGATGCCGGCGCGCCGTCATCGCTGTCGTCGATGATCGGCGGCGACGGCTGCGGGGGCGGCTCCGTCGGCCCCGAAGACGACAGCGGCATCGGGCGATCGAGCAGGGACGACGATGTGGCATCGCTGGTGGGAACCGCGCTGGTGGGATCCGGAGCCGGCCGCGATGCAACCCTGGGCGCGGGCCGCGCCGACGGCGACGGCGACGGTGATGGTGAACTGGCCGAAGAGGCCGGCGACGACTCAGGCGGCGGCGGGGGCGGCCAGGCGGACGGAGCTGCCGTCTCGGCTCGTTCAGACGGAACCAGGCGCTGCTCGGTCGGCGACCAGACGTACCCGTGCAGGGGATCGCTCCACCGGGTCGACGAGCGCGCGCGCCGCGAAGCACGGCCCGACGACGAAGGCGCGGCTCGCTCGTCGGCTGCCGTGTCTCCCGGTTTCGAGGCGCCACGCCCAGCCTCGGCCGGCGGAGGCGGCGGTTCAAGCGCCGCCCGATCGACCGTCGGAACCCGCTTGGGAGCGGAGGCGCCAGCGGGCGCGGCTGTCTTCGCGATCGCGGGCGCGTTCGGCTCACTCGGCGACGGCGCCCGGGCCACCTCGGAGGGCATGGCTCCCGGCGCGACGCCCGTCGACGCGGTCACGATCGAGGGTCGCGGAGAGAAAAGAACGTGGGCACGCTCTCGCACCGCCATGACCGGGTTCCAGACCCCGGCCCAGGCAGCCGCCACGACGCCGATCACCGCCGCCGCGGCCACGACCACCGCCACCTTGCGCGCGGCGCTGGTGGGAATGCGCATCGACGCAGCCGACATCGAGAGCGACGAGCTGGACCTGCGCAAGCGCGCCGCCGCTGCCTCCTCGGACATGCGGTTGCCGTCCTCGAAGAACTGGCGTGTCAACGCGCCGTACGAACGATTGCTCTCGTGCGTGGTCGGCGTCCGCAGGGCCATCGGATCCATCCTCATGGAGGGGCCGCCGACCGGCGTGATGTCCATGTCGCCGAGCGGGTGCAGCTTCTCTCGCGCGCTGACGCTCGCCGGTTGCACCTTGGCGCCGCTCACTTCCTCGAGCGCGCCCAGGAACTGCTCGACGGAGACGAACCGATCGTCCGGCTTCTGATTCATCGCCATGGTCAGCACCGCGGTCAGCGCGGGCGACCGGCGGGAGTGCGAATGCGCGAGCAAGCGGTGCGCAAGGACCGCCAGGGCATACTCGTCCGCCCGTCCGTCCCACGACTCCGGGGGGATCTCCAGCTGCAACTGCTCCGGGCCCAGATAGGCGAGCGCCTCGTCGCTGCCGACCATCCCCAGCTGGCGCAGCGGCGCGGTCAGGCGCGCGGCGCCGAAATCAAGCAGCTTCACCGACGTCAGGGCGCCGCCCCGGTCACGCATGCCGTCCACCAGGGCGAAGACGTTGTCGGGGCGCAGCTCGCCATGAACGATGCCGGCTGCGTGCGCCGCCGTGAGGGCGCTCCCGACGGCGCGCAGGATCGACAGGCTGTCACCCGGCGGCAGCGCCGCCCCCTGCGACAGGAGCTCGCCCAGCGTTTCGCCGGACAGCTTCTCGACCACCAGGAAAGGTGTCCCGTTCTCCAGTGCGCCGGCGTCGAAGACCCGCGCGATGTGCGGGTGGCGAAGACCCGCCGCCCGCAGCGCGGTCTGCGCGAACGCGCTCACCGCTCGTTCCTCGATGCCCGCGGCGTGCGGGAACAGCTTGATGACGACCGGTTCGGCGAAGGGGCTCTCATCCAGCTCGAAGACGTTGCCCGATGCGCCGATCGGCTTGCCCAGCTTGAAAACCTTTCCCGACCCGTTCGTCACGACCTCCGAACCGGGAACTCCGGCGCCGCCGTGCAGCGTACGCAGGAACGGGCTACCCTCCCGGCCTTCGCTCCTCTGTTCGATCATCGGACTGCCTCACTTTCAAAGCGGGTAGCCGCCGGCACGGCCTTCACTCTCGCCAGTGCTGAATGACGGCCGCTGACCGGACGACGCCTTCGCAAAGGGAATACTGAGGCCGGATCCTCCGACGGGAAGATACGGGCGCTGTTTTCCATACGCTGCCGCCGGCCAAGCGGCGAACTTTCGGCGCTATTTGGGGGATGGCGGAGGTGTAGGCGAATGGAAGCAGGCGGCCAGCTTCGATGGCTGGCGGACCGATCGACGCCGGGGGCGCGCCCGGCGACCTGCCTGCCCGGCCCCGATTTCCAGGAATCGCACGGTTGGTTCCATGGAGCTGTGTATCGGCGCACGCGCGAATGCGTTACCCTGTGGCGAGCGCGCCCATGCTCAAACGCGCACAGTGGCTGGATCTGGCTCGAAAACTCGACTGGAAGCCCACCTATGTGTCTGACGCGGAGGTCTTTCCGATCGCCGCCGCCGGACGACCGTGGTTGCCGTACGAGGAATGGGCGGGATGGGACGAACCGTTCCGCACCACCTATGCGGAGTACGTCGCCACTCAGCACGAGAAGGAGACATCGCTGTGGGCGGTGAAGGAATCGGCCGGGCGGCCGGAGGATTTCGCCAAGCTGCCGCGCGAGTGGAAGAGCGCCGTCAAGCTGCACGCGGCGACGCTGCCGCTGGCAGAGTTCGCCGCCGTCATCGGCAACCTGCGGGCGGCGCGCTTTGGCCGCACCAGCGCCTGGCGCACCACCGCGCTCTTCGGCGCGCTGGACGAGTTCCGGCACACGCAGATCCCGCTTCTCCTGATGAACGATCTGGTGGCCAGCGACCCGCAGCTGGACTGGACCCATCGCCTCTATCACTCGAACAACTGGGTGGCCATCGCCGCCCGCCACCTGGTCGACGAGCTTCTGGCCGGGGCCAACCCGATCGAGTTTGCGGTGGCGGCCAACTTCGTGTTCGAGACCGGGTTCACCAACCTGCAGTTCGTCGGCCTGACGGCGCTGGCGCGCCAGGTGGGCGATCGGATGCTGGAGAAGATGCTGGGCAGCATCCAGAGCGACGAAGCCCGCCACGCCCAGATCGGCGAGCCGGTGCTGCGCACGCTGGTGCGCCACGATCGCGATTACGCCCAGTACCTGTGCGACAAATGGTTCTGGCGCAGCTGGCTGCTGTTCGCGGTGGTGACCGGCTTCGCGATGGATTACCTGACGCCGCTGCCGGCGCGCACGTCGTCGTTCAAGGAGTTCGTGCAGGAGTGGGTCGTCGACCAATACCTGCGCATGCTGGAGGACGTGGGGCTCTCGCGCCCCTGGTACTGGCCGGCGTTCGAGGTCGCGCTGAACCATTACCACCACATGGTCTACGCCAGCGCGTACACCTACCGCGCGTCGGTCTGGTTCGATCTGGTGGTGCCGGGGCCGGACGAACGGCGGTGGCTGCGCCAGCACTACCCGGGGTCGTGGGACGAGCTGGATCCGATCTGGGAGCGCATCAGCGCGCGCTGGCAGAAGACCGATCCCGGCAACGACTTCGGCGTGCACGGCACGGCCATCATCGGGTTCTGCAACCTGTGCCAGCTGGTGCTGTGCAACGGCACGCCGACCAAGAACAGCGCCACCACGATGCAGAAGGACGGACAGAAATACATCTTCTGCTCCGAGCCCTGCCGCTGGATCTTCGAGCAGGAACAGACCCGCTATGCCGAGCACAAGGACATCGTCAAGCGCGTGCTGGCGGGCGAAGCGCCGGCCAACCTGGTGGCGATGTTGCGCAACTATTTCGGGCTGTCGTTCGAGACCTGGGGCAAGGACGCCTACGGCGGCAACTATCCGTGGGCGACGCGCACGCCATGATCCCGCTGTACGGATTTCTGCAGGGCGATTCGATGGGTCTCCTGATCATGGCGCGCGAGGACGACACGCTGGGGCGGCTGGCGGAAAAGCTGCAGTCGGCGGCTGACGTGCGGGTGGCGCCGCTCAAGCGGCCGCGGGTGATGGTGGCCGGGCGCTTGCTGGACCTGGAGATGACCGTGGCGGCGGCCGGGCTGACGGCGCTGGACAAATTCGAAGTCGGAGGGACCCGCTGATGCCGATGCGACGGGTGGCGGCGCTGGACGATGTTCGGCCAGGCGAGATGATCGGCGTCGCCGTCGACGGCGAGCCGGTGCTGGTGCTGAACGTGGGCGGCGCCGTGTGCGCCTACCGCGATCGCTGCCTGCACAAGGGCGTGCCGCTGTCGACGGGCCAGCTGATCGACGACGTGATCCTGTGCGACGTGCACTTCTGGGAGTATGACGGCAAGACCGGCTGCGGGATCAACCCGTCGGGCGTGCAGCTGGATCGCTTCGCGGTGGCGGTGCGGGACGGTCAGGTCTGGGTCGACGTCGAGGCGGAGATCGCGAACGGCGGCGAGGACTGTGGCGAGGGCGACCAAGACGACGACCAAAGGGACGAGCGTGATGGCCAGCCCCGCTGACGGCGTCGACCCCAAGCGGGAGACCGAGGTCGATCGCCAGGCGGTGGGCCCGGTGCTGATGGCGGGGCCGGTGGCGAGCGCCATCGTCCAGGCCATCCGCGCCGCCAATCGCGACGTCCGGGTGATCGACCGCGGGTCGTACCTGCGCGTCCTCTGTCACGACCGCTGCACGCTGAGCCGCGCCGCCGTCGAGGCGGCGCTGCACCGGCATTTCTCGCTGCCGGGCGATCTGGAGCTGGTGATGTCGTCTTTCAAGGGACACTTCCACGTCGACGAGGATGAAGCCAGCTGGGAGCTGGACCGCCCGTCGGTGCCGGCCGCGAGCCGGAGGGGGCGGCCCTGATGTCGGCGGCGAAGACCGACGGTGAAGCGGCGGCGCCCGAGCCAGAGGCCCCGGCGGCCGCGGCCCCGGCCCCGCCGCGCCGGCGCCCGCTGCGAACGTTCGCCCACCTGGCGGATCTGCCGCGCAAGCCGACCCGTTACGACGTGGCGACGACGGCGCTGGATTTCCATCGCGGCGGAGCCTTCGCGCTGGAGCTGCCTCTCTCCGCCTGGAACCGCCAGTACCGGGCCGGCTCGCCGTTGCAATCGGGAGTCTGGGAGGCCTTCGCCGATCCGCGCCAGACCGATTACACGGCTTACGTGCGGCTGCAGCAGGCGCAGGAGGCGCACGTCGACGGCGTGCTGCGATCGATCGAGGAGTCGAACTACGACCGCGACCAGCCGGCCGCCGCCCACGCGCTCTTCGAACGGCTGGTGACGCCGCTGCGCTTCGCCTGTCACGGGCTCCAGATGGTCGCCGCCTACGTGGGCCAGATGGCCCCGCAAAGCCGCATCGTCATCGCGGCGCTGTTGCAGGCCGCCGACGAGACCCGCCGCATCCAGCGCATCGCCTACCGCATGGCGCAGATCCGGCTCGCGCGGCCTGATTTCGGGGCCCGCAGCCTGGCGATCTGGCAGGACGATCCAGTCTGGCAACCGCTGCGCGAGCTGGTGGAGCGTCTCTTGACCACGTACGACTGGGGCGAGGCGATGGTGGCGCTCAACGTCTGCGCCAAGCCGGTGCTGGACGATCTGTTCATGGTGCAGCTGCCCATCGCGGCCAGGGAGCGCGGCGACTTTCTGCTCGGCCAGATCACCTCGTCGCTGGCGCGGGACTGCGAGTGGCACCGCCAGTGGACGGCGGCGCTGCTGGCGCTGGCGCTGCCGGGCACGGAGAGCGTGCGCTCGGCCGTCGAGGGCTGGGTCGATGCCTGGTGGCCGCGGACGGCGCGCGCAGCGACCGCTTTTCGCGGAGCGCTGGGCCCGGACGGCGGCGCGCTGGTCGAAGCCAGCCAGAACCGGGGCCTGGCGTTTCTCGACCAGCTGGGATTGCGACGGCCGGCATGAGCGCGACCGATCCAGGCGCGCCGCCCGCGGACGTCGCCGCCGACCTGGCCGGGCAGTTTCTGGCCATCAGCCTCGACGGCCTGGCGGCCTTCGGCTCCGATCTGCGCTGTCGCTACTGGAACCCGACCATGGAGCGCATGCTGGGGATGGCGGCGGTCGAGGCGATGGGAAAGGCGGCGCCCGATCTCTTGCCGTTCCTCGGCGACCAGCGCGAGCTGTCGGCGCTGCGACGGGCGCTGGGCGGCGAGGAGATCGCGGCGCACGAGCAGCCGTTCGCGATCGCCGGCGCCGGCGCCGGCGGGCGCGGGTTCTGCCAGGCCCGCTACACCCCCTGGCGTTCCGATGGCGGCGACCCGATCGGCGTCATCGCCATCCTCCGCGACGTCACCGCGGCGCGCGAGGTGGAACAGCGCGCGCAGGAGACGGAGGCGCGATTCAAGGTGATGGCCGACGCGGCGCCGGTGCTGCTGTGGATGGCCGATCGCGACGCCCTGTGCACGTTCTTCAACCAGACCTGGCTGACCTTCACCGGCCGGACGCTGGAGCAGGAATGGGGCGTCGGCTGGGCGGAGGGCGTCCACTTCGAGGACCTGCAGCCCTGCCTCGACATGTACATGGCCGCCTTTCGCGAGCGCCGCGTGTTCGAGATGGAGTACCGCCTGCGCCGCGCCGACGGTGAATTTCGCTGGATCCTGGACCGCGGCACGCCTCGCTTCGGCAGCGACGGCCAGTTCGCCGGATACATCGGGTCGTGCATCGACATCACCGACCGCAAGAACCTGGAGTTCGAGCTGCGCTCGTCGGTGCGCGTGCGCGATGAGTTCCTCTCCATCGCGTCGCACGAGCTGCGCACGCCGCTGGCGGCGATGCAGCTGCAGGTGGAGAACCTGGACCGCATGGTGCAAAAGCGCGGCGCGGAACACCTGGCCAACGGACGTCTGGTCGCCGATCTGGAACGGACCAGCGGCCACGTGCGCCGCATGACCAAGCTGGTCGAGACGTTGCTCGACATCTCGCGCTTGTCGGAGGGGCGGCTCGATCTCGACCGCAAGCAGATGGACCTGGTGGCGCTGATTCAGGACGTGGCGCGATCGATGCGCACCGCCGCCAGCGCCGCCGGCTGCGAGCTGAGCCTGACGGCGCCCGGCGTGGCCGCCGGCGAATGGGACCGCCTGCGCCTGGAACAGGTGCTCACGAACCTGGTCGCCAACGCCATCAAGTTCGGAGCCGGCAAGCCGATCGACGTGCTGGTCACGGGCGACGAGCAGACGGCGCTGGTGGCGGTGATCGACCGCGGCATCGGCATCGCGCGCGAGCAGCAGCGGCGGATCTTCGAGCGCTTCGAGCGCGGGGTCTCGGCCCGCCACTTCGGCGGGTTCGGCCTGGGCCTGTGGATCAGCCGGCAGATCGTCGAGGCCCACGGCGGCCACATCCGGGTCGACAGCCGCCCCGGTCAGGGCGCCACCTTCACCTTGGAGCTGCCGCGCGGCGGAAGCGGCGAGGAATGACGGGCGCTCGGCTCGCTGGATGCGGGCGAGCGCGCGTTCAGCCGACGAAGATCAGTGCGTCCAGGTCACGGAGTCGGTGTACGGCGCGCCGCTGTTGTTGCCCGCCGCCTGGACCACGTTGGCGCCGGTCCGCAGCGCCACGTTGGTCCAGCTGTAGATGTGGTTCGTCGAGGTCTTCGTCCCCAGCGAGACGCCGTTCACGGTCAGCGTGACGTCGTCGGTGTTCGCGTAGACCTTGACCGTGATGGCCGCCGGGGTGCGCGTGGTGAAGCGCCGGCTGGTGATGTACAGGACGGGCGAGCTGGACCAGTTCGCCTTGTAGAAGAAGAAGACGTCCTTCTTCGTGTTGCGATCATACGTGACCATTCCCTTGTCGTTGCGGCCGGGCGTCTCGCCTTCGTTGCGGCTGTCGACGGCGAAGTCGAACATGTTCCAGATGAACTTGCCCCACAGGAAGGGGCGCGTGCGCATGGCCTGCCAGTGGGCCTCGTGCAGCAGCATCTGGTACTCCTCGCTGTGGTCCTGCGAGACCGGATTCTCGCTGTGGATCGAGGGGCCCGCGCCGGCGCCCCATTCGGACACGCCAATCTTGCGGGCCGGGAAGTTCGCGTGGATCTGGTCGGCCCAGCCGGCGAAGTCGTTGTAGGAGCCGCCGTACCAGCCGAAGTACTTGTTGAACCCCACCGCATCGGTGTGCGCGACGATGGGATCGTTGTCGCCCAGGTTCGTCGCCAGCGTCGTGATACGGCTTGGATCCTCGGCCTTGGCCAGCGTCTGCATCGTCGTCATCAGCGGGTTCGGGTCGGGATTGTCGGCCAGCTCGTTCGACAGGCTCCAGAACATGATCGACGGGTGGTTATAGCTCTGACGGATGAGCTCCTTGAGCTGCTGCTGGGCGTTGTTGTTGAACGCCGTCGAGGCGGTCACGTTGTTGACCAGCGGCACCTCGGCCCAGACCACCAGGCCGTTCTGATCGCACAGGCTGTAGAAGTACTGCGCGTGCTCGTAGTGGGCCAGGCGGATCGCCGTCGCGCCCATCTCCGTGATGAGGGCCATGTCCTGATCGTGCTCGGTCTTGCCGATCGCCCAGCCCTTGTCGAGGCGGTCCTGGTGGCGGTTCACGCCGTGGAGATCCAGGTACGAGCCGTTGAGCGAGAAGCCCGTGGAGGCGCTGAGCGAGAAGAACCGGAACCCGAACGTCTCGGTGTCGGCGTCGCTGGCCACGCCGGCGCGGCTGACGGTGACGGCGGCCGTGTAGAGGTAGGGATCGACGCGGCCGTTCCAGAGGTGCGGGTTCGCGATGGTCGTGTTCATCGTGACGTCGCTGGTCGCGCCCACCGCCACCGACTGGCTGGCGGTCAGCGTCGTGACGGTCGCACCCGAGGCGTCGCGGATGGCGACCGAGACGTCGGCCGTCATGTCGGTCGGCCCGACGTTCGTCACCCGCACGCGCGCCGTCAGGCCCGACGAGGCGGCCGTGACGTTGGTGGGCGTGATGTAGACGCCCGGCGAGCCGAAATCGTCGGCGTCGATGTGCAGCGGATCGACGATGAGGAGGTGCGCGTCGCGATACATGCCGCCGAAGAAGGTGAAGTCCGCGGTCAGCGGCAGCACGTCGGTCACGCTGGCGTTGCTGACCTTGACGGCGACGACGTTGTCGCCGGCCACCACCAGGCCGGTCACATCGTAGCGAAAGGCCCCGAACCCGCCGCGGTGCTCGCCCGCCTGCGTTCCGTTGACGTACACGTCGGTGACGATGTTGGACCCGTCGAACTGCAGGTACACGCGCCGGCCGGTCGTGTCCGCCGGGACGGTGACGTGTCGCCGGTACCAGCCGATGCCGCGATAATAGTTCGATCCGCCGTCCTCGCCGTCCAGGGCGTTCCAGGTGTGCGGCAGCGTCACCTGCGACCAGGCGCTGTCGTTGAAGGTCGTGGCCTGGGCGCCGGTCACGTCGGCACGATTGAACCGCCAGCTGGTGTCGATCAGCGTGTCCGAGCGTCCGAGCGAGGTCGGGCTCCAGCTGAGCGGCGTGTACGCTTTGATCTCGAAGATCGAGTAGCCGTACTGCGTGACCCGTTTCGTGCCGTTCATGCGCAGGTAGCGGCCGCTGCCGATGAGGCCGGTCCAGTCGTCCGTACCACCATCGCCGGCCGTCACGGCCTTGATCGTCGTCCAGGTGGCATTGTCGTTCGAGACCTGAAGCTGGTAGGCCGTGGCGTAGGCAGCCTCCCAGTTGATGACGACGCGGCCGACGGGATACGTCGCGCCAAAGTCCACCGTCAGCCACTGCGGGTCGCTGAACGCCGACGACCAGCGCGTGGTCATGTTGCCGTCGATGGCGTTCGCCGGACCGAGCATGCTGGTCTCGACGGAGGAGGAGGTGGCGGTGATCTCCGGTATGGCCGCGCCCGAGCCGAGCCCGCCGCCGCTGCCGCCCGTTCCCGCGCCGCCCGTTCCCGCACCGCCCGTTCCCGCGCCGCCCGTTCCCGCACCGCCCGTTCCAGCACCGCCCGTTCCAGCACCGCCCGTGCCTGCGCCGCCCGTTCCAGCACCGCCCGTGCCTGCGCCGCCCGTTCCCGCGCCGCCAGTGCCCGCGCCGCCCGTGCCGGCGCCGCCCGTGCCGGCGCCGCCAGCGCCGCCGTCGGTTCCACCCGCGGGCGGATAGATCTGGAGCTCCCAGATCGAGTAGCCGTAAGGGGTCGCGCGAGCGGTTCCATACATCCGCACGTAGCGTCCGCTGCCGACGAGACCGCTCCAGTCGTCCGTGCCGCCGTCGCCGTTCGTGACCGACTTGATCGTCGTCCAGTTGGTGGCGTCGTTCGAGACCTGGATCTGGTAATTCTTGCCGTACGCGGCCTCCCAGAAGATGACGACGCGGCCGATCGCCTTCGTCGCGCCGAGGTCGACGCGCAGCCACTGCGGATCGGAGAACGCGGACGACCAGCGCGTGTTCATGTTTCCGTCGACGGCGTTGGCGGGACCGAGCATGCTGTTCTCGACCGACGACGACGTCGCCGTCCCCGTCAGCAGCGAGCCGCGCTGGACCTCGATGTCGGCGTCCTCGGTCTGGCAGCTACCGGCGACGACGCCGGCGGCGAAAATCGCCGCGAGGGAGGAGAGCGCGAAGAGACTGCCGCGAGGGGGTCGCCCGTTCTGCATCCGGCCATTGTCGCCGCGACGACGACAGAATCGTCATGATTTTTTCCGTGCCATTTTGATGACGCCGGTGCGAACGTCATCTTCTTGACTCCGGGATTTCGCGGCGAGCCACACGGCGCGTGAAGCTTCCTGCGGCGCTCCGGCTTCACCCAGGGGCCGCCTCTGGTAAGAATGAATGAACCATGAGCCACGCGCGCGCCGACTGCCCGGGCATCCTGCTGGTCGAGGACGACCTCGACCTCCTGAATATCGAGCGCCAGCTGCTGGCCGACGAGGGTTACCCCGTCAAGCCCGCCGCCAACGGCTACGAAGCGCTGGCCATCCTGCGCGGGCCGGAGACCGAACCGCTGCCCTGTCTCATTCTGCTGGATTTGATGATGCCGGTGATGGATGGCTGGCAGTTCCGCGACGAGCAGGTTCGCGATCCGCGCCTGGCCAGCATCCCGGTCGTGATCCTCACCGCCAACGGGCAAGCGCTGGGAAAGCGTGATCGACTTTCGGTCGCCGCGGCGTTGACCAAGCCCGTGGCCTTGAAGCAGCTCCTCGACATCGTCGAATCGTTCTGCGGCGCCCCGCCCGATTCCAGCGTCTGAGCCGCGGATCACCGGCGTGCTCACGTCCCTGCTTCCGTTTCTGTGGGCCGCGGCGATCGATCCGTGCGCCCCGATTGAAGCCGCGCCGCCGTCGCCGCGCGACCGCGGACAGGTGGCGGTCTATCTCGGCATCGGCGACGACGAGCTGCGGGCCGGGGCGCGCGACACGGCGATCGTCGCGTTCCAGGAGGTCGTGCGTCGCGAGCCGAGCAATCCCCACGCGCGGGCCGCGCTGGCGCGCCTGTGTCAGGAGACGCGCGGCGCGGGCGCTGGCAGCGGCGGGCGCTTCGCCGAGGCGCTGGCCCTGATGGACGCGGGCCGGCGGCGCGAGGCGGCGGCCCTGTTCGAAGAGGTGCGCCTGGCGGAGGACGAGAGCGCGGCGGCGCTGCTGGAGGGCGTCTGCTTGTACGAGCTGCACGACGACCGTCGCGCCGAACCGCTGCTGCGCGAGGCGGCCGCCGATCCGGCGCTGGCCGAATCGGCGCGCGTTTTCCTCGGCCTTCTGGCGCTGCGCGCCGACGATCGCGCACGCGCCACCGAGCTGCTGCGGGCGGCCGCCGCGTCGGATAGCCCGACGCTGCGCCAGACGGCAGCCGAGCTCCTGCGCGCCGCGCGCCGCGACGGGCGCGGGGGCGCCTCGCTGCTGGCGGAGACCGGGTACGACTCGAACGTCGCGCTGACCCCCAACGGCACCCCCACTCTGCCCAACAGCCGCGACGGCGCGGTGGGACTGGCGGCGGCGGGCAGCTGGCGGCCGCTGGGACGAAGCGGCCCCTATCTGCGCGGCGCCGGGCAGTACCGGAAGCAGCTGCAGCTCGGCGCCTACGATCTGGGCGCGATCGGCGGTGCCCTGGGCTGGCGCCAGTTTTTCTCCGGCGCGGCCAGCGGCGGCACTGTCGCCGGGGAGTACAGTTACGATTTTTTTACACTGGGCGGCGCCTCCTATCTGTCCGCCCACCGCCTGGCCGCCGAGGGGGAGCTCGAATGGGCGCGCGTCGTCCTGGCGCTAAATGCATTCGCGCGCTTCGAGTCGTACCCGCAGGCCGAGACCGCCGGCTACTCCGGCACGCGGCTCGCGGGCGAGGCGACAGTGTCGCTGCGCTTCGTATCCGATCTGCTGGCCGGATGCGGCTACCGCCTGGGGCACGACGGCGCGCGCGAAGCGTCACTCGCGTACTGGGAGCACGGACCCGCCTGTCACGTCTGGTGGAGCGCCCGGGCCGACGTCCGCCTGCTGGCCGATGCGAGTCTCGCGTTCCGCAGCTACGAGGCTCCCGATCCCATGACGCCGACGATCGAGCGGCGCGATCGCATCGTGGACGGCTTGCTGGCCGCCGAATGGAACGTCCGCGCGCAGTGGGCCCTGCGGCTGGCGCTGACGGCGCGCAAGGCGGCGTCGACCCTCCCCGACGTCTATGCGTACACCCGGGTCACGGCGACGCTGGCGGCGGTCTGGATGCTGGCTTTTCTCTGACACTGGACGTCGTCGCCGCGCTTCGGGCCTGGACGTTTTGGAACACCCGATCGCTCGATTGCGGGCGACCCCCTCCCCGGCGGCGACGGCAATCAGCGAATTGACAACGGTGGCGCACGGTCCGAGTCTTGCTTGAGTCCTGGATGGGGGGTCAGCGTTGAAGATGCCAGGAATTGCTGGGCCCTCGATTGACAGGTAACGTCAGCATGAGACTTCTGCTCACCGCGTTCGCCGCCGCCGCTGTCGTCGCCGCCACCTCGGCGGCCGGCGCCAGCCTGGATGACGACAGGGGTGTCAAGTCTGCCAAGGCCTCTGCTCACGCATCCCTGATCGAACGTGCCGATCTCCCCGACCACCCGCCGCGACTGCCCGATAACTTGGCCGAGCCGCCGCGCGCGGTGCCCGGCCGCGGGCACGACCACAACCGCGGGCAGGCGCTCCGCAAGGCAAGAGACGAAGCGCAGCAGCAGGCCGACGACGCCGCGCACGCGGCCCGCGCCGACGCGGCCAATCGCGCCGCCAGCGGCAGCGCCGCCGCCGCCGCCCGCAACGGCAACAACGCCGACGAGCGGGCCGCCGCCGGCCAGGCGCGGGCGCGCGCCGCGCACGCCAACAAGCCCGACAAGCCGGACAAGCCCGACAACCCGGGCAAGGGCCCGAAGAACTAGTGCTGTCCGCGGACCCGCGGGACCCGCGCGCGTCCTGAGGGCCGCTTCTCGATGAAGCGAGGCCGGTCGGGCGCGACCATGCGCGCCGGGGCGAGCGCCCTGGTCGCGGCGACGGCGCTTCTGACCGCCGCGGTGACGGCCGCCAGCCCGGTCAGCGAGCACATGCTGGCCGGTGCCCAGCATTTTCGCGACGAGCGCTACGCGGAGGCGCTGGTGGAGTTCCGGGCGGCGGAGAAATCCGCGAACGGCGATCCCGGCGCCGCCTGGTACGTCGCCGCCACGCTGGTCAAGCTGCACCGCCCCGAGGACGCGCTGGTGGCGTTCGCCCGCGCCGAGGCCGCGGCCCCGCTGGAGCGCGACGGGCTGTTCGATTACTACCGCGCGCTGGCCTGCTATGACGCGCGCCTGTACCTGTGCGCCGATCGCTTGCTGGGCGCCATCGGCGGCGACCCCGGCCCACGCATCGCGGCCCAGGCGCGCCAGATCCGCGCCGAGCTGCGCGCCATCGCCAGCACGCCGCCCTCGACCGCCGCCATCGACTGGTACCACGTCCAGGCACAGGCGGCGCTGAACGGCGAGCGGCGGGCGCTGGCGGCCGCGTATTACGAGGAAGCGGCCGCGCTGGCCGAGCTGCGCGCCGACCGCCACCGACGCGACGAAGCGCTGGCTGGTCTGGCGCGCGCCCGCCGCCCCACCACACCGGAGCGGCGCCCGTGACCAACACGACCAGGAC
>DATKEU010000039.1:0-5188 GCA_035544495.1 Polyangia bacterium | reverse complement strand
GTTGCCGACGACGGCGACCTTCTCCGCGCGCCGGCGCAGCCCCTCGACTCCTTCCAGCGCGCGTTTCATGTCCGCCTCGCGCCGGACGATGCCGACGTTGTCCTGCATCAGATCCTGCAGCTCGTACTGGATCTGGTACGGCCCCTCGCCACCTCCGCCCGCGCGCGCGCCGCGCTCGAACGGGGCCAGCGCCGCGCGCGCCGCCGCCTCGATCTCGGCGGCGTGCAGCTCGACAGGACGGCTCTCCTTGGCGTACTTCGCCGCGAACTCGCCGGCGCGCTTGCCGAACACCAGCAGGTCCGAGAGCGAGTTGCCGCCCAGACGATTGGCGCCGTGCAAGCCGGCGCCGCACTCGCCGGCCGCGAACAGCCCCGGCACGTTCGACATCTGACTGTCGGCGTCGACGCGGATGCCGCCCATGATGTAGTGGGTCGTCGGGCCCACCTCCATCGGCACGGCGGTGATGTCGATGTCGGCCAGCTGCTTGAACTGGTGGTACATGCTGGGCAGCTTTTTCTTGATGTGCTCGGCGCCGCCGGGAACGCGGCTCTTGATCCAGGCGATGTCGAGAAACACGCCGCCGTGCGGGCTGCCTCGCCCTTCGCGCACCTCGCGCATGATGCAGCGGGCGACGTGGTCGCGCGTCAGCAGCTCGGGCGGGCGGCGCGCGCTCTTGTCGCCCTGGGTGTAACGCCAGCCCTCCTCCTCGCTGTCGGCGGTCTGGTTCTTGTAGTTGTCGGGGATGTCGTCGAACATGAAGCGGCGGCCTTCCTTGTTGCGCAGCACGCCCCCCTCGCCGCGCACGCCCTCCGTGACCAGGATGCCGCGCACGCTGGGCGGCCACACCATTCCCGTCGGGTGGAACTGGACGAACTCCATGTCCATCAGCTCGGCGCCGGCCTCGTACGCCAGCGCGTGCCCGTCGCCGGTGTACTCCCAGCTGTTGCTGGTGATCTTGAACGCGCGCCCGACGCCGCCGGTGGCGAACACCACCGCCTTGGCCTTGAACACCCGCAGGTAGCCGCGCTCGCGGTCGTAGGCGAAGGCGCCGGCGATGCGCTCGCCGTCCTTGAGCAGCGTCGTCACCGTGTGCTCCATGTAGACCTTGATCCCCTGGTGCACGCCGTGATCTTGCAGCGTGCGGATCATCTCCAGGCCGGTGCGATCACCGACGTGGGCCAGGCGGGGGTATCGATGGCCGCCGAAGTTCCGCTGCAGTATCTTGCCGTCCTTCGTGCGGTCAAAGACGGCGCCCCAGGCTTCGAGCTCGCGCACGCGCGCCGGCGCTTCCTGCGCGTGAAGCTCGGCCATGCGCCAGCTGTTCAGGTACTGCCCGCCGCGCATGGTGTCGGCGAAGTGCACCTTCCAGCTGTCGCGATCGTCGACGTTGGCCATCGCCGCCGCCATCCCGCCCTCGGCCATCACCGTGTGCGCCTTGCCCAGCAGCGACTTGCACACCAGCCCCACCGACACGCCCGCCGCGGAGGCTTCGATGGCCGCGCGCAGCCCGGCGCCGCCCGCGCCGATCACCAGGACGTCGTGCTCGTGCGTCTCGTACTCGGCCATTTACAATATTCTCCAATCGGTGATCACGCCCATCGAACAGAGCCGCACATAGACGTCCGTCAGCCCGACGCCGAACAGGCTGAACCAGGCCCACTTGGGGTGGTGGCGGTTCAGACAGCTGGCACAGTCGTACGCCTTCTTGCGCAGCGGGTGCGCCGACAGGCTATCCAGGACTCCGCCCACCAGGTGCCGCAGCGAGTGGCAGCCGAGCGTGTACCCGGCCAGCAGGACCGCGTTCGCCGTCAGCACCAGCGTGCCGACGCCGATGCCGAACTTCTCGTGGCCGGTCGCGGGATTGTTGAACCACATCGCGCGCCAGGCGTCGTGGCTGAGCAGCACGATGAAGATCAGCGCCGCGTAGAGCGCGTAGCGGTGCAGGTTCTGGATCAGCAGCGGCCACTTAGCCTCGCCGCGGTATTCGTCGCGCGGCTCGCCGACGGCGCAGTTCGGCGGATCGGCCCAGAACGCCTTGTAATACGCGCCGCGGTAGTAGTAGCAGGTCAACCGGAACGACAGCGGGAACAGCAAGATCAGCATCGCCGGCGAGTAGCGAACGAAGGGGAGCCAGGGCCAGCGCCAGGGCCCGAACCAGGCGTGCGGGGAATCGCCGAAAATCTCAGGCGAGTAGAACGGGGACAGGTAATTGCCATAGTGATAGTGCTCGCCCTGGAACAGGGCCCAGGTGGTGTAGACGACGAACGACGAGAACACGACGAAGGTGATGAGCGGCATTCCCCACCAGCTGTCGCGCCGGGCGGTGTGCCCGAACTGGACCCTCTTCAGCGGAACATCGACCGACGCCATTTCGTCTCTCCAGCGAGCCCCCCGGGGCCCGACGCGGGCCACAGCATATTCAGGCCGAGACAAGATTCAACAGTGACGACGCGCCCAGCAATCTTTCTGGCCTGTGGATTGCTGTTGGGTCGATTTTTTCGGTATTTTTCCGCGGCGGGTGTTACAAATCATCTTGAATTATCTCGGAGGTCCGGGTTTCGGGGACGAGGTGTTTTCCTCTCTGGCTGGGGGTTCATGGCTGGGTTGGCGTGACTGGGGTGGGGTCCAGCCGGACTGCGTCCCGTGGAATCGCGACGGATCCGACCCCGAGCGTCTCCGGTTTCGCAGTTACCTATCGCAAATCATTGGAGGACAAATGCAGCGCTGGACTCATGTGTTGTGGCTGACGGCGACCCTCGCGCTGGGCTGCAGCTCGAGCGGAATCAGTGGCGGGAGCACGACCGGCGCGGGCAATAGCGGCAGCGGCAATCCCTCGGGCGGCGGTGGCAACGGCACGGGCACCCCGGTCACCGATCCCGGCAAGATGACCTGCGGGATGCGGACGTTCGGCCTGCAGAAGGTCCCCCCGGATCTGCTGATCGTGCAGGACAAGTCGGGCTCGATGGACGAATCGCCCGACGGCACCTGCCGGCGGATTAACTGCGCGATGGGATCCAAGTGGGTGCAGATGACCGCCGCCATCAACCAGGTGGTCGGTCAGACGCAGGCGAGCATCCGCTGGGGCCTGAGCTTCTTCCCCGCCGATCGCGAATGCGGCGTGGCCGCCATGCCCGCGGTGCCGATCGCCGACATGAACGCCATGCCGATCGCAGGCGCGATCGCCGCCACCATGCCGAACGGCGCCACGCCGACAGCGGCGGCCGTCGCGGGGGCCAGCATGTATCTGGCCACGCTGGCGGATCCCAACCCGAAGTACATCCTGCTGGCCACCGATGGTCTGCCCAACTGTATGGGTGGTGTCGCCGGCGCCAACGATCCCGACGGCGCCATCCAGGCGGTCACCGACAGCGCCAAGAACGGGATACCGGTTTTCGTCGTCGGCATCGGCAACATCCCCGAGGGGACCGCGGAGCTGACCAGCCTGGCGGTCGCGGGCGGCCGGCCTCAGGCGGCCGATCCGAAGTATTACCCGGTGTCCAGCACCGCCGATCTCGCGAGCGTGCTCACCACCATCGGCGGCATGATCGGGTCGTGCGCGTTCGGCCTGGGCGGCGCGCCGCCCGACCCCGCCAAGATCCTCGTCGCGGCGGGCGGGACCAAGATCCCGAACGACCCCACCCACATGAACGGCTGGGATTACGGCACCGGCAACATGTCGATCCAGCTCTTCGGCTCGTGGTGTGATCAGGCCAAGGCCGGCACGCTGAAGGATCTCCAGGCTACCTTCGGCTGTCCGCCGCCGGTCGTTAAGTAACGGAACGCTCGGACGGACAGACGGGTTCCGTACCGCCTCCGATCAAGCTCTGGCCGGCGCGGCCGGCCTCGCTCACGCGGTCATCGTCCGAGCGGAGACCGGCGAGATCGCCGGCGGGCTGGCGGCGGTCTTTTCCCACGCCTCGGCCAGGGCCAGGACCTTGGCGTTGGCGGGAACGTCGGCCAGGAAGCGCTGGCGCCATGCGGCCTCGGCGATGCGCGCGGCGCGCGCCAGCAAGCGCGCGCGCGCGGCGACGATGGCGACCCGCGCTTCGGCGTGAGCGTCCCGCGCGGCCAGACACTCGGCGTGGACCAGGCGCACGCTGGCCTCGCCCTCTTCGATCTCGCCCAGGCTTTCCAGCGCCGTGATCGCTTCCGATGCCACCGCGAACGCGTCGTCGACGCGACCGAGACCGAGCAGCGCCCGCGCGCGCACGCCCTGCGCCAGCACACGCAGCGCCGGCGACACCGTCAGCATGTCGATGGCGGCGGCTGCTTCGCGATCGGCGCTGGCGAAATCAGCGCCGGCCACGAAGATCTCCGCCAGGTAGACGCGCGCCACGCCCTCCAGGCGCGGATCGCCCTGCTCGCCGAAGCTCTCGATGGCCTTGACCTCCATCGCCTTGCCCTGGTCCAGAAAGCCGCGCAGGCCCAGGACCCGCCCCAGGTTGTGCAGGATGGCCGCGCCCAGCTCGCGCAGGCCCATGCGATCCGCCGCCGACAGCGCCTGATGAAGGGCGGCGTCGGCCCGATCGAAGTCCCCCAGCTCGCAATAGACGTAGCCCATGTTGGCGCGCATGGCGCACGCGTTCCGCAGATCGCCGCCCTGCTCGAACGCCAGCAGCGCCGACTCCATGCCGCCGAGGCACGCGCCGAGATCGCCCGACACGGACGCGCGCACCGAGCGCGCCTGGTGCACCAGCGCCACCGCCGGCAGATCGATCTCCGACAGATCGCCGGCCAGCTCGGCGATGGTGGCGATGAGCTCGTCGGCGGCGCGGTAGCGTCCGCCGAAGATGAGGTAGTTCGCCGCCCAGGACAGCGACATGACCTGCGCGCTGCGCGCCCCGAACTCCGGGATGGCTTCGCGCACGGCTTGCACGCACGCCTCGACATGCTCGAGCTGCCCGTGCTTGCCGGCGGCGATGATGGCCTGGCCCTGCGCGCGCAGCCAGGCGGCGCTGCCGGCGCCGAGCTCGGCCGAGGCTTCCTGGGCGCGCTGCTCGGCCAGCAGATACTCGCCGCGCCAGACGTGCCCCTCGGCCTGAACCAGGCGCAGCCCACCCGCGACCTCGCCGGCGGCGCCGCAGGTGATCCCCAGCTCCGCGCGCTCGATGGCCGCCGCCAGATCGTTGGCCTTGAGCGCTTGCTCCGCCGCCTGCGCGTACCAGCGGACGGCGCGCGCTGGCTCCTC
>DATKEU010000038.1:0-4026 GCA_035544495.1 Polyangia bacterium | reverse complement strand
CCCGCTAGGTGAAACGCTGCCCAGCGCGCTCACGTGCAGAATATTTTCACGATTGCCCCGTCCATGTCGACGATGCGGGTCACGTGGCCATCCAGGATCTGCAAAGGCGTTCCTGCGCTAGGCTGGGCGCGGATGCTCCGTCGATGGAGTCTGGGGATCGGCCTCTCGCTGGTCATTCACGCCGTGGTGGTGGGCGGCGCGGTGGGCTTCGCGCTCTTGCGGGGGTATCCGTTCGGGCGTTTGGTCGACGTCGAGATCAAGGGGATGAGCCTGGACGAGGTGAAGGATCTGCCGCTGGGCGCGCCACCCGGCGGGCCGCTGGCGCGCAAAGAGGACAGCACCGCGCGGCCTGCGCCACGGGCGCCGCGCCCGGCGGACGGCGCCGGCGAGCTGGCGGCGGCGCGCGACGAGGGCAAGCGGCGGCGCGCGCGCGGCGATGAACCGGAGGCGCCGGACGCGCCCGAGCCGGTGCCGCGCCCGACGGATCTGCGCCAGTACGGGCCCGCCGGATCGCGCGTGACGGCGTTGATCCGCCTGGACCGGCTGCGCGGGACGCCGTACGGGCCGGCGGTCGACGCGATCCTGATGCACCTGCCCGATCGGCGCGATCTGATCGACGGCACGGGCCTGGATCTGTACAAGGACTTCGACGCGATCTTGATCGCCACGCCGAACCCGCTCGATTACACGGTGACGTTCCTGGCGGCGCGCCATCACCTGGCCGACACGCAGCTTCGGGCGGCGCTGGACCGAGGAGCGAAGGCGACCGGTCGCGTGCTGGTCTGGCGCACCGAGGGGCGGCGGCCGCTGGCGGAGCGGCACGCGCGCGCGCCGGCGTCTCCGCTGGCCGCGACGCGCGACGAGCGGATCATCGTGCTGCCGGCGCCCGGGCTGGCGGTGGTGACGCCGCCGGTCTACCGATCGATGCTGCTGCGGCCGGCGCGGCCCCGAACGGCCACCGCCCCGGCGCCCGATGGTGGAACCGACGGCGGCGCCGACGCGCGCGGAAGCGCCGCGGCCGCCGGGCCCGCCCCACCCGAGGGCGATGCCTGGCGGGCGCTGCTCCGCCGCATCGACGCGGAGGACAGCGTCCTGCCCGCCAACGCCGTCGCCATGCTGAACGCCGTCGAGATCTTCAGCGCGCCCGGGCTGCGGCGCGGGCTGGGCGCGCTTTCGGGTGGCGTGCCGGCCAGCGGCAGCGGCGGCGCCCCCAACCTCGACCTGCCGGTGCCGAAGGTCCTGACGCTGGTCCTGGGCGCGGCGCCGACGCCGTTCGCGGATCTCGGCGCCGAATTCTCCAGCGAGGCGGACGCCCAGCGCTGGGAGCAAGCCTGGCCGGGCCTGCGCGACAAGCTGGCGGTCAGCCCCTACCTGGTGCTGACCGGCTTCGTGTCGCTGCTGGGCCGCGCCGAGCTGGAGCGCGAGGGAGCCGTGGTTCGGCTGCACCAGACGGCGACCGAAGCGGAGACCGTCCGCCTCCTGGAGCTCATCGCCCGGTTCGCCGTGCCCTGACGCGACGGCGGCGGCTCACGGGCAGTCGAGGCAGGCCCACTCGATCTGGCCGTCGGGGACGCCGAAGCGCATGAAGGTGTACTTCTCGATGTCGATCAGGAACCCCGACGGCATGGCGTTGCGCGTGCAGCAGCCGTTGCAGTCGGAGTCGCTGCACTCGTCGTACACCACGACGTCGATCATCTTGTCGTCCTTGCGCAGCCGCAGCGTGCGGCCGACGTACATGTTGAAGTCCTTCTGGTGCACGGAGGCGATGTTGTGGTCCATCACCCACTGCTGCGACTTCACCTCGTCGCCGAACGCCGCGAACATCCCCTCGTACATGCAGCCGCTGAACTGAATGCACTCCGCGCTGCCGGGGTCCGGGTACGACGTGAAATCGGTCAGCGTGGCCGCCTTCCAGGTCAAGGTGGCGTTGTCGATCATGCCGCCCGTGCCGCCGGGGGCGTCGGCGCCCGAGGTCCCGCCCGAACCGGAAGAGCCGCCACCGCCACCGCCGGTGCTGACGTTGCCGTCGCCGCCGCTGCCGGCAGAGCCGCCGGATTTTCCGCCGCTGCCGGCGGAGCCGCTGTTGTCGCTGCTGCAGCCCAGGACGAACCCGACAGCCGCGGCCAGCACGGCCAGACGCGATACGACGGCGGAACGCATGCGGAACCTCCCGTTCGGGCGCGAAGACGGCATCTGGTGATGATAGGGCACCTTCCTTGTTTAGGCGCGTCCGCCGGCCGTCTGGTGGCTAATTCTTTCCTTTTGGATGGCGGGTGAAGCTCGGACGCGCTTTGACGCCGTGGCTCGCCAATCACCGGCCAGCGGGCTGGCGATGGGGGGAGGGGGTTTCCCCGGCGGCATTTTTGCGGTAAGAAAGCCGCCCTCGGAGGAAACGGTTTCATGTCTCAAGCAACCCCGCTCGCGCGGGTCAAAGAAGAATTCGGCGGCAAGGACAAGCTGGTCGACAAGATCGTCGGCCTGCTGAGCGGCGACGCGGACGAGTCCAAGGACGAGCTGCGCAAGCGCCTGCTGGGTGCCGCCAACAAGAAGCTGATCCGCCTTCACCAGATCGCCACGTCGGTCAAGCAGCACGGCGGGCACGACAAGCTGGCCACTGACACCGCGGCCGGCCTGGGACGGGCGAAGGACAAGGACTACGTCGAGAAGCTGGGCACGTTCTCGAACGGGCGCCTGCTGGATCTGCTGGGCGCCGTTGAGAAGCGCGCCAAGCGGAAGAGCGCGGCGGCGGCGGCCGCGCAGGCACCCGCGGGCGACCAGGCGAAGGCCAGGGCGGCGCGGGCGCCGGCCACGGCCAGCGCGACCGGCGCAAAAACGAAAGCCGCGAAGGCAACCCCGAAGGCCGCGACGAAAGGCGCCAAGAGCAAGAAGAAGGGCAAGACGGCCAGCGGGAAGAGCGCGTAAGATTGCGGCCGTATGTTGCTAGGCGACGTCGTCGGGCGCCTGTGGGCGTCGCAGAGGGCCGGGGGCCTGCCCGGCCAGACGTTGCTGCTGGTGCGACCGCTGGACGCGCGCGGCCCGTCGCGCCGCCTGATCGTCGCGGTTGATCGGCTGGGCGCCGGTCCCGGCGAGCGGGTGCTGGTGGCGCACGGCTCGCGCGTGCGCGATCTGACGGTGGGCGCGGCCGTTCCCGACAAGGACATCGTGGTGGCCATCGTCGACGACCATCACGTCGACGCCGCGGCGGCGGGCGGGGCCGGGCGGTGATCCTCGGCCGCGTGGTCGGCGAAGTGTGGGCCGCGCGCAAGGACGCGCGCCTCGGCGGCGCCAAGCTGCTGCTGGTGCGGCCGCACGCCTGGTACGAGCCGGCGTTCGCGACCGGGCATCTGGTGGCCACCGACGAGATCGACGCCGGCGTGGGCGATGACGTCGTCGTCTGCCTGGGGCAGCCGGCGCGGCTTTCGCGCGGGCGGGGAGACGACAACACGCCGGTCGACGCCGCGGTGATGGCGATCGTCGATCGCGTCGAGATCGACGCCGACGGCGCCGCGCGCGCCGGTGCCGCGCCGGGGATCCACCGCCGCCTGGAGCTGCCGCGCGGCCTGCAGCCGCCGCGCCGCCCGGAGCCGCCGCGGTGATGCGCGGAACCGTCGTGGGCCAGGTGTGGGCCACGCGCCAGGCCGCCGGCCTCGACGGCCGCAAGCTGGTGCTGGTCGCGGCGCGCGACGTCGACGGGCGCGCCACGGGGCGCGTGGTGGTGGCCATCGACACGCTGGAGGCGGCGGACGGTCAGGACGTGACCGTGGCCTTCGGCTCGGGCGCCCGCAACGTGCTGCGGGCCGGGCCCGACAACCGCGATCTGCTGTGCGACGCGGCCGTGGCGGCGCTGGTCGAAGGAGCGGGCTGATGTTCCTGGGGCGGGTCGTGGGGACGGTCTGGTCGACAGTGAAGTGGCCGAAGGCGGCCGGGCTGAAGCTGCTCATCGTCCGGCCCTATCGCCTGGGCGATCTCGCCCCCGGCGAGAAACCGACGGCGGCGGGCGAACGCCCGTCGGAGCCGGTGGACGAC
>DATKEU010000037.1:0-8262 GCA_035544495.1 Polyangia bacterium | reverse complement strand
GCTGCTGCACGCCGCCGACGACAACCCGCTGCTGGCGTCGATCGGCATCGTCTGCCTGGACGAGTTCGACAAGATCGCCTCGGGCCAGAACAACGCCATCTTCGCCGGCGCCGGCACCACCAAGGACGTCACCGGCATGGGTGTGCAGCGCGAGCTCTTGAAGATGCTGGAATCGTCGGAGGTGGTGGTCCCGCTGGAGCTGACGCACGCGACGTACGGCGACCACATCGTGATGTCGACGGCCGACGTCGCCTTCGTGGCCGCCGGCGCCTTCTCCGGCTTTCACCAGGTGGTGCGCAACCGCGCCGCGCGCGATCGCATCGGCTTCGGGCGCGACCCCGCCGCCGCCGGGCCGGCCGGCGATCGCATCGCCGTCAGCTTCACCACCGAGGAGGTCGAGCAGATCGGGCACTTCCAGGCCTTCGGCTTTCTGCCCGAGCTTCTGGCCCGCTTCGGCCGGGTCGTCCCCTTCGCGGCGCTGGACGCCGCCACGCTGATGGACATCCTGCGCACCAGCGTCGTCGATCGCCTGACCCGCGAGTTCGAGGACGAGGGCTTCGAGCTGCGCGTCGACGAGGACGTCCTTCACCACGTCATCGGCGAGGGGCTGCGCCGCGAGACCGGCGCGCGCGGCCTGTCGTCGATCCTGACCCGCCACCTGGAAGAGGCCGCCTTCAACGCCTTCGCCGAGAGCGGGGGCGGCCAGGTGCGTGTCCGTCTGGAGACGGGCGCCATCAAGGTCGACGTCCAGACCTGATCCGTGTCCGCGCCCGCCGCAGCCGTTCCCGCCGCCGCGGCGTCCGCCCGCGCGGTCCATCACGCCGACGCGCTGACCTGGCTGCCGGCGCACGCCCCGCTGGTCGGCGCCAGCGTCGTGACGTCGCTGCCCGACGTCTCCGAGTTGCCGCGGCTGACCTTCGTCGAGTGGCAGCGCTGGTTCGAGGACGCCGCCGCGCTGATCATGCGCTCCGTGGCCGACGAAGGCGTGGCGATCTTCTTCCAGAGCGACATCCGCCACGCCGGCCTGTGGGTCGACAAGGGCGCGCTGGTCGCGCGTGCCGCCGAGCGCGCCGGCCTGGGCCTTCTCTTTCACAAGATCGTCTGCCGCAAGCCGCCCGGGACGATCACCTTCGGCCGCGCCGGCTACGCGCACCTCCTCGCCTTCGCGCGCGCGCCGCGCCTGGGCGCTCGTCACGGCTCGCCCGACGTGATCGCCGACGGCGGCTTCAAGCCCGGGGTCAAGGCGATGGGCGCCGCCGCCTGCGCCCTGGCCTGCCGCTTCATCCGCGCCGAGACGCCCACTCGCACCGTCGTCGATCCCTTCTGCGGCCACGGCACCGTGCTGGCGGTGGCCAACGCGCTCGGCCTGGACGCCGTGGGCGTCGACATCTCGGCCCGCATGTGCCGGCGCGCGCGCGCGCTGCGGATCGATCTCGACGCAGGCGAAGGAGGCGCCCGGTGACCGCGGCGGCCTCGCTCGGCGGCGCGCCCCACCGCGCCACCTGCGCGCGCTGCGCTCGTCCGGTCGTCGTCTGTTACTGCGCGCACCTGCCGACGCTGCCGACGCGCACGCGTGTGCTGCTCTTGCAGCATCCGCGAGAGCGCGCCACCGCCATCGGGACGGCGCGCATGGCCCACCTGGCCCTGCCGAACTCGGCGCTGCACGTCGGCACCACGTTCGCCGACACGGCCGCCGCGCCCGCGCTCGCCGCCTCACCACCGCCGTATCTGCTGTTCCCCGGGCCGCACGCCGTCGACGTGGCCGAGCTGCCGCGCGATCGCCCGGTCACGCTGGTCGTCCTCGACGGGACCTGGTGGCAGGCGGGCAAGCTCCTGAAGCTGAACCCGGCGCTGCGCGCGCTGCCGCGCGTGGCCTTCACCCCCACCCGCCCCAGCGACTACCGCATTCGCCGCCAGCCGGCGCCCTTCTGTCTGTCGACGATCGAGGCGCTGGCCGAGACGCTGAATTGCCTGGAGCCCGATGCCGCCCTCGACCGCCGCTTCGACCGCTTGCTCGATCCGTTCCGCGCGATGGTCAGCCGCCAGCAGTGGTTCGCGTCGTCGGTGCGCGCGCAGCGCCACCGGCACCCGCCGCGCCCGCTGCGCGTCCCGGCGCTGGCCGCGCGCCTCGCCGCCCTCTGGCCGCGCGTCGTCTGCGTGCAGGGTGAAGCCAACGCCTGGCCGAGGCGGGCGGCCGATCCGGCGCGCGCGGCGCCCGAGACCATTCACTGGGTCGCGCATCGCCCCGCCAGCGGCGAAATCTTCGCCGCGCTGGTGACGCCGCGCCGGCCGCTGGCGCCCGACACGCCCGCGCACGCCGGTCTGCCCATCGAAACGCTGGCCACCGGCACGTCGATCGCCGATTGGTTCGGCGCGTGGCAGCGCTTCACCCGGCCAGGCGACGTCGTCGTCTCGTGGGGGCGCTTTTACACCGACCTCGCCGCCTCCGAAGGCCTGCCGCTGCCGTCCGATCGCCTCGACCTGCGTACGGCGCTCTCGCAGCTGATGCACCAGCGCGCCGGCACCATCGACGAATGGCTGGCGCGTCTCGAACCACCGCTGCCGCCGCTGGATCTTCCCGGCCGCGCCGGCCGCCGCCTCGCCGGCCTGGTGGCGCTGGCGCGCGTGGTGAAGGATCCCCCGGCGCGCGAGCGTCCGGCGCGTGGCCGTCCGCGGCTTCGCCTGTCTACGTGACCGTCGGCAGCCGCCGGTAGACGAGAGGCGGCGCCTCGGCGCCGGCCGGCGGCGCCAGCGCCCGCGCGCGCGCCGCCTCGATCAGCGCGTGGTCGGGCGACAGCCCGCACGCCGGATCGGTCGCCGCCGCGTTCCCGGTCAGGTGAAACGCCTGGCAGCGACAGCCGCCGAAGTCCAGCGCGCGCCGCTCGCAGCTCTGGCACGGCTCCGGCATCCACGCCTCGCCGCGAAAGGCGGCGAACGCCTCCGACCGCGTCCAGATGTCGCCCACCGATTTTTCACGCACGTTCTCGAAGTGCAGCGGCAGCGTGTGCGCGTTCTGGCACGGCACCATCACGCCGTCGGGCGCCACGATGACGTACCGGCGGGCCCAGCCGTCCATGCAGGCGCGCGGCCGATCGGCGTAGTAATCCGGCAGCACGAACAGGATCTCCATCTTGCCGCGCAGCCGCTGGCGCGCCGCCGCCGCCGCCAACCGCGCCCGATCCACCGCCGCCGCCGAAGGCAGCAGGCGATCGCGGTTCGCCAGCGCCCAGCCCAGGTATTGCGTGTTCGCCAGCTCCAGCCGTTGCGCGTCGACCTCTTCCGCCAGCGCGATGATGTCGTCGATGTGGGCCAGGTTCTCGCGGTGCAGGACCACGTTCACGGTCAGCGGCAGCCCGAGCGCACGCACCCAGCCCGCCACGGCGCGCTTCTCCGCCAGCGCGTCGCGCCCGGCGATGCGCTGGCCGCCCTCCGCGGTCGTGTCCTGGAACGACAGCTGGACGGCGTCGACACCCGCCGCCGCCAGACGCTCGAGGCGCGCCCGCTCGAGCGGCAGCCCGCTCGTGATCAGGCTGACGTACAGATCGCAGCGCCGCGCCTCCGCGACCAGCTCTTCCAGATCGTCGCGCAACAGCGGCTCGCCGCCGGTAAGATTCAACTGCATCACGCCCAGCGCCTCAGCCTCGCGCAGCACGCGCTTCCACGTCGCGGTGTCCAGCTCGCGCGCGACCTCGCCCAGCGCCACCGGGTTCGAGCAGTAAACGCAGCGAAGCGGGCACCGATACGTCAGCTCCGCGACCAGCGTGTACGGCCGTTCGATCGTCGTGGTCGCTTCCGGGATCGGCGCCTCGTCGGTCACGGCGCGTCCTCCAGCTCCAGCAGCCCGCGGTCGGCCAGCTGTTGCAAGAACGCCAGCACGTCCGCCCGCACCGTCGCCGCATTCCCCTGGTACCGCTCCGCCAGGACGCCGACGATCTCGTCGACCGTTCGCCGGGCGCCGCAGAGCTCCAGCACGGCCTGGCCGACGGCGTTCAGCAGAAGCCCGCGTTCAGGATAAAGCAGCATGGCCTTGCCCGTCTGTCGATCCAGCCGCACGCGCGCCCGCGCTGCCAGCCGAGGCCGGCTGGCCGGCCCCAGCGTCACCCCCACGCCTTCTCCGCCGAGGCGGCGTCGATCGCCAGCTGCACGCACTCGAGCAGGTGCCACAGCACCTCGGTCTTGCGGATGAGAGCGCCCACGCAGGCCTCCTGCAGCGCGCGCGTGGTGGCGTTGTCGACCACGAACTTGATCGCCTCGTCGGCGTCGGCGCGCGCCCGCGGCACGCGGCTCTTGAAATACGCCAGCCCCTCGGCGTCGACCCAGGGATAGTGCTTCTCCCAGGCCGCGACACGCTTCGACATCAGATCGGGCGCGAAGAACTCCGTCAGCGAGGACGCCACCGCCACCACCAGCGGGCTCTCGCGCACCAGCTGCACGTATCCGTCGCACGCGAATCGCACGCCGGGCAGGACCCGCCGGCACGACGCCACCTCGTCGGCGTCCAGGCCCACCGCCTTCGCCAGCCGCAGCCACAGCGCCAGCCCCCCCGCGCCCGGCCCGTCGCCGTCGTGGTCGGCGATGCGGTGAATCCACGACCGCCGGAACGCCGGGTCCTCCGACTTCGACAGAATCAGCGCGTCCTTGATCGGGATGCGCGTCTGATAATAGTAGCGGTTCGTCACCCACAGCTGCAGCTCGGCGCGCGTCAGCTTGCCCTCGTGCATGCGCTGGTGGATGGGGTGGCGATCGTGATAGCGCTTCTCGCCCTCCGACCGCAGCGTCTCGACGAAGGCGTCCGCCGCCAGCGGCGGCGCGGCGTCCGCCGTCACAGCGCGATCTCCAGGCCGTCGTGGGCGATCTCGACGCCGGCCGCGGCTATGGTCGCACGCTCCGGACTGCCGTCGCGCAACAGGGGGTTGGTGTTGTTCACGTGGATCAAGATCTTGCGCCGGGCGGGCGCGCGAGACAACCAGGCCAGGCTTCCGCCGTCGCCGCCCACCGGCCAGTGCGCCATCTCCTCCGCCCGCCGCGTCCCCAGGTTTTGCGCGATCAGCTCGTCGCTGGACCAGAAGGTGCCGTCCCAGAAAACGCAATCCGCCGTGCCGACCGCCTGATCGACCGCCGGCGTGCGCCCGGCCGCCGCCGCGAAATACGCCAGCCCGCCGCGGCCCCCGGGCCCGCGGATCACCAGGCCCACGTTGTCCTCCGGCACCGGCGGCGGCGTCCCCGGGCCTTCCAGATGAAGCGGCCGCTTTCCAGGCGTCGCCACCGCGGTAACCGTCAGCCCGCTCGGGAGAGCTCCGTCGATCAGCAGCGGCTGCTCGATGCCCGCGCGCAACGGCACCCAGGTTACCTGGCCGGGAAAACGCTCCAGCGTCCGGTAAAGGACGTTCCCTTCGGTGAACCCGCGGCGCACCGGATCGGTCGCATAGACCCAGAGCGGGTACGACTCGCGCAGCGACAACAGACCCAGGCAATGATCCATGTCGCCGTTGGTCAGCAGAATGCCGGCGATCGGCGAGTGCCGCGGCTCCTGCGGCCACAGGCCTGGAAAGCTCTCGATCTGCTGCCGGATCTCGGGCGAGGCGTTGATCAGGAACCAGGCCGCGCCATCGGCGCTGACGGCCACGCTTTCCTGCGTGCGCGGCGTTGCCTTCAGCAACCCGGCGCGCACGCCACGGCAGTTGTCACAGCCGCAGTTCCACTGCGGGAACCCACCGCCGGCCGCGGAGCCCAGAACGCGGATCCGCACGTCTTTCGAAAACCTCTATCGGGGGAAATGACGAGCGGGAGAGCTTGGCTCTCCCGCCGTTGAGGATCCGCAGGTCGGATCAGCGATCGTCGCTGGCAACCGGAGGCAGATCACGAATGGGGTCGTCGCCCTCGTTCTGATATCCACCGATCTCGGCGCTCATATTGATCTCTTCGAACGCAGGCGCTTCCCAGCTCATGGAGTCCTCCTTGGCGACATGAACTCACCCAAGCTAGCCGATCCGCTGGGCGACGTCCAGGGCCTTTCTTAGAACGATCTTCCGGTCGGTTTGCCGCGTCGAAATGCCGCGCGTCAGCAGGTTGAGATTGCCTGGCGGACGTCGACGGAGATGAAGCGGCCCAGGGGCAACTCGCGGGGCAGCGTCAGCCGGCCGAACCCGACCCGGCACAGGCCCAGCACGTGGCTGCCCAGCGCGGCGAAGATCCGCCGCACCTCGTGATAGGCGCCCCCCACGACAGTGATGGTGGCGAACGCGGCTGCCTCCGGGGGTGCCTGCAGCGACGGGTGGGCTCCCTCACGAGCCAGGGCCGACAGCGCCTGGATGCGGGGCCGGTGGCCGCCATCCAGGACCAGCGCTTGCGGAAGGGGGCGGTGCGGGCGCGCCAGCGCCACCTCGTAGGTGCGCGGCACCGCGTGCTTGGGATGGGTCAGGCGCGACACCCAGGCCCCGTCGCTGGTCCACAGCAGAAGCCCGGTGGTGTCCATGTCCAGCCGCCCCACCGGGCGCAGCTCGCCGTACAAGGGGGCGCTTCGCACGAGCTCGTAGGCCGTGCGGTGCACCGGGTCGCGCAACGCCGTCACCACACCCGTTGGCTTGTTCAGCAGCACGTGCGCCTCGGCGACCAGCGCCCGCCGCGCGCCGTCCACGTTCACCGGCAGCGGCAACGCCGCCTCGTCGATGGCGCGCCGGCGGTCGGTCAAGACCTGACCGGATTCGTCACGCACGCGCCCCGCCGCCAGCAGCGCCGCCGCCGCCGTCTTCGAACAGCCGAGATTGCGCGCCAGCAGCGCGTCCAGCCGGATCACACCGACATAATATGCGTTTGCGAGCTCCTCCATGCCCGACCTGCACATCGCCCTGGTGGCGCCGGAGATCCACTGGAACACGGGAAACGCCGGCCGCACCTGCCTGGCCGCGGGCGCGCAGCTGCACCTCGTTCGCCCGCTTGGCTTCTCGCTCGACGATCGCCAGGTCCGGCGCGCCGGCCTCGACTATTGGCCGCGCGTCGAGCCCATGGTCTGGTCCGACTGGGCGGCGTTCGAGCGGGCGCTGCCCGACCTGGGCGTACCCTGGTTCTTCGCCCCCGGCCCCGGCCCGCTGTTTCAGTCGATCGCGTACCCGCGCCCGGCCGTGTTGATCTTCGGTTGCGAGAGCGTCGGCCTGCCCGCCGAGCTCCTGCGCGCGAACGCGACACGCACTGTCGCGATCCCGATGCGCGATCCCGCCCTTCGCTCGCTCAATCTGTCGACGTCGGTGGCCGTCGCGGCCTACGAGGTGCGCCGTCAGTGGGACGCCGCCGCGCTCAGCGCCCGAGCAGCTCCGCCGCGATGATCAGCTTCTGGATCTCGCTGGTCCCTTCATAGATGCGCAGCGCGCGCACCTCGCGATAGAGGCGTTCGACCGGCACGCCGCGCATCACACCCTGGCCGCCGTGGATCTGCACCGCCCGATCGACGATCTCCTGCGCCGCCTCGCTGGCGAACAGCTTGGCCATCGATGAGGCCGCGGCGTTTCCGCGCGTGTCCGCGCCGGTGGCCACGGCTCGATCGTGCTGCCAGGCCGCCCGATACACCATGAGGCGAGCCGCCTCCAGCGACGTCGCCATCTCGGCCAGGGCCATGCGCACGCTGTCGCGCTCCGCGAGCGGCCGCCCGAACGTTCGCCGCCCGCGCGCGAAGGCCGTCGCCTCGTCCAGCGCCCGGCGCGCCAGCCCGCAGCCGGCCGCGCCCACCGTCGGTCGCACCAGCGACAGCGTCGCGAGCGCGATGCGCATCCCGTCGCCTTCCTCGCCCAGGCGCGACGCCTCGTCGACGCGGACGCCGTCGAGGCGCACGGCCCCGACTGGATGATCCACCGCCACCGCCAGCGGCAGCGTCGAAAGCCCGGGTGCCTGCGCCGGGACCATGAACGCCGACAGCGGGCGCCGGTCGCCCGCGCCGCCCGTTCGGGCGAAGACGACGTACAGCGCCGCCAGCCCCGCGTTGGAGATCAGCGTCTTTTCCCCGTCCAGGCGATATCCGCCGCCCTCGCGGCGCGCCGTCGTCGCCAGCGCCCCCAGATCGGATCCGGCGCCGGGCTCCGTCAGCGCGAAGGCGCCCGCGTCCGTTCCCGCCGCCAGCGCCGGCAGGAGGCGGCGGCGAACGGCATCCGTGGCAGCCCCCGCGATGGCGATCGCCACCAGCGCCTGCACGCCGCAGAGCGCATCGCCGAGCCCGGTCACGCGCGCCAGCTCCTCGCGCAGGACCACCAGCGGCAGCGCCCGCGCCGGCGC
>DATKEU010000036.1:0-20224 GCA_035544495.1 Polyangia bacterium | reverse complement strand
TGGCTGGTGGCGATCTTGTCCAGTAACGCTTCCCCATCGGCAAAGTCGCCGGCGACGTCGCCGCCGATCAGCAGCTTGCCCGACGTGTCGACGGGCCGGCCGCTGTCGACGGTGCGGAAGCGCCCGACCTGATCGAAGTTCTCCAGCGCGAACCCGGGCGGGTCGATGACGTCGTGGCAGCCCTTGCACAGCGCAACGCTGACGTGCTGACTCAGGCGATCGCGCGTCGACAGCCCCGCCATCACGGGCGGCAAGGGCGGGATCATGATCCCGCTCGGCGGCGCGGGCACCTCCTGGCACAGCAGCGTCCCCAGGATGAACAGGCCGCGCGCGATCGGGTTGCTGGCCTCGGGTCGGCTGAGGCGCGCCATCAGTCCGGGGTGGGTGATGATGCCGTGGCGTTTCTCGCCGTCCATCACCACGGGCGCGAAATCGTCGCCCATCCCCGGCCGCCCGTAGAACGCGCGCAGGGTCGCGTTCATCGGATAGGTCTGCCCGGAGAAGAGATCGCCGAGGCTGGGCGCCGCCGATGAATACACGTTGGTGGCGGTCAGAAGCAGCGACGTCGCCAGCGCGGTGACCACGTCGCCGGTGAACCCCGCGTCGTCGCGCGCCAGCTCGCTGAACCCCTCGAGGTGCAGCCAGCTCGAGTAGAAGCTGGAAGCTCCGCGCAGAGACCGCGGGTCGGCCATCAGGCGCGCGACCTGTGCGCGGATCTGGTCGGCCTGGGAGAGCTGGCCGGCGTCGGCGGCGGCCAGCAGCGCGTCGTCGGGCGGCGAATCCCAGACGAAGTACGCCAGCCGGCTGGCCATGTCGTGCGCTTCGATGGGGACCACCTGGCCGGGCCTCTCGCTGGGGGCTGGCTTGGCGAACAGATACAGAAAATCGGGCGCCTGCAAAAGCCCAGTCAGGAACCACTCGACGCCGGTGGCGAAGTCCTTCTCTTTGATGCCGGCGTCGAACAGCGCTTTCATCTGCGCGCGATCATCCGCGGTCAGCGGGCGGCGGAAGGCCCGGCCGCCGATGCGATCGATCAGCTGCTGCTCGCACGCGGTGGCGTCGGCGGCGGGCGGCGCGCAAGGCGACCAGGCGGACAGCGTCGCCGCCGCCTGCTGCGCGATTGCGGTGGCCGCGTTCGCGCGCTGCTCGACGGCGGCGTCGTCCAGCTGGGCGAATCCCGAGCCGGCGAACCCCTTGGCCGGATCGCCGACGACCTGCAGGAGATCCCGCACGGTGTTGTCGTACTGGCTGGGCGACAGCAGGCGCGCGTCGAGGGTCGCGGCCTGCGGCTGCTGGCACGAGACCGGCGCGCCAGCGCCAGCGCCGGTGCGCGCGCCGTCGCCGGCACCCGTGCCGTCGCTGCCGGCGCCGCCCGGCGTGCCGGTCGTCGGGCGGGACGACGAGCCGGACGCGCCTATCGCGCCCGTGCAGGCGGGCAAGGCTGCCACCAGGAGGACTGCCAGCGCATCTGCCAGCGCCGCGCGCGCTCGATCCCCGACCGACGGATGACTGCGGGAGAAAAACATCCGGAACACAGTAAGGTATCCCGAGCGCTCGGAAACGACTCACTTCTTTTGAGGATCCGCGCCTTTCCGAGATCGCGGGTGGTCCGATGACGCACCGGTCAGGCTGGCTGATCCGTTTCCATTCATCGCACGCGCCGAGTTTCCGGTTGACCGCTGGCGCGCGCCGGTCATAGCGTGGGGAACCGCGCCTCGGGGGTGCTTGATGTTCCTGAACCGTCCATGGCCGTCAGCGGTGGGCGCCGCCGTCTCCGTCTTTTGTTGCACCGTGCTTGCCGCCTGCTCGTCTTCCAGCGGGCAGACGACGCCGTCGTCGACGGGAAGCGGCGGTTCGGGTGGCGCGACGGTCACCGACGCTGGTGCGGTTCTCGGTTCGGGCGGATCGACCGGGGGGGCCGGCGCCGGTGGCAGCGACGCCGCGCCACCGGCGGGAAGCGGCGGCTCGGGCGGCGCCGCCGTCCCGATGGACGGCGGTAACGGTGGCGAGGCGGCCGCAGGGCGCCCGCCGTTCCAGGGCGTGGCCAAGATCCTCATCCTCGGCTCGTCGAACGAAACCAACACCTGCTGGCGCGCGTTTCTGTGGCAGAAGCTGCGCGCGGCCGGCGTGATGAACTTCGACTTCGTCGGCCGCTTCAACACCGGCCCCGACTGTGGCGTCCCGGGATATGACAAGGACTGCGAGGCGCAGGCCGGCACGATCTACACCAGCCTCTCCGCCAACGAGCTCGCCACCAGGTTCAAGACCAACCCGCCCGACATCGTGCTGGTGCACATCGCGGGCGCCGACGCCCGCAACGGCACCCCCATCCCGAAGATCCTCGACGAGCACACGCTGATGGTCCAGCAGGCCCGCATGGTCAATCCGAAGGTGATGATCTTCGTCGCCCAGCACACGCCGCAGACGCCGAACACGGGGATCGTCGAGCTGAACGCGGCGCTGCCCGGCTGGGCCATGCAGATCAGCACGCCGGAATCGCCGGTGGCGACGGTCGATCTCTACACCGGCATCGTCCAGGCCACCGATCAGTCGGACGGCACGCACCTCAACATCGCCGGTTCGGAGAAGGCGGCGGGCTGGTGGCTGAACGTGCTGCTGCCGCTGTTCAAGCCGTAGGGCGCCGCCGGCTCGGCCGCCGCCACCATTCGCGCGCTGGGGGATAGCGGTGTTCCGGGCACGGGCGCGGCGCGAGCGCGACATCCGCCTTGACGGAGGTCGACGGCGGCGGCGCCTGCGCCGCGCTCGGGCGCTAGAACAGCGAGACCGCGCCGGCAGACGCCAAAGCACTTAAGTCACGGGCGCTTGCTGCCGAATCGATCGCGGATGAGTGAACCTGACGCCATGTGGGTCCGTCTGGCACCACCAGATTCCGCGACACTCATGCGCGTTGTGGTTCGTATTTCGTGCCGGCATAGTTGTTCGTGTCTCAGCGCGTCTCACTCATTTCACCGCTCGCGATTTACCAGTGATCGGCCGACTCACCACTTCCGTGACAAAGGGCAATCAGCGTGAAATTCATCGATAACCTGAACATCCGCGGCAAGATCCTGGTCCCGACGATCGCACTGATTGTCATCGCGCTGATCATCACCGGCGTGCTCACGCGCGTGCTGTTCGAGACGTCGGCCAGGTATCAGGAGCTGATCTTCGGGCCGCGGCTGGCGTCGAAGGTCAGCGTGACCTACGCGGGGCAGCTGTCGGAGCTGGGACGGGTGGTGAACCTTCTTCTCTTGCAAGGCGACCACGCCGATCTGGTGAAGGGGGCGGCCGAGATCGACGAGCTCCGAGCCAAGCGCAAGCTGAGCCGCGAGGAGCTCGAGCGCCTGATGCCGGACAACGCCGAGGTGCGCGGCCTCAAAGACGTGGGCGCGAAGATCAACGAGGCCACCGATCAGCTGCTGGTGAAGATGAAACCGGGGCCGGGCAAGACGATGGCCGACGCCGTCCACTTCTGGGGCGAGGTCGGGCGGCAGGTCCTGAGCAAGCAGCGCAACGCGCTCAACGATCTTTCCGACGCGCTGGCCGCGTCGTCGAACAAGGCGACCGCCGAGCTGACCGAGCACGCGCGAGCGACGGCGTTTCAAGTGATCGGGCTCAGCCTGGGCCTGCTGGTGGCCGTGCTGATCGTGTCTTTTGTCATCATCAACAAGAAGATCATCGGCCCGATGGCCACGCTGACCGAGAAGACGGTTCGCCTTTCCAAGGGCGACGACAAGTTCGACCTGCAGGAGGTGAACCGCAGCGACGAGTACGGCGCCCTGGCGCGGGCGCTGGCGGTCTTCAAGGCCAACGCCGACAAGATCCGCGCCATGTCGGTCGCAGAGTCGGTGACCAAGGAGATCGGCGACGTCATCAAGCGGGCGGCCGACAAGGACTTCACGGCCGAGGTCGATCTCGGCAACAAGGAAGGGTTCCTCAAGGACATCGGGGCGGCGGTCAACAACCTGGTGCGCATCTGCAAAGGTTCGTTCAAGGACTTCAGCCAGAAGGCGACGCAGACCGCGATCTCCGTCGACGAGGCCAGCACCGCGGTCGGTCAGATCTCCGACGGCGCGCGGCTGCAGACCACCCAGCTGTCGCAGGTCTCGACCGCGCTCGGCGAATCATCGAAGGCGATCAAGCTGGTGACCAGCAACGCCTCCAGCGCGCGCGAGAAGGCCGAGGCGGCCGCGCGCGCCGTCGAGCAGGGGCAGCTGGCGGTGTCCAAGCTGGAGCCGATCGTCGAGGCCATCTCGCAGAACAGCCGCAAGATCAACCAGATCACCCAGGTCATCGCCCAGATCGCCAACCGCACGCACATCCTGTCGCTGAACGCCGCCATCGAGGCGGCGCGCGCCGGGGAGCACGGCAAGGGGTTCGTGGTGGTCGCGCAGGAGGTCGGCAAGCTGGCCGAGAGCTCGGCCCAGAACGCCAAGCAGATCACCGACATCGTCGAGCAGGCGTCGAGCGACGCCCAGCAGGGCAAGGTCGCGACAAGCACCGTCAGCCAGTCGATGAAGTCGATCGCCCAGGGGACGCAGGACACCACGGAGAGGGTGCGCACCATCGCGGTGGCGATGGACGAGCAGCAGGCCACCATCACGCAGATCGAGGGGAGCGTCGGCCACCTCAAGACCATCGCGCTGTCGAACTCGACGGCGGCCGAGGAGATCACGACGACGATGGTCCAGCTGTCGAAGCTGTCGAACGAGACGCGGCAGCGGCTCTCGGCCTTCAAGACGGACTAGACGGAGCGCGGGCGATGTCGATGGCGATGTCCGCCGATGACGGCGCGGAGCTGGCGGAGGCGCGCCACCTGGCGGCCGTCACGCGTGATCGCATCGGGCTGAAGCCCGCGCTGTCGGCGCCGAAGATCGCGGCGCTTCTGCGCGCCATGCCAGCGGAGGGCCGCGCCAGTTTCTGCCGCGACCTCATCGCTTCGCCGCCGGAGGCCGACGGCTGGCAGCGGTTCGCGGAGTCGATGCTGGTGCACGAGACGTACTTCTTTCGCCACCCCGATCAGCTGCGCTTGTGCGCCGACGTGCTGCTGCCGCGCCTCTTGCGCGAGCGCCTGGACAGCGGGCGCCGCGACGTGCGCATCTGGTGCGCGGGGTGCTCGACGGGGGAGGAGGTCTATACCCTCGCGCTGCTGCTGCAGGCGGCGATCGCCGCCAGCGGCGTGCCCAGCCTGGGGGTCTGGAACGCCACCATCCTCGGGACCGATCTCAGCGCGCCGACGCTGCAGCGGGCGCGCGCCGGGACGTACGCGCTGGTGGCTGGGCTGAACAGCTTTCGCGACGTTCCGGAGTTCGCGCGCCACCACTTCGCCGACGTCCTCAGCGCGGCCGACACCCAGTGGTCGGCGGACGCCGAGCTGCGCCGGCTGACCCGGTTCGCCCAGCACAACCTGGTCGTCGATCCACCGGCGCTGCGCGACGTGGATCTGATCCTGTGCCGCAACACCTTCATTTACTTCGACGACGCGCAGTCGCGCGCGGCGCTGGCGTCGCTGGAGGAAGCGTTGCGGCCCGGGGGCGCGCTGCTGATGGGGCCGGCGGAGACGGCTTCGGACGCCGCCGGCCTGCGGATGGTGTGCGCCGACCAGGCGGTGTTCTGGGTCAAGGGCGCAAGCAATGGGGCCGCGGGGGCGTCGCGATGAAGCTGCGGGTCTCGATCTGCACGACGTCGGGCTTCCTGGCGCTGGTGCTCCGGCGGACGCTGGCCGGCTCGCCGCACGTCGAGCCGTCGATCGATCACCGGACCGCCGCGGACGCGCTGGCGGTGCTGCGGGCGCCGGAGGGCCTGGCCATCATCGACGTCGAGCTCCTGGTCGATGAGCAAGACGGCGGCGCCCTGCGCGATGCCCTCACCTCCCGCGCCGTGCCATCGATCGTCGTCGATGCGCGCGGGCGTGGTGTCCCCGCCGACGTCGCGGCAGCGCCGGCAGTGGTGGTGGTGCGCGGGCGCCGCAGCGGCGAGCTGGACCTGGAAACGATCGAAGCCGAGCTGCTGGCGGCGGTGGGCAGCGCCCGGCGCCTGCGCTTCGGCAAAAGCGGTGAGCTGCAGGTCGCGGAGGCTCGCGCGGCGATGCCGGCCGAGCGGGCGGAGCCGACCGAGGCGCCGCTGGAGCTGATCGTCATCGGCGTCTCGACCGGTGGGCCGACGCTGCTCCTGCGCCTGTTCGAGGACGTCGCGGAGCCCGCCATCCCTCTGCTCGTCGTGCAGCACATGCCGGCCAGCGAGACGCCCGGGTTCGCGGCGCGCCTCGGCGAGCACACGGGCCTGGCCGTGCGCGAGGTGACCGCCGGCCCCGTGCCGCCGGCCGGCGTGATCGGCGTGCTTCGCGGCGGCGGCGATCTGCGGCTGGTGCGGCGCGCGGGGGCGCTGCACCTCCGCCACGCCACGCTGGAGGGCAATCCGTTCCACCCCAACGTCGACGAGGTGCTGGCCAGCGCCGTCGAGGCCGGCGTGGCGCTGGGCGCGGTGATCCTGACCGGGATGGGCCAGGACGGCGCAGCGGGCGCGCTGGCCATGGCCAGGAAGGGGCTGCCCGTGATCGCCCAGCGCCCCGACACCTGCGCGGTGGGCGGCATGCCGCAGGCGGTGATCGACAACGGCGCCGCGCGCTGGGTGAAGTCGCCGGAGGCCATCGCGGCGGCGCTGAACGCGTGGAGCGATCTCGCGCGGCGGGCGGCGCCGGCCGGGGGATCGCGTTGCCTGGCGTGATGGACAGAGGCGCAGGCGCGGGGCCGACGCGCGTTCTGCTGGCGACGGCGGATCCGGTCTTCGCGGCGCTGTGCCAGCGCGCGCTGGAGGCGGCGGCGCGCCCGTGCGCGGTGACCGTGGTGACGCCCTCCGAGCTGCTGGCGGCGGCCCGCCAGGGCGAGCACGACGTGCTGCTGCTGGACGCTGATCGCCAGGAGGCGGGCGCGCTCAGGACGCTGGCGACCAAGGTGATGCTGGTCAGCGACGGGCCGGTGGTTCTGGTGTCGGCGTATCTTGGGCCTGGGTCGCCGGGGCTGGGGGCGCTGCTGCAGTCGATCCCCGCGCGCTTCGTGCAGAAGCCGCAGGGCGGAAGCAGCCTCAGCATCGCCAGCGACGATGGTCCGCCGTTCGTGGCGGCGCTGCAGGCGGCGTTCACGGCCCACGAGCCGGCCGACTTCGACGGGGACGGCGCCAGCGGGGGTGGCCGTGGCTGACGTCGATCACGCGATCGATCGCGTGCTCCTGGAGGCGTTCTCCGTCGAGATGCAGGAGCACGTGGCGGCCTGCGAGCAGATTCTGGTACGGGCCGCGACCGATCCCGTCTATGAGCAGGACTACCAGCTCCTGCTGCGCGGCATGCATTCGGTCAAGGGGCTGGCGCGCGTGCTGGCGCAGCCGGGGCTCGAGAGGCTTGCCCATGCCTCCGAATCGTTGCTGGTCGCGGTCCGCGATCGGCGCGCCACGCTGGATCGGCCGCGACAGGAGCTGCTCTTGCGAGCCGTCGACGCGTTCAAGGGCGCGCGGGCCCGCATCGTCGAGGGCGGCGCCTTCGCCCCCGACGAGGCGCTCTTGCGCGCGCTGGCCGAGGCCGAGCGCGCCGGCCGCGGCGAGCCGAGCGCCGCCGCCGACGCCGAGGCGGCCGCGGGGCCGGCCGACGCCGGCGAGGACGAGGGCGGCGCGCCGCCGGGGGGCGATCTCTACTTCGATCAGGAGACGCTGTTCGCGCTGGCCGAGCTGTTCGAGGAGCTGCTGCCGTCGATCGTCCGCGCCGCTGGCGTCGCCGCGTCCGGCGCCGCCGCCGCCCAGGCCCGCGAGGACATCGCCACGCTGGAGTTCGCGCTCGGGCGGGTGGGCCTGCGAGCGCTGGAGCGGGTGGTGCGCGCGCTGGAGAATCGCAGCCGACCGGCGGACTTCGCGCGCTGCCTGTGCCTGGTCGACCGCCTGGCGCAGCTGCTCGAGCGCGAGTGCGGCGTGGCCGAAGCCGTTCGCCTGGCGCGCCCCTGGCTGGCCCCGGCGCTGCTGGATGCAGCCGACCAGCGGCGCTGGAGCGACGTCGGCTGGCTGCTGCGCGCGCTCTCCCCTCAGAGCCCGTTCGTCGGCCTCTTGCCGCAGATCGTGAGCCCGTCGCTGCCGGCGGAGACGCGGCGAGCGGCGCTGGAGGCGCTGTTACCGGCGCTGCGCACGGAGTTGACCCCGGCCGGCGCCGACGTGGCGGCGCTGGCGGCCGACAAGGTCCGTGATCTGCTGGAGCAGCCGCTCAAGCTGCCGCAGCCGGTGTTGATGTCGCTGGACACGCGCCGCCTGGATCTCGATCGCTTCCGGGCCCTGCCGGCGGCGCTGTCGGCGCGCCTGCAGAAGGTGGCCGTCGATCCGTCGTACCAGCTGTTCGAGGTGGCCCTCGTCCCGAGCGCGGCCGGCGGCGATCTCGCGGCGCTGGCGCCGGCGCTGTTGCAGCTGCAGCCGTTGCTCGCCGAGGCCACCTCCCCGGCCGACGGCGCCAGCGACGGCGCCAGCGAGCCGGCGCTGTACGTCCTCGTCGCCACGACATCGCCGGAGGCGGAGCTGCGCGCGCGCGTCGGCGAGCTTGCGGGTGCCAAGGTGGCGGCGACGATCAAGAAGCTCGATCAGCAGGCGGGCGACGCCCACTTTCGCGCCAAGGTGCGTCCGGCGGCCGACACCATGGGCAGCAGCGAGACCCAGGTGCGCGTGCCGGTGGCGTTGCTCGATTCGATGTTCGGGCGCATCGGCCAGTTCTTCAGCGTGACCACGCGCTTCAACGCCCTGGTCTTCGACACCGAGGTGCAGGATTCGCTGACCGAGCTGTCCGACTACAGCGTGCTGCAGGCGCCGCAGCTTCTGCCCAAGATCGAGCGCCTCGTCCGCCAGCAGAACGACTACGCCACGCTGGAGGCGGAGACGCACCGCCTGATCAGCCTGATCCACGAGATGACGCTCGGCCTGCGGGTCATCCCCATGGACACGCTGTTCGGCCGCTATCCGCGCATGGTGCGCGATCTCGCCCACCGGCAGGGCAAGGAGGCGCGCCTGGACGCCCGGTCGAACGGCATCCGCGTCGACAACGGCATGCTGGAGCTGCTGGCCGATCCGCTGATGCACATGCTGCGCAACTGCGTCGACCACGGCATCGAGCCGCCCGACGCGCGCGAGAAGGCCGGCAAGCCGCGCCTGGCCACGCTGGTGCTGCACGCCGAGCAGCGCGGAAACCACATCATCATCGAGGTGGGCGACGACGGCCGCGGCATCGATCTCGACCGCGTGCTGGAGAAGGCCGTCGCCCGCAACCTGGTCGACGCGGCTGTGGCGCCGACGCTGAGCGAGGAGCAGATCGCGCACTTCATCTTCTCGCCCGGCTTCTCGACGGCGGATCGGGTCACCGACACCTCCGGGCGCGGGGTCGGCATGGACGTCGCCCTGGTGAACGTCACCAAGCTGGGCGGGGTGATCGACATCGTCACCCACCGCGGCCGCGGCACCACCTTCCGCATCGACATCCCGCTGTCGAAGGCCATCCAGTCGATGCTGCTGGCCGAGACCGGCATGCAGACGGTGGCCTTCCCGGATCGCATGGTGACGGAGTGCGTGGTCGCCCCGGCCGCCGACGTGCAGTCGGTCAACGGCCAGCGGTCGATCCTGGTCCACGATCGCTTCCTGCCGCTGTTCAGCCTGGTCGAGCTGTTGAAGCTGCCGGCGCCGCCGCCGGCCGAGAAGAAGAGCAACGACCTGGCGATCATCGTCTGCGAGCTGGAGGGCCGGCGGGTCGGGTTCGAGGTGCACCGCATCCGCCGCCGCACCGATCTGCTGATCCAGGAGATGCACCCGCGCATCGCCAAGCTCCCCGGCATCGGCGGCATCTCGACGATCGGGACCGACAAGATCGTCGTCGTCGTCGATCCGGAGGGGCTGTTCGATCTGGCGCGGCGCTTCGCCGTGTTCGGGCTGCGCTCGCACGCGGTACGGGTGGCGGAAAGGTTGTTCTGATGCGCGAGCACGTGGGCGCCTCCTGCGGCGAGTGGCTGATCCTGTTTCCAGCCGAGAACATCGCCTTCATCGAGCCGGTGCGCAGCCAGACCCGCTTCTGCGAGTGGATGCACCGCGATCGCGGCGCCGCCGGCGAACCTGTGCTGGACCTGCGCCTCCTGCTGGGCGTGCCGGTGTCGGCGCCGCCCGAGAACGGCGTTTTCCTGCGCTGGCGGTCGACCGACGGCGCGCGCCGCCAGACCCTGCTGGTCGACACCGTCGAGGAGATCGTGAACTGTTACGACGACGATCTGATCGACGTCCGGATCCTGCCGCGCCGGTTGCGGCCCCTGTGCGACCAGGTGATGAACCACCCGAGCGGCCGCCTGCGCCTGCGGGTCAAGCCCGACGTCCGCTTGCCGCTCGGCCTGCCGGGGGAGCGGCGGCGCTTCGCCCGCTCGCTGCTGGCGTCCTGGTGGGACGGCGCCCATTTCGCCGTCGCCGTCGGGGAGCAGCTGCGGTGACCGCCCGCGCCCCGAGGAGCGTGCTGGTCGTCGACGACAGCAGCCTGATGCGCCGGCTGATCGGCGAGATCGTGTCGGCCGATCCCGACCTGCGCGTGGTCGACGTGGCGGAGAACGGCAAGATCGCCCTGCAGAAGGTGCGGCAGCACAAGCCGGACTGCGTGCTCCTCGACCTCGAGATGCCGGAGCTCTCGGGCCTGGACACCATGCGCCGCCTGCGCTTGCGCAGCCCGGTCAAGATCGTGGTGCTGTCGCACCTCGGGCACGAGGGGCCACGGCTGCGCGCCGAGGCGCTGCGCCTGGGCGCCGTCGACGTCATCGACAAGCCGACGGGCGCCGTCAGCCGCGACCTCGGCAACACGCGCGGCGCTCTCATTCGCCAGGCGCTGCGCCGGGCCCTGGATCTCCCGCCGCTGGCCGTTCCCGCCGTCGAGCTGCCGGCCGGCGGCGCGTCGGCGACGGCCAGCATGCTGTCGGCCGACGTCAAGGGGCTGGGCGCGCTGTGCGAGCGCGTGGAGGCCGCGGCGCTGCTGGAGCTCTGCAACGAGAACCTGGCGCTGATCGAGAAGGTGATCAAGAAGCACGACGGCGTCATCGACACCCACCTGGGTGGATCGACGCTGGCCGCGTTCGGCGTTCCCGAGCAGCGCGCCGATCACGCCGCGCGCGCGGTGGCCGCCGCCAGCGAGCTGCGCGCCGCGCTGGAGGCGCGCCGCGCCGAGCGCCGCCGCCCGGCGGGCGCGCCCGAGCCCGAGCCCGAGTTCGACCTCGGGATCACCATCGTCACGGGACTGGTGGTGGCGGGCGAACTGGGGCCGGCCCGGGGCCGGCGCTATCGCACGCTGGGGGGCGCCAGCGAGGCGGCGTCACGGCTCGGCCGCCTGCGGGAGGGTTACGGCGCCGACCTGGTGATCGACGGCCGCACGCTGGGCGCGCTGCCCGGCACCGTCGCCGTGCGCCGCCTGGACGTCGTGCAGGTAGAGGCCGGCGGCGAGCCCATCACGCTCTACGAGCTCTTGCCGCCAGCATCAAAATTCGACGCTGGCGCGCTGGCGGCCTACGCTCGGGGCATGGAGCTCTACGAGGCCGGACAGTTCGCCAAGGCGGGCAAGGCGTTCGACGAGGCGCTGCAGCGCCGCCCCGGCGACGGCGCGGCGGCGCGCTTGCGGGCGCGCTGCCAGGCGCTGCTGCGCGCCCCGGCGGGTGGCTGGCGCGGCGTCTGGGCGCTGGACGGCGCGGTGGGATAGGGGACGCCGTGGCCCAGCGGAACCTGCTCTGTTGCAACCTCAACGCCGAAGGGCTGCCGGACTCTCCCGCGACGGACGCCGCTCGGGCCGAGCCCGCGCCTCGTCCACGCGCGCGCGTCGCCGTGCCGCTGGAGCGTGTGATCGGCGTGTCGGAGGCGGCGGTGGTGACGCCGCTGCCCTACAGCGCCCCCTCGTTCGAAGGCCTGGTCGAGGTGTTCGGGCAGGTGATGCCTCAGGTCGACGTGGCGTCGCTGCTGTCGGCGCCGTCGCTGCCGGTGTCGGCGGGCGGCATCCTGGTCGTGGTCTCGGATCGCGGCGGGTCGCTGGCCCTGCGGGTCGCGCAGGTGACCGGCATGATCCAGGTCGACGGCGACAGGCTGGCCGGCACCGCGCAGCAGGCGCGCGCCGCCGGCCCCATGTACGCCGGCGAGATCGAGCACCAGGGGAGCCGGCACTACGTGCTGGATCTCGATCTGCTGTCCACCAGCGAGGCGCTGGATCTGTCGGGGCCCGAGGGAGCCGTGCTGCTGCCCGAGGCGCAGCCCGAGCCGCCAAAGCGCGCGGAGCCGGAGTGGCTGCCGCTCTTGCTGCTGGAGATCGCCGGCGAGCGCTATGCCATCCCCAACCGATCGATCGTCGAGCTGAACGTCCCCGACGGCATCCGCGCGATGCCCGGCGCGCCGCCCTGGATCCTGGGCCTCATCGACGTGCGCGGCACGCCCGTCCTCGCCGCGTCGACGGCGATGCTGCTTGGCCGCCCGACGGTGGAGGGACAGGTGCCGGAGGTCTGCCTGATCGTCGAGCTCGAGGCCGGCTTTCCGGTGGCGCTGTTCGTCGACCGCGCCATCGGCATGGAGCGCGTCTCGCCCAGCATCATCAACCCGATGCCGCAGCCGATGGCCGGCATCAGCGGGTACTTCGTGCACCACGAGGACGCGATCGTCGGCCTCATCGATCCCAAGCTGCTGCTCGGGCAGGTGGCGGCCGCCCTGCGCGACGCCATCCCGCGACAGCCGGCCGCCGCGGCGGAGGCCTCCGGAACCGACGAGCGCGGCCAGTTCCAGCAGCTGCTGTCGCTGCGCGTGGGCCGCGAGCTTTACGCCATGACGCTGGATCGCATCGAGCGCATCCAGGCCTCGGTGATGCTGACGGCGCTGCCCAGCGACATCGAATACTTCGACGGCATGGCCGACGTGGGCGACGCCATCATCCCGGTCATCGATCTGCGCCGCCAGCAGGGCAAGGCGCTGCGCCCGTTCGACGTGACGGAACGCCCGCCCTGCATCCTCACGCTGCTGGAGGGATCGATGACCGGCATCCTGGTCGACCAGGTCCTCAGCATCATCGACATCCTCCCCGAGCGCCTCGAGCCGGTCCGCGAAGCCTCCCGCCTGCCGATCTCGCACGTGGTCGCGCACGAAGGCCAGCTGATCGCCCTTCTGACCATCGATCGCCTGTTGCCTCCGGCCATCAAGGCGTCGGCGGCCGCCGCGTCGTAGGCCCGTCAGCCGTCGCGCGGGCGCGCGCGCTCCTGCAGGCGCGACAGCTGATCGTCGGCCTCGCGGAAGCGGTCGACCAGCGCCGAGACGAACGGCCCCAGCCAGGTGTGCATCCCGAGGCCGTCGCGCAGCTTGTCCGCCTCGACCACCTCCACCGTCAGCTCCTCGAGCGCGACCACGCTGGCGCTGCGCGGCTTCGACGCCAGGATGCCGAGCTCGCCGAAGACGTCGTCCGGCCGCATGGTGCGCACCACCTGCTTCTGCCCCTCCACGGTCTTGTACGCCTGGCAGGTCCCCTTGCGCACCACGTAGGCGGCGCCGCCGATCTCGCCTTCGCGCACGACGTGCTCGCCGGCCTTGTACGTCTGCCAGGGGAGATCGGGCGCGCCGCGCAGGCAGCACAGAACCTCGTTCTTGAGGTCGGTCGCCGTCTGATGGCGGGCGGCGGGATTGGCGGACAGCGCGCGCATGGTCACCGCGCGCAGACGGGCGGAGAGGCCCAAGCTGGTCGGCACGTCGTCGAGCGGCGTCACCGCGCCGCCGCGGATCGATGCCAGCTTGCCGGCCTCGTCCACCGCGTCGTAGGGCGACCGTCCGGAGAGAATGAAGTAGAGGACCGCCCCCAGCGAGAAGACGTCGCTGCGCACGTCCAGGCCGGCGATCTCGCCGCGCGCCTGCTCCGGCGACATGAAGCTGGGCGTGCCGCTTTGCGGCTCCTCGCCGGCCATCGCCGGCTGGTCCGTGCTCGGCACGTGCACGTCGCTGCCAGCCAGGCGCCGCGCCGAGCCCCAGTCGATGAGGTAGACCTGTCCATAGTCGCCCACCATCACGTTGTCGGGCTTGAGGTCGCAGTGAATGACGCCGTGGTGATGGGCGAAGGCGACGGCGTCGCAGACCTTGGCGAAGATATCGATGTACTCGGCGATCCAGTCGGGGCGGCGCGGCTGGTGTCGCCGCGGCTCCAGCTTCTGCGTCAGCGTTTCGCCCCTGACCAGCTTCATGGTGAAGCAGAGAGCGCCCGTCGCCAGCACGCCCAGCGAGTGAACCGGGAGCACGTTGGGGTGATCCAGCTGCCCGGTGATTTGCGCTTCCTTGACGAACTGTCGGGCCAGCGCGGCGTTCTTTGCCGCTTCGGGAGAGAGCACTTTCATCGCGCTCGGACGGTGCAACGTTCGATCGAAGATCCGGTAGACCCGGACGGCGCCGCTCTGCCCGATCTCGGCTTCGGTGTCGAGGCGATCGGCCACCCGCGACAGCGTCGGAAACTCCGGCGGCGAGATGGGGCCGATCTCCTCCTCGACCCGGATGGCGGCGGTCTTCCGGGTGGGGGCGTCGCCCGGCGACTCTTCCGGAGCCGCGTTCCTCGGGGGACCTGCCGGCGCCTTGGCCATGCGACATTCTATCATTGCCGGATATACTGCCCGCACCTGCCGACGTGACCGACGCATCGTTGCTGGACTTGTTTCGCGCGGATGTCAACGCGTGTGGGGGTCGCATCGAGGCGAACCTGGCGGCGCTCGACAGAGATGCGGCGCCGTCGTCCCGGTTGGCGGCCGTTGCCGCCGATGCGCGCGTCATCGCGGGGGCGGCGCGCATCCTGAACCTGGCGCGTGCGGCGCGTCTGGCCGGGGCGATCGAAGACACGTCCGGAGCCGCCGCGCGCGGCGAGATCGGCGTGAACGGTCCGGCGGCGCAGGCGCTGCTCGCCGCCGCCGCCCTCTTGCCGCGCCTGGCCGGCGCTGCCGACCCGACCGATTGGTCGACCGCGCACGCGGGAGCCATCGATGCGGCCCTGTCAGCGATCGCGACCGCGCTCGGCCTGCCGATCGCTCCGGCCGCCGCCGCCACGGGCGACGCCGATCGGCCGTCCTCCGCGACGATGGCGCCATCCGCCGCGCGCGCGCCCGGCGGCGACGCCCGCCCGCGGGCGACCACGGTGCTGCTGGTCGACGACCAGCCGGTGATCGCCGAGGCGATTCGCCTGATGCTGGCCCCCGACCCCGGCATCCCGCTGCACCACTGCGTCGACCCGACGCGCGCCTTGGCCATGGCGGCCGAGGTCCGGCCGACGGTGATCTTGCAAGACCTGGTCATGCCCGCCGTCGACGGCATGACGCTGGTGCGGTATTTCCGCGCCTATCCGCCGACACGCGACGTGCCGATTCTGGTGCTCTCGACGCGCGACGAGCCGGCCATCAAGGCGGAGGCGTTTCGTTCCGGCGCCAACGACTACGTCGTCAAATTGCCCGACCGGCTGGAGCTGATCGCCCGCATTCGCTATCTGTCGGACGGGTTCATGCACCTGCTCGACAGTCGCGAGGCCTGGGCGGCCGTGACGGCCAGCCACCAGCAGCTGGAGATCCGGAACCGATTCATCCGTCAGATCTTCGGCCGCTATCTCTCCGACGAGATCGTCGAAAGCCTCCTTGAGAGCCCGGGCGGATTGCAGCTTGGGGGCGAGCTGCGCGTTATCACGATCCTGATGGCCGACCTGCGCGGCTTCACCCCGCTGTGCGAGACCATCGAGCCGTCGCAGGTGGTGACGATCCTGAACAACTATCTCGGCGCCATGACCGACGTCATCGCCCGCCACGGCGGCACCATCAACGAGTTCATCGGCGACGGCATCCTGGCCATGTTCGGCGCGCCCGTCCGTCGCGACGACGACGCGCGCCGGGCGGTGGCCTGCGCGGTCGAGATGCAGCAGGCCATGCGGGCGGTCAACGCGCGCAGCGCCGCGCTGGGATTGCCGGCGGTCGAGATGGGGATCGGCCTCAACACGGGGGAGGCGGTGGTCGGTAACATCGGCTCGGACCGGCGGGCCAAGTACGGCGTCGTGGGCCGGCACGTGAATCTGGCTTCGCGCATCGAATCGCACACCGTGGGCGGTCAGATCCTGGCGGCCGCCTCGACCATCGAGCAGGCCGGCGCTGGCGTTCGCATCGACGGTGAGACGGAGATCGTCCCCAAGGGCTTCGCCGCGTCGATGAGGATCTACGACGTCGGTGGCATCGCGGCGCCGTACAACATCTTCGTGCCCGCCCGGAACTCCTGAGCGGCGGCTCTTTGCGCCGTGTTACCTATTCAAGCGCAGATACCGAGCCGACGAGGAAGGAACCGGTGACGAAGCAGGAGCGCCTCAAGCCCGAAGCCCAGATCCCCAGCGGCGCCCTGATTGGCCGTTACGTCGTCCTGGGCTTCATCGCCCGTGGCGGGATGGGCGAGGTCTACGCCGCGCACGATCCCACGCTGGGTCGACGGCTGGCCATCAAGCTGCTGCGCGCCGGAAGCTCCGGCGGCGCCAGCGCCGACGAGGGCCGGACCCGGCTTTTGCGCGAGGCGCAGGCCATCGCCCAGCTGTCGCACCCCAACGTGGTGATCGTCCACGACGTCGGCACCTTCGGCGACCGCGTCTTCGTCGCCATGGAGTTCATCGAGGGGACGACGCTGAACTTCTGGCTGCAAGTGCAGAAGCGCAGCTGGCGCGACATCCTGAAGGTCTTCGTCGCCGCCGGGCGCGGTTTGCAGCACGCGCACGACGCGGGCCTGGTTCACCGCGATTTCAAGCCAGAGAACGTCATGGTGCGCGTCGACGGGCAGGTGCGCGTGACGGACTTTGGGCTGGTTCGTTACGTCGACGTCGGTCCGGAGGCGGCCGCGGCGGACGGTGCGCCGGTCCCGCGCGACGATGAGGAGCCGCGGCTGGAGCCGGACGCCGCGTCCACCCGGGTGACGGCGGGCTCTCCCGCGGCGCGCGGGTCGGCGGCCACCCACGCCAAGCTGACGGAGACAGGCGTGATGCTGGGAACGCCGGCGTACATGTCGCCGGAGCAGTTCTCCGGATCGCTCACCGACGCGCGCAGCGATCAATTCAGCTTCTGCATCGCCCTTTACGAGGCGCTGTTCGGCCAGCGTCCGTTCGCCGGCACGACGGTGGCCGCGCTGGCCACCAACGTGCTCGGCGGCCAGGTCATCCCGCCTCCGGAACGCAACCCGTTGCCCATCGTCATCTGGCAGGCGCTGCGGCGAGGGCTGGCGGTCGATCCGGCCGAGCGCTACCCGTCGATGAACGAGCTGCTGGACGATCTGTCGCGCGACCCGGAGGCGCGGCGCCGCCGGTCCTCGACGGGGGCGACGTCGGTGTCGGGGGCCGAGCTGGCCGGTCTGCTGGAGACGCTGCTGGGTCGGCCGGTGCGGGCGAAGCAGGTGGAGGCGCAGGCGCCGCTCGGGCGCGGCGAGGTGGCCGTGTTTGCCGGCGATGACGGCGTGGCGGGGGCCTTGCTGCATTTCGACCGCCACGCGTCGGCCGGTATCGCGGGCGCGCTGACGTCGGTTCCTCCCGAAGTCATCGACGAGGTGACGCGCGTGGGGACGCTGCCCCAGGCTCTCCTCGACAGCCTGCGCGAGGTGGCCAACGTGCTGACCTCCGTGGTTCGCGGCGTCTGCGGGGGCCTGCTGATCATTCGCGACGTCCGGTCTTACCCGGGCTCGGTGCCGCCGCTGGTGGTGGCGGCGCTGGTCTCGCCGCCTCTGGCCGCTGCTTTCGAGGTGACGATCGCGGGCTATCCGGGCGGGCGGGTCACCGTGGTCGGCCTGGGGCCGGCGATCGCGCCCATCACGCACGAAAGCAAACGAACCCTGGTCCGGGCGATGATCGTCGACGATTCCACGGCAATGCGGCTGGTGATCGGCCGGTCGCTGCGGCGTCTGGGCGTTCTCGAGCTGGTCGAGGCGACCAACGGCGACGAAGGGTTGAAGCGCCTGCGTGAGGGGGCCGCGGTCGACGCCGCCTTCATCGACTGGAGCATGCCGACGATGGACGGCCTGACCTTCATCCGCGCCGTGCGGTCCGAGCGCCGCTTCGATCGCCTGCGTCTGGTCATGCTGACCACGGAGGGCGATCCGGCGCGCATGGAAGCGGCCAAGGCGGCGGGCGCCGACGAGTACCTGGTCAAGCCGATCAGCGACCAGGAGCTGCGCCAGCGCTTGGCGGGCATTGGCCTCGAAACCACGTCGTGACGCGCGGGCGAGCAGGTCCGCGCGCCTCTTTTCACAGGCGCTGGTACGCGGCATCGAGGTGCAGGCGCAGGCCGATCGTCGAGTCGACGGCGGCGGCGAATCCCTCGCGCTGGCGCTCGACGCCGTAGACGTTGATGCCCGCGGTGAGGAAGAGCAGCGGGACCAGCGGGATGGAGAGCTTGCCGGCGGCGCGCAGCTCGTGGGCCCGCTGGTCGGCGGGATCGACGAAGAGGTAATCGATCGTCGCCTCCAGCTTGATCGCCAGCGCGCCGACCGTGGCGATGGCGGTCGGATCGAGGGTGGCGCCAGCTTCGACGACCGGCTGCCAGCGGGCGGCGTCACCGGTCGCCAGCAGCTCGCGGCGGGCGCCGGCGCCGGCGCGCAGCTTCAGCGGCGGCAGCGGCGTCACCACCGCGCCGGCGGTCGGCTGAGCGAGCAGATGATGGTAGGCGCGCGGCTGCGTCGGCGTGACGGCCGGGCGGGTGAATTCGGATTCGACCCACATGCGCACGTACGGATCCGGCGCCAGGGCCCGCGGAGCGCCGAGCTCGCGCAGCCCGCGATAGCTGTAGAGGCTGGCGAAGGTGATGATGTCCGCGTTCTCGCCAGCGACCGCCGCGGCGCCGGGGACCCGCGTGCGCGACCAGCCGTACTTCATGTCCAGGCGTGTGTCGTCTTGATGGCGCGGCAAGCGCAGCTGCAAGATCGCGGTGAGCTGACCCTGCAGCGACGTCTGCTGCGTGCGCGCCAGCTGCGTGTCGCCGTAGCCGGCGCCGTTGTCGATCGACGTGTCGGCGAGATCCAACCCCAGGTCGGCCAGGCTGACCAGCAGCAGGCGCTCGGCGGCGGGCGGTCTGAAGGCGCGCTCGACGTCGAAGCCGGGGGCGGCCTCGTCGCGCAGGAAGGAGGCGACGGCCGCGCGCAGATCGGGCGCGTCGGGCAGCGGCGCGAAGGCCAGCGTGCCGCGCGGAAACAGACCATCGCCGCCCTCGGCGACGAAGGCGATGGTGGCGACCCGATAGGCGCGCGCCTTGTCCAGCGGGCGCCCGTTGATCTCCAGCCCGCCGGGCCCGCGCGCCGGGCCGGCCAGCGCCGTCCGGGGATCGGTCGCCGCCGGGCCGAGGGCGCTCTCGACCGTGGCGCCCGCAACGTTGGCGGCGCCGATGACGGCGGGGTAGGGGAGAGCCTCCTCGAGGTCGCCGGCCGTGATCGCGCCACGCAACGGAAAGGGGACATCGCGGATGGCGCCGCGGTTGATGACGGCGATCTCGGCACCGGCGCGGCGGCGCATGACCTCGAGGACGACCCGCGTGAAGGCGGCGCGGTCGAGGACGGCGTCGGGCGGGCGGGCGAGGATCGGGGCGCCGTAGCGCGCGCAGTACGAGGCGCCAAGGGCCGCCAGCGTGCGCGCCACGTCGGCGTCGGGCGGGTGGCTGTCCGCGGGCCGCGCGTCGACGACGGGCCCGCTCGCCGGCAGCACGACGCGCGTGAGCTCGGCGATACCCCCAGCGTCGGCGCCAGCGGCAGCGGCAGCGCCGGAACTCGAACCAGCGCCGACGACGGGCGGCGCGCCGTCGCGCGCCAGCAGGCGCAGCGCGCGGCCGCTCTCCGGCTCGGCCAGCCCGCCGCCCAGGATGAGATCGGGCCGATCGGCGGCCACGGATCCCAGCGCGCGCGCGAACGCGTCCACGGTGGCCAGCGCGCGATCACCCCGCGGGCCCTGTGTCATCAGCAGCACGCGCGTGGCCCCGCGGGCGCGCAGCCGGCGCACGCCCGCGCGCGCGGCGGCGATCGGATCGTCGATGATCAGCCCGGCGCGCCGGGCCGGCGCGATCTCCGGCAGCACGTCGGGCGAGATCGTCGCCAGGATGCCGATCCGCTCCGCGCCGCGATCGACGATCACGTCGGAGCGCAGCCGGGCGCAGGCCGCGCGCGCGGGCGGATCGCAGCGCAGGTTGCTGGCGACGATCGG
>DATKEU010000035.1:0-7266 GCA_035544495.1 Polyangia bacterium | reverse complement strand
TACTTCACGGTGGCGGCGCTCATCCTGAGGGGAAGTTTGCTCTGAAGGATCGCGCTCTGCGGCTGCCCGTGATCGGTTTCTGGGTGGCGGTTGCCGGCGTCGCCGGCGCCGGATGCCACCGCCGCGCCGCCGAACCGACGGCAGCGCCGCCGGCGACGATCCGGCGGGCGCACACGGGCGAGCTGGAAGACACGGGCTGTCCGCCGCTGCCGCCCATCTCCGGCTTCGTCGGGCGCGAGGACAGCGCGCTGCTGCTCGATCGCACGTCGCCCTTCCGCGCCACCGGCACGAACCTTTACTACCTGCAGCAGCTTCTCTCGTACGCGCAGCAGGGCGACGATCCGTCGGCGCTGCGGGTCGTGCGCGAGGTGCTGGACGATCTCGTGTGCCTGTCATTGCCGGTGGCGCGCATCTGGGGCTTCAACGACGCGCCGACGGACTCGTCGTCGATCCGCCACAACCCGGCCGACGGCTTCCGCGAGGAGGGGCTGCGCGGTCTGGACCAGGCGGTCTGGGAGGCGAAGAAGCGCGGCATCCGGTTGATCATCCCCCTGGTCAACAACTGGGGCGAGTACGGCGGCCTGCCGGCGTATGCCGCCTGGGCCACGCAGAAGTTCGGGACACCGTACACGCACGACGACTTCTTCACCACGCCGCAGATGAAGCAGTGGTGGAAGGACTACGCGTTCATGCTGGTGAATCGCAAGAACACCTTCACCGGCGTCGCGTACAAGGACGAGCCGGCCATCATGGCCTGGGAGATCGGCAACGAGCTGCGCTGCCAGAGTTGCCGCGGCACCAGCCGGCTGCCCGACGCCGTCGCCGAGCTGGCGTCGTTCCTGAAGGACATCGCCCCGCAGCAGCTGGTCGGCGACGGCGGCGACGGTTTCGACGACGACCCGGCGCCCTACGTCGGGCTGTCGAACGTCTACCCCGTCCGCGGCGACGAAGGGGCCAGCTATTCGAAGCTGGCGGCGGTCGAGGCGCTGGACATGTTGAGCTATCACTACTATCCGCGCAGCTATGGTCTGCCGACGGCGCGCGACACGGAGATCTGGATCGAACGCCACCAGGCGCTGGCGGCGGTGACCGGCAAGGTTGGCTACCTGGGCGAGTGCGGCTTCGTCGGCTCCGATCCGGAACGCGCCGAAAGCTACGACGGGTGGCTGCGCCACCTGTTCACCTGGAACGCGGCGCCGCTGGGCCTTTTCTGGCAGCTCTTGCCGGCGGGGCGCAACGCCAACGATGGCTATGCCGTGTACTCGCGGCGCGACAACGCCACCGCCTGGATCCTCGCCCGCTGGGGCCGCGCGCTCCGCTAAGCCATCCGCTAAGCCGGCTCCTCCGAGCTCGCGGTTGCTCGGGCGCCAGCGCGCGTGGACGCTGGCGGGCGTTCTCGGCTGGAGCTCGCCGCGTCGGCTCGCAGGAGGGGACGCAGGCGCTCGGTGAGAAAATCGCGAAACAACTTCACGCGCGTCGGCTCGTAAGCGTTGGGCGGCGACACCAGATTCAGCTCCGCGCCGGGGATCTGATACCTGGGCAGGACGCGCACCAGGCTCCGGCGCGTCGCCCCACGGCCGCCGTGCTCCAGGAAACGAAGATACCCCAGGGGAATCAGCCCGATGCCCACGCCCGCGACGACAGCGTCCACCGCGACCTCCATCTCATCGAGGACCAGCGGGCCGTCGACCGGCACGGTCTCCTCCCCCGCCGCGCCCGTCAGGCGCAGCTCGTGCCGCCGCCGCAGGTCACCGAACAGCACGAACCGGTGCCGCGCCAGCTCGCCGACCCGCTGGGGGACACCCGCCCGTTGCAGGTACGTCCGCGAGGCGAAGAGTGCCATGTCACTGCGGCCCAGGTGGCGGGCCATCAATGACGAGTCGTCCAGGCGTTTCGCGCGCAGGGCCAGGTCGAATCCCTCGTTGACCAGGTCCACATTGCGCGCCGTCATCACCATTTCGATCTGGACCTTCGGATAGCGGAGGAGCAGCGCCTTCTCCAGCAGGGTGATCCGCCGGCTGACCGACGACTTCGGCAAACCCATGGTACGGGCCGCCGCCGTGAAGCTGCCGGCCTCCATCACCCGCACGAACGTCGCCACCTGATTGAGATCGATGCCATTTGTTTCAGTCATGGCGCTGGTAGCGTCGCACGGGCCAACATCGTTGTCAGGCTGCCGAGCGGATCAGCGAGATTGTTTCCTGTTGCTCGTCCATCGCCACCAGAGGCGATAATCAGGCCGTGAGCTTCTTGCGCGCCAACCTCGAAGCGCTGGCGAGGGTCGATCCGGAGCTGGTGGCGCGGCTGGGCTGGCCGGTCGACGATCGCCACGTCACCAGCGACGCGGCGGGCGCGCTGCACTATCAGGTTCAGCAGACGCGCCACCGGCTGGAACCTGGTCCCGATGCGCTGGCCGGGGCGATCGCCGCAGCGCCCGATGGCGGCGCGCTGTTCGCCTTCGGCGTGGGCGGCGGCGAGCTGATCGCGGCGCTGCTGGCGGCGCGGCCCGGCGCGACCGTCACGGCCTGGGATCGCGACCCCTGGCTGTTGCGCCTGGCGCTGCAGCGGCACGACTGGACGCAGGCGATCGCAGCCGGGCGCTTGCGCCTGCGCCTCGGCTCGGACCTGCTGGCGCTGGCGGCCGGCGATCCCTCGCTGGTCGCGCGCGCCGTCTTCCACCCGCTGCTGGGCGCCGTCTATCGCCACGAACGCCGGTTGCTGGAGGCGGAGTCAGCCGGACGGCCCCTGGTGGCGCTGGCGGCGGGCGGGCTGTTCGTCGACGACGTGGCGGACGCCCTGCGCGGCGAGGGCTACGCCGTCTTCACGCTGGACCTGCACCGCCTGTCGCAGGAGGAGCTGGATCGATCGCTCCGCACGCTGCGGCCGGCGTTCATCGCCGCCGTCAACTACACCGACGGGCTGGCCGAGTTCGCGGCCGGGCACGGCTGCCCGCTGTGCGTCTGGGAGGTCGATCCGGCGACCAGCGCGCTGCCGCCGTGCCGCGGGCCCACCGACGGCGCGCACGTCTTCACGTATCGCCGGGCGAACGTCGATGAGTTCCGCGCCGCGGGCTTCCGAAACGTCACGTACCTGCCCCTCGGGGCCGATCCGCGCAAGCGCGCGCCGGTCGCGCTGTCCGCCGCGGAGCGGGCGCGCTATGGCGCGCCGGTCTCGTTCGTGGGGTCCAGCCTAGTTCCACAGATGGAGGGGTTCCGGCGCGCCTTCGTCGCGGCGCTGGCGTCCCCCGACGCCGAGGCGGTGATGCGCGACGTGCTGGCGGAGCAGCGACGGGATCTGGGGCGATATTCCGTTCCGGCGCTGCTCGCGGCGCGGCGGCCCGATCTCGCCGCCGCCGGGCCTCGCCGCGTGGAGCAGCTGGCGCGCCTGCTGGCCGAGATCGCCGCCGCCGACAAGCGAGCCGCGGCCGTGGCGCGCCTGGGCCGACACGGAATCGCGGTCTGGGGCGACGACGGCTGGCGAGCCGCGCCGGACGTCGGTCCGCTGTACCGCGGCCCCGCCGGCCACGCCGTCGAGCTGACGAAGATCTACAACGCCTCGCTCGTCAACCTCGACGTCGGGCGCCTCTATCAGAGCGACATCGTCACCATGCGCGTCTTCGACGTGCTCGCCTGCGGCGCCTTCGTGCTGGCCGAGCACTCCGACGCGCTGGCCGAGCTGTTCGAGGTGGGCAGCGAGATCGACAGCTATCGCTCTTTCGACGAGATGGAGGCCAAGGTCGCCCACTACCTCGCGCACCCGGAGGCGGCCTGGGCGATCGCCGCCCGCGGCCGCCAGGCCGTCCTCGCGCGCCACACCATCGCCGCCCGCGTCCGCGCGATGCTGGCCGGCGTGCGCCGCTGACGCTCAGGCGACGCCCAGGCCCACGAACGCCCCGCGCCCGATCGTCAGCGGACCGTCGTCCAGCGTCGCCCGGACGCGCTCGCGGATCGCCGGCGCCGCCTCCCGCCAGCGCTCGCCAAGCCGCTTCCGCAGCAGCGCCACGGGCGCGCTGGTCCGCTGCATGGAGTCCCAGAACGCGTCGAACGATGCGGCGGTGACGGCGTGGGGCACGCGCTCGACGCGCACCTCGCGAAAGCCCGCGGCGCCCAGCTCGGCCGTGATCTCCTCGACGGTGCCCAGCGGCGGCGCGCCGCCCCCGAGCGGCATCCCGGGGACCAGCTCGCGCGCCACCTTCAGGAGCTCGCCGAAGGGCCCCACGAACGGAACCCAGCTGGAGATGACGACCCGGCCGCCGGCCTTGAGGACGCGCCTCATCTCGAGGAGGCCGGCATGGCGATCCGGAAAGAACATCAGCCCGAACAGGGAGAAGGCGGCGTCGTACGCGGCGCTGTCGAAGGGCAGCTTCTGCGCGTCGCCCAGGTGAACCTCGATGCGGTCGGCGAGGCCCGCCGCGCTCGCCCGCCGGCGCAGCTCGTCCAGCATCGCGGGCGAGATGTCGATGGCGCTGACCCGCGCGCCCCGCGCCGCCGCCTGCAGGCTGACGGTGCCGGGACCGGCGGCGACGTCGGCGATGCGCGCGGCGGGAGGCAGACCCGCGAGATCGATGGCGACGCGCGCGTAGACGTCGAAGTCCGGCAGCGCCTCGGCCGTGTACGCGGGCGCGACCAGATCCCAGGGCTCGGCGGTCGCGAGCGGGTTCATCGAGGCGCCTCCACGCCCAGGAACGCGCCCAGGCCGGGGAACAACCGCTCGCCGAGGCCGATCGGCAGGCGGTACTGCGGGTAGATCACCGACGTGTTGCGGTTGTGCAGGATGTGCACGCAAAGGCCGATGCTGTCCTGAGCGTGGACGATCCGCTTCCCCTGCGCGCGCAGCGCCGAGAGAAAGGCCACGTCCTCGGCGAAGTTCTTGGCGGGAAAGCGCGCCGTCCCGAACGCCGCCCGCCGGAAGACGTACGAGAAGCCGTAGCCGTCGACGTTCTTGGCGGCGAAGTCGGGAGAAAACTCCGTGCTGGCGGCGTAGCCGATCGGTCCCTCGCCGACCTTGTAGTGAAGCGCGTGATGGGCGCTGGTGTCCCAGAAGAACAGCGCATCGTCGGGCACCGACAGCGCGAACCAGCCGGCCAGCTTGATCAGATCGGCGTCGCCGAGGCCGCCCGCCATCGCGGCCAGGTAGTCCGGGCCGTAGAAGTCGTCGTCGTCGAAGAAGGCGACGAGCTCGCCCTCGGCCTGCTCGATCAGCTGGTTGCGTTTTTCGCCGATGGTCAGGCGCGCCGTCTGATGCCGGTAGCGCACCCGCGGGTCGCGCAGCAACGTGAAGAACGGCGACGGGACCGGACTGTCGTCGAAGACCAAGAGCTCGCGATCGGGGTGTGTCTGGTCGGCGAAGCAGCGGTAAAGACCGGGCAGGAACGCTTCGCGGCCGAAGGTCGGCGTGATGAGAGAGATCTTCACGTCAGCCCACGGCTATCGCCTTTGCCGGGCCCTGTCCAGCTGTCGCGCTGGCCGCGTCAGCGGAGACTTCCCTACCTTGCCTGCCCGCCGCCCACGCCCGCCCGCGCGCTGCCCGCCCGCGGCCGTGACAAAAACCCGACGCGCCGGCGGCACCGGCTGCGGCGATTGTCCGTTCCACCGGACGCGCGCCCGGGCTCTTGGCGCCAAAATCGTGTCATCAGCGACGGTGAATGATACAATTTCGACGAACTCGGCGGCTCCCAGCCTCGGCACCGCGATTGCACAAGGTGGGTCTCGTCATGAAACTGGCGATGGTCAACAAGCAGCGCACCGAACCACGAGGCGAGGACGAGCTCGAAGCCCGGCTGGTGCGTCTGTCCCGCCAGAACGCGGTCTTGCGCAAGGAGATCGCCCGCCTGCAGGTCTACCGGGCCATGGCCTATCGCGACCCTCTGACGGGAATGTGGAACCGCCGCTATTTCGAGGAGCGCCTGCGGGAAGAGTTCAGCCGCTCGCAGCGAGCGGGCGCCGGACGCAAGTTCTCGGTCCTGATGATCGACATCAACCACTTCAAGGAGATCAACGACCAGCACGGCCACCCGGCGGGCGATGCGATGCTGCGCTGGGTGGGCGAGTTCCTGACCGCGCACCTGCGTACGCACGACGTCGCCTGCCGCACCGGCGGCGACGAGTTCGCCGTGCTGCTGCCCGATCTGTCGGGCGAGGACTGCGGGCGCATCCTGGGGCGTCTGCGCGACGCGCTGACGACGGCGAATCGCGACCGCGAGATCCCGATCAGCCTGAGCCTGGGAACGGCCAGCTGGCCCGATGTGACCACCAGCGCGGAGGCGCTGCTGGCGCAGGCCGACGAGGCGATGTACGCGGACAAGCGGCGGCAGAAATCGGAGATGGGGATCGAGACCGAGCCGAGCGACCGCCGCATCACCGGCGCGCGAAGCGCCACCGCGGCCTGACGCTCGCGAATTCGAGCCGCGCGGCCGCGCGGCCGTGACAAGCTGCCGCGCATGGGGCGCGAAGCGACGTGCGTGGCCCGCCTGGGCAAGCAGAGGAGCAGCGGGAAGGCGCTGCTGGAGACCAGGGAGCTCATCTTTCGCGGCGATTTTCGCGTGAAGGTTCCCTATCAGGCGATCAGCGCCGTTGCCGCCAAGGGCAAGACGTTGAGCGTGACCTGGCCCGAGGGGACGCTGGCGCTGGAGCTGGGCGAAGGCGAGGCGGCGAAGTGGGCCGAGAAGATCCGCCATCCGCCCAGTCGATTGGACAAGCTCGGCGTCAAGCCCGAGACCACGGTGGCGCTGGTGGGCGCGCTGGACCCGGCGTTCGTCGAGGAGGTGAGCGGCCGCGCGGCGCGCGTCGACCGCAAGCTGGGCGCGCCCGTGAATGTAATTTTTTACGCCGCCGATCGAGCGGCGGATCTGGAGCGTCTGGCGGCGCTGAAGAAGCACATCGTTCCCAACGGCGCGATCTGGGTGGTGCGGCGCAAGGGCAACACCGAGGTGACCGAGAGCGGCGTGATGGCCAAGGGAAAGGCGGCCGGCCTGGTGGACGTGAAGGTGGCGGCGTTCTCGCCCACGCACACCGCCGAGAAGTTCGTGATTCCCGTGGCGCAGCGGTAGCGGGCGGAGCGCCGCGAAAGGCGACGGTGAACGGATGTGAATCCGTCCCGACGCCGTCCTACACCTCGAGCAGGATGCGCTCGGGATCCTCGACGCACTCCTTGATGCGGACGAGGAACTGCACGGCCTCGCGGCCATCAACCAGCCGGTGGTCGTAGCTCAGCGCCAGGTACATCATGGGGCGGATCACAATCTGGTCGTTCACCACAACCGCGCGC
>DATKEU010000034.1:0-19711 GCA_035544495.1 Polyangia bacterium | reverse complement strand
TGGGCGTCGACCCGTCCACGCTGTACCGGCGCGAGAAGCCTCGGACCTGATGATCCGGAACGCCCGCGTGCGATCTCCTCGACGGGGATTCCTGTCGACGGCGACGGTGCTGGCCGCGGTGGCGGCGTTGTGGCTTTTCGGCGCGTCGGCGGCCGCCGCGGCGGATGGCGCCGATGCGCATCGCGCGCCGCTGCGCGTGGACTCCCCGGGTCAAGTGCTGACCGTCGAGCTGGATCTGGCCTGGGGAGGCCGGCTCGTGTACCGGGTCAGCCGGTTCGGGGAGCCGGTCATCGCCGACTCGCGGCTGGGGTTCAACCTCGCGAACGGCGATCGACTGGATCGCCATCTCGTCGTCGTCGACGAGGCCCGGCGCAGCGTCGATACGACCTGGGAGCAACCCTGGGGCGAGCGGCGCTTCGTTCGCGACCGTCACAACGAGCTGCGCGTGCGCCTGGCCGAGCGCGCGGGCGCGCGGCGCCAGCTGGTCGTCGTCTTCCGCGTCTTCGACGACGGCGTCGGGTTTCGTTATGAGTTCCCGGATCAACCGGCGCTGAAGGACGTCACCATCGCCGACGAGCTGACGGAGTTCGTCGTCGCCGCCCCCAGCACCGCCTGGTGGATTCCGGCCGGCGAGCCGACCGATCTCGAGCTGCCGATCCGCCAGACGTCGCTCGCCGAGCTGACGGTGGCCCACACGCCGCTGACGCTGCGGACGCGCGACGGGCTACACATCGCCGTGCACGAGGCCGCGCTGGTCGATTACGCCGGCATGCGGCTGCGGCGGGCCGAGGAGCAGCGCCTGGTCGCCGAGCTGGCGCCGTCTTCGGAGGGCTGGCGCGTGCGCCGGGCGGCGCCGTTCTCGACGCCCTGGCGAACCATCCAAGTTGCCGACGGCGCGCCAGCGCTGTACCGGTCGTCGGATCTGATCCTGAACCTGAACGAGCCGAACCGCCTGGGTGACGTCTCGTGGATCAAGCCGGGCAAGTTCATCGGCATCTGGTGGGAGATGCACCTCGATCGCTGGAGCTGGAGCACCGGGCCCCGCCACGGCGCCACCACGGCCAACGCCAAGCGGTACATCGACTTCGCGGCCAAGAACGGCCTTCGCGGCGTGCTGGTGGAAGGCTGGAACGTTGGCTGGGACGGCGACTGGCAGGGGGGCGGCGACGGCTTCGACTTCACGCGCGCCACGCCCGACTTCGATCTTCCGGCGGTGGCCGCCTACGCCCGCGCGCGGCACGTGTCGCTGATCGGCCACCACGAGACCGGCGGCGCCGTCAGCCACTATGAAGACCAGCTGCCGGCCGCGCTGGATCTCTATCGCCGCGTCGGCGTCGACACGGTGAAGACCGGCTACGTCACCGACGCCGACCAGATCGAACGGCGCGACGCCGCCGGGGTCGTGCGCCGCGAATGGCACGACGGCCAGTTCATGGCCCGCCACCATCTGACGGTGGTCACCGAGGCGGCGCGGCGCCACATCGCGATCGACGCGCACGAGCCGATCAAGGACACCGGCCTGCGCCGCACCTACCCCAACTGGATGTCGCGCGAAGGGGCCCGCGGGATGGAGTGGAACGCCTGGGGCGATCCGGTGAACCCGCCCGGCCACGAGGCGGCCCTGGTCTTCACGCGCATGCTGGCCGGTCCGTTCGACTTCACGCCCGGCATCTTCGCGCTGGATCCGACCCGCCCCGGCTGCCGGGTGAAGAGCACGCTGGCCAAGCAGCTGGCGCTTTACGTGGTGCTGTACAGCCCGCTGCAGATGGCCGCCGATCGAATCGAGAGCTACGAAGCGAACCCGCGCCCATTCCAGTTCATCAAGGATGTCCCCACGGACTGGGCCGAGACGATCGTCGTCAACGGCGAGATCGGCGACTACGTGACGATCGCGCGCAAGGATCGCCGCGGCGACGACTGGTATCTCGGCAGCATCACCGACGAGGACGGGCGGCTCTTGGATGTGCCGCTTTCGTTCCTCGATCCGCGGCGGCGCTATCGCGCGCAGATCTATCGCGACGGGACCAGCGCGCACTGGAAGACCGCGCCGCTGGAGATCCTCATCGAGGAGAAAGAGGTCTCGAGCGCGGACACGCTGACGCTGCGGCTGGCGGCGGGCGGTGGCCAGGCCATCCGATTCGTCGCCCTGCCGGCGCGCCCGTAAGGTCGCGCCGAACCGCGTTTGCGAAACGCCCAGATCGGTTTTGCGTTTCGCGAACCGCGGGCGCCCCCGGAATTCGGAGGGGTGTCGGTGACGTTTCGACGCTGTTTCCGCGTCGATTCGAGCGGTCGATCGGCGGACGATCAACGGCCGTCCGCGAAAAATATCTGACGCCGCGGGCCCGGAATCTCGCGCGATTCGCGCGCGCGCGCGCCGGCGCCGTTCGATCCGGCATCGCCGTTGCTTTGGGCTGGGCGCGCGCTTGCACGCGCAGGCGCGACCTCTTCTCGCCCCGCCCTCCAAACGACGAAAGGAATCCACGAATGACCACTGCTCGACGTCGATCGTTCGCAATTGGAATCGCCGTGCTCGTCACGGCCATGACCGTCCTCGGGACGGGCGTGACGCTGGCCCAGGCGCCCGCCGCCGCGCCGCCCGCGCCCGCCGCCGCGGCGCCGGCCGGCCCCGATCTCGCCACGCGCGTCGCCGACCTGGAGGCGTACATCACCAACGGCACGCCCAAGGCGCTGGTGTCGGCCGGACCCGGGCACAACGCCTGGATGATGACGTCATCCGCGCTGGTGCTGTTCATGACCTTGCCCGGCCTGGCGCTGTTCTACGGCGGCCTGGTGCGCGGCAAGAACGTGCTGTCGGTGATGGCGCAGTGCCTGGGCTGTGCGGGCCTGGTCACCGTGCTGTGGTGGGCGGTCGGCTACAGCCTGACCTTCGCGCCCGGCTCAGCGATCTTCGGCGGCCTGAAGTTCGCGTTCTTGAAAGGCGTCACGTCGCTGCCCAACGCCGACTATGCGGCGTGGGTTTCCCAGAACGTGTTCTCCATGTACCAGCTGATGTTCGCCATCATCACGCCGGCGTTGATCGTCGGCGCCATCGCCGAGCGCATGAAGTACTCGGCCATCATGGTCTTCATCGCGGTCTGGATGTTCGTCGTCTACTTTCCGCTCGCGCACATGGTGTGGGGCGTCGACGGCCTGATGAACGGCGTCTGGAACGCCAAGGCGTCCATCAAGGCGATCGACTTCGCCGGCGGCACCGTCGTGCACATGTCGTCGGGCTGGTCGGCGCTGATCCTCTGCCTCATCCTCGGCAAGCGCACCGGCTTCGGCAAGCGCGCGTTCCTCCCGCACAGCATGGTGCTGACGATGGTCGGGACCGGCATGCTGTGGGTCGGCTGGTACGGCTTCAACGCCGGCAGCGCCGTCGCCTCCGACGGAATCGCCGCCAACGCCTTCACCACGACGACGCTGGCCACCGCCGTCGCCGCCAGCGTCTGGCCGCTCTTGGAGTGGCTCACGCGCGGCAAGCCGACCATCCTCGGCTTCTGCTCGGGCGCCGTCGCCGGCCTCGTCGTCATCACGCCCGGCGCCGGCTTCGTCGCCCCGTCGAGCGCCGTCGTCATCGGGGTGCTCGCCGGCCTGGTGCCGTTCCTGGCCTGCACCAAGCTGAAGGCGATCTTCAAGTACGACGACGCGCTGGACACCTTCGGCGTGCACGGCGTGGGCGGCACGATGGGCGCCCTCGTCACCGGCATCTTCGCCACGCCCGACGTGAACGGGAACCTCAACACGAATCTCGGGGCGCTGCTGGGCAAGACGCTGTGGATCGAGCAGGTCAAGGCGATCGCCGTGACGCTGGCGCTGTCGGTCGTCGCCACGACGGTGATCGCCTACGCGCTCAAGGCCGTGATGGGCCTGCGCCCGTCGGCCGACGAGGAGGAACAGGGCCTGGACGCCGTCGACCACGGCGAGTCCGGTTACCACCCGGCGGAGGGCGGCGGGCACGGCGAGGTGCTGGCGCCGTCGGTGGCGCAACCCTCCGCGGTGCCGGTGCTGGCCAAGCCGATGGTGTGATCTTGAGCTAGGCGATCGGACACAGGCGGATCTGTAGCGTAGAGCGGCAAGGGTCGTGCCTTGCCGCCGCACAGGCGGGCCGGCAGAATTCCCGAGCGATGGGATCCTGCCGGCCTTGCGTTCAATAGGGCACATCGCGACGCTGATCGTCGCCGTCGCCGCAATCCTGGGATTCTCCGCGGTCCGTTTGCAGAGAGAGCGCCGCGCGCTGTTGAACGAGCGTAGCGCCCAGCAGGCCGCGCTGGCCGCCGGCGCGGCACGCGACCTGGGCGGGAGGCTGGATGCCGTCGACCACGACATCCGCATCCTCTCGAACCTGGTGACGCGCACGCGGCGCACCGCCCAGCCGCGCATCGAGACGCAGAACCAGGTCATCCTGTCGGCGTTCGACGCGCTGGTCGCCGTGGTCGAGAACTATCGGACCATCGCCCTTTATTCGCCGGCTGATCTCCTGACCGTGGGCGCCGTCGATCCCACCGAGGATCGGGTCGAGGTCGCCAAGTTTCTCTTCGACGAGGGCAGCCAGCTGGCGTCGCTGGCGCGCCACGCGCCCCGGACGATCATCCGTGGGCCGCTGGACCTTGGTGGGACGCGCTTTTTCTACCTCTTCGCCGCCCAGGCCGGACGCGACGAGGTCATCGTCATCGCCAGCGACGCCGGATTGTTCCTGAACGCCGCTCTTCCTCATCAGCCCAGCGATTCGCGGTTCGCCGCCATCGATCCGAATCTCTACTCGTGGCGCGACTGTCAGCAGTCAAGCCATTGTCGTCCGGCCCACGACGAGCTCGGCAAGCTGCGCGCCGATCCCCAGGCGCGCTGGCTGGACGCGGCGGCGGCGCGCGCGGCCGATCTGCCGGAGTCCCCGGCCCTGGTCGCCGCCGCGATCACCGACTCGATAGGCGGTCGCTGGACCGTCGCGGTCACGACCTCCGTCGCGCGCATCGCGGAGCGCGAGACCGCGCTGCTGCGCCAGCTGATCGTCACCAGCCTGGCGGCGGCCTTGGCCGTGGTGGCCGTCGGTCTGTTCATCTTGCGCCAGCAACGTCAGGCAGGCGCGTTGCACGAACGACTGCACACCGCCCACCAGCTGGCGACGATGCGCGAGAAGACCGACGCGATGGTCGAGAACGCCCCCCTCGGCATCCTGGGCATCGCCGAGGACGGCACGGTGGTCATCGCCAACCGGTTTCTCACCGATCGCCTGGGACCGATCCAGATCGGCCAGCGGTGGGAGGAGGCGTTTGCGCCCGACGCGCGGCCCGGCGCCGGTCGCCTGCGGGCGCTGCTCGAGCGCGCGCGCGTCGATCCCAGCGGGAAGGTGGAGGCGCGCGGCGTCGACCTGCTGGCGCCGGAGGCGGGCGACTTCGACGTGCGCGCCGTGCTGCTCCGGCACGGCTCCGAGGACGTTCGCTTGCTGGCGCTGATCGAGGATCGCTCGCAGGTGCGCAGCCTCGAGCAGCAGCTGGTCCGAACCGAGAAGATCCTCACCGCCGGCGTTCTCTCGGCCGGTCTGGCGCACGAGATTGGAACCCCCATCAGCGTCATCCGCGCCTGCGCCGAGAACCTTCTGGACAGCCTGGGCCAGCATCCGGGCGCCGACGACCTGGCGGCGATCATCCGGCACAGCGACCGGATCTCGTCGACGATCCGGCAGGTCCTGGACTTCTCTCGGGCCCAGGCGATTCACCTCGAGCCGGTTCCGCCCGCCGCCGCTCTTGCGAAAGCGCACGACCTTCTGGACTGGAAGCTCTCCAGCAAGGGCGTCTCGCTCTCCTCCTCGATCGCGCCCGGCGTGGCGCCATTCGCGGCGGCGCCGGATCAGCTGGAACAGGTGCTGGTCAACCTGATCCTGAACGCCTGCGACGCTTGCCAGCCGGGCGGGGCCATCCGCGTCGAAGTGACCGCCGCACCCGAGGCCGACCGCCTCCGCCTGGAGATACGCGATAATGGACGGGGAATTCCCCCGGAGCACGTGAACGCGGTGTTCGATCCATTTTTCACCACGAAGAAGAGAGGCGAGGGGACCGGCCTCGGTCTCACGGTGGTTGCCAGCATCGTGCGCAACCACGGCGGCGAGGTCTCATTGGTCAGCAGCCAGGGCGCCGGCACCACCGTCTTGGTGATCTGGCCATCGGCGGCGGCCGCCCAGGGCTTGGCATGAACGACGCCAAGCCACGCGTTCTGGTCGTCGACGACGTGCCGGACATGGCCGAGACCATCGCCCGTTACCTGACCAAGCACGGTTTTTCAGCCGAGGTCGTCAACAGCGGCGTAGACGCGCTCACTCGATTCGCGGCCGCGCCGGCCGACGCCGTGCTGACCGATCTGCGCATGACGTCCCTGGACGGTCTGGACGTTCTGGAAGCCATTCACAAGAGTCACCCGACTGTTCCCGTCGTCATCATGACCGCGTTCGGCGCCATCGAGAGCGCCATCGAGGCCATGCGGCGCGGCGCCTATCACTACGTGACCAAGCCGTTTCAGCTGGAGATGATTCGCCTCTTGCTGTCGCGGGCCTGTGCCGAGGCAGCCCTGCGACGGGAGAACGAGCACCTGCGTCAGGTGGTGCGCGAGCGGTTTTCGTCGGCGCGCCTGCTCGGGGAGAGCTTGGCCATGCGGCGGCTTCGCGCTCTCATCGAACGGGTGGCGGCGGTGACCAGCGGCGTCCTCATCATCGGCGAGACCGGCTCGGGCAAGGAGCTGGTCGCGCGCGCGATCCACGCCGACGGTCTGCGTGCCGCGAACCCGTTCGTCGCGGTCAATTGCGCGGCCCTGCCGGAGGCGCTGCTGGAGAGCGAGCTGTTCGGCCACGCCAGGGGCGCCTTCACCGGCGCCACCCAGGCCCGGCGTGGACTGTTCGTCGAGGCCGACGGCGGCACGCTGTTTCTCGACGAGATCGGCGACATGCCGCTGTCGTTGCAGGCGAAGCTGTTGCGCGTGCTGCAGTCCGGTGAGGTGCGCGCGGTGGGGACAGAGGTGAACCGGACGGTGGACGTCCGTTGCGTCGCCGCCACTCATCACGATCTGGACGCGCTGGTGGCGCGTGGTCATTTCCGCGAGGATCTCTTCTTCCGCCTCAACGTGCTGCGCGTGCGCGTGCCTCCGCTGCGCGAGCGCCCCGACGACATCCCGCAACTCCTGGAGCATTTCCTCGAGCGTAGCCGCGGCAAGGTTCCCGGGGGAACCGCGCCGACCATCCAGCCCTCGGCGCTGAATCTGTTATCGACGCATCTGTGGCCCGGCAACGTTCGCGAGCTCGAGAACGTCGTCGAGCGCTTGGTGGTCACCGCTTCGGGTCAGATCATCGACGCGGCCGCGGTAAAAGAGATGCTGGGAAGTCCGCGACCCGTGGATCCCATCGACGCCCTGTTGCAGGGATCGATGTCGCTCGCCGAGCTCGAGTCCCACTATGTCAACCTGATGGTCGAGCGCATGAACGGCGACAAGGGGCGGGCGGCCGAGGTGCTGGGCATCGACCTATCGACGCTCTACCGGCGCATCAAGCAAAAGCCCTGACCGGCGTTTGGCAAATTCGCCAAGACGGATTCGCTGGCTTGAGAAAGAAGGCCCGGCCGCTTGTTTCCGCCACATTTCGGCGTCGTTTCGGTGACGTCACCGGCTCCGCTGAAATGCCCGAAAGACCGCGCTTGCTTTGGAAAAGCGCCGCCGCGCGCGCCGGTCCCGGCTCCGGCGGTATTCAACTTGCCTTCAGTTCGAGCGCTCGTGGCCGTCTCCAGCCTCACAGCATACGCCCGGCGCGTCCGGCGCGACCCACCGCTGTCGCGTCAACGGGAGGATCGGTTGGCCGCCAAGGTGCGCGCCGGCGATCGCGCGGCGGCCCGACGTCTGACGATCGCGCATCTGCGCACCGTCTTCGCCATCGCGCGCGAGTATCGCCACCTTTATCCCAACTTGCTGGAGCTGATCCAGGAAGGAAACCTGGCTCTCATCCGAGCCATCCGGCGCTATCGCCCGGAGGGGCAGCAGACGCTGGGTGGATACGCGGCGTCGTGGATCCGCACATACATCCTGCGGTTCGTCGTCGCCAACACGGCGCCGCCCATCGCGGGCGAGCCCACCGACTCGCGTGGCAGGCTGATCAAGAGATTGCGGCAGTCCCTCCGCTCACTGGAGGCGCAGATCGACGACGCGGACGGTGATGCCGGTGACCCGGTTCCGGAGCTGGACGATCCCGCTCTGACGCTGCTGGCGCTGACAGGCGACGATGCCGCCGACGGCGAGCGGCCGGGCGCCATGGAATCGTCAGCAGAGGCGGGCCCGGAGAGCCTGTCGCCGTGGCTGGCCGCGCCCGACGTCCTGTACGAGATCCGGCAGGAGCACCGACGCCTGCGCCGCGCGTTGCCCGCGTTCGAACGCGGGTTGTCCCCGCGCGAGCGCGCCGTGTTCAAGGCCCGCGTGCTGGCCGAGCGACCGCAAACGCTGGCCGAGAAAGCGGCCGAGCTGGGTCTGACCGCGGAGCGCGTTCGCCAGATCGAAGCCGCGGTAATAGAGAAACTCCGCGCGTTTCTCGCGCTCGGCGAAGCCCCTCAGAGTGGCGCGCCACCGCTGCCCTCATCGGCGCCGTCGAGCGGAGCGCCGACGAGACAGCAGCGCCCGCCGGGCAAGCTTTCGAGCAAAGGCGACGTTCGAATCAGACGGTCCAGCGTCCCGGCGGGCAGTCCGGCGAGCGCCGGCAGGGCGCGCAAGTCTCGCACCGCAGTGGGGCCCCGATCGCCCAGGACATCGGCGAGCGCCCTCTCGCTCTCCGACAGCAAGATCGACTGATCGAAGCGGCGCGCGACGCTCACTGCGCCGTCGCGCACCTCGGTCCCCGGCAGGCTGAGGCACAGCGCGGCCACGGCTGCCAGCGGCGGGAGCGCGCGTTCGAGATGCCCCTTGAACAGCGCCCGCCGCAGGCGCGCCAGCGGCACCGTGTCCGCGACGGAGAATATCTTGGTGGCACCGTCGAGAGCCCGATTGGGCCGGCCCTGAAACCAGAACCAACGTTCGCCCGCAGTCTCGCCTGGATCACTTACTGACTGGTAACCGCGCGTCGCCGCCAGCACTTTTGCGACCAGATCCGCGGTGACGGGCGCCTTCGTGGCGGTCGAGACCTGGCGCGTGATCTCGGTGATGGTGGTCAGGCCCCAGTTGTAGACCGCGCGCGCCGCGATCGCGTACGCGCTGGCCGCGACCGCCATGTCGCCGCCGCGAACGGCCACCACGGCTCCGCCGAGCTCGAGGATCCGGAACGGCGGCTGGCCGCGCAGGGAGACGGCGGCGGCGAGCAGATCCGCCAGCGTTTGATCATCGATATCCAGCCCGTCGTCGAGCAGGCGCGCGCGCGCCGCTGCTTCCGAGAGCGGCAGGCGCGGCAAGACGGCGGCAACGGCGCGCTCGATCAGGGTGGCGTCATCGTGTGCACCGGCCGCGCTGGACGGCACCAGGCGAAGCTGGTCGGATCGGTGGCGCCGGCGCATGCGCCGGATGCGACTGATCGCCTGGGCCAGCGACACCATCGGCGCCGCGCCAGCCTGGTGGCTCTCCGGAGGAGCCGACTCGATCGCCGACAGGACGTCGAGCAGCGCCCGGGCGCCGAAGCCCGTGACTTCGAGATAGCGCGCGATGGTCCACGCCCGGCGGTCGGACTCCTCGCGCACGGTGGACAGGTGGCGCGCCAGCAGATCGTGCGTTCGCCGTTCGACCAATGCGCCCGCCAAGAGTGTTGTCGGAGCCGGCAATGGCTGGGCGATCAGCGCCGCGGGGATCGCGTGGATCGACTTGGCCAGGGTCTTGACCGCCAGCGTCGCCAGTTTGCGACAGGTTTCCGGACGCTGCCGCCGCCACACTTCGGGGCCAAGCGCGGTCGCGGTCGCCGGCGCCGCGGCCCAGCCGGGACCCGACCAGAGTCGATCGAGAAACGGCGCGATCACCCGCGCCACGATCGGCTGGCCGGGGCGGGGAAACATCAATTCTTTGGCTGGCAACAACCGGCGGGCCAACGCGGGGAGCCCGGTGGGCGACTGGGCTTTCTTTCGATTCTCCGCGGGCAATGCCTTGGGATTATCACGGCCCTGTCCGGGTCATAAACAGAGTTTCCGGTGATTCAAGTAGTTTTACGAGGAATATACCGCTCGGAAACACGTAGGTAACCTCGAATCGCGATGATGCTGCTTCAGGGGCGCCGAAGGTCGGTGGCTCCGGAGACGGAAAAGTTCGATGCCGCGACGGCAAAACCACTCAGGAGGCACATCGTGATCAGACGTTTCATTGACGGCATGAAAGCGCCTGAACGGCGGCGCGTGTTCTACGCGCTGCTGGGCGGGAAAGCGTTGGGGCTCGCGCTCCTCTTTCTCATCATCGCCGGAGTACCGGCCTACTTCGGCCACAAGGCGCTCGCTGATACGCCGGCGGCGGCTCCACCGGCGTACGTGAACCCCATCAACACGATGTGGGTCTGCGTGACGGCGTTCCTGGTGTTCTTCATGCAGGCGGGGTTCATGTTTCTCGAAGCCGGGTTTGCCCGGACGCGGGAGACGGTGAACGTGCTCCTTGAGGGCATCGTTGACACCTGCCTGTGCGGCCTCCTCTTCTGGGCGTGGGGCTTCGCCTTCATGTTCGGCTCGGGCAACGGCTTCATCGGCCATGAGTTCTTCTTCCTGCATGGCGCGCCCGAGACCTACGGTTCGACCGGCGTGTCCATCCTGGCGTTCTTCCTGTTCCAGTACGCCTTCGCCGACACCTGCTCGACCATCACCTCGGGCGCGATGATCGGCCGCACCGGATTCGTGGGCGATCTCGTCTACAGCTTCGGGGTCAGCGGCTTCATCTATCCGATCTTCGGCCACTGGGCCTGGGGCCCGGACGGCTGGCTGAACACCATCCATCCGGCGGCGTTCCACGACTTCGCCGGGTCGACCGTGGTTCACACCATCGGTGGCATGGTCTCCCTGGCCGGCGCGATCGTCCTCGGGCCTCGCCTCGGTCGCAAGTTCAAGCGCGACGGCGGCGGCGCCATGCCGGGTCACGACATGACCATTGCGGCCGTCGGCGGCGTCATCCTGTGGTTCGGCTGGTACGGCTTCAACCCGGGCAGCACACTGTCCGCGATGGACGCCGCGGGCATCGGCCGTATCGCCACCAACACCACGCTGGCCGCCTGCGCGGGCGGTCTGTCGGCCATGTTCTGGATGTATCCGCGGAACAAGGTGTGGGATTGCGGCATGACCATCAATGGCTTCCTGGCTGGCCTGGTCGCCATCACCTGCCCGTGTTACTGGGTCTCGCCGTTCGGCGCCATCATGATCGGCGCAATCGCCGGCCCCGTCTGCGCTCTCTGGGTTGATCTGATGGAGTACTTGCGCATCGACGATCCGGTTGGCGCTGTCGCGGTTCACGGCGCTTGCGGCATCTGGGGAACGCTGTCCCTTGGTCTCTTCGCCACTGGGCAGTACGGCGCGCCAACCCCGACCGGCGCGGACACGTCGGCTGGGGCCTTGGTCACCGGACTCTTCTATGGCGGTGGCGCAAACCAGCTGATCGGCCAAGCGATCGGCAGCGCCTCCATCGGCGTCGCGGTGTTCGTGGCGTCCATGGCGCTCATGTACATCACCAAGTTCACGGTCGGCCTCCGCGTCTCGAAGGAGGGCGAGCTCGCCGGGCTGGACCTCCACGAGCACGGCGGCGGCGCATACCCGGAGCTCTGGGGCACCGGAATGAGCGCCGGTTCTTCCGACGCTCCATCAGCGGCGCCGGCGCCGGCGGCGACGCTCTCGAAGGCATACTAGAGAGCTCGGCTTGATTGCTCCCGTCGCCGCCATCACCGTCCGAAGGACTCGGCGGCGGCGGGAGCCGACATCGGGTGTTCCGTCTCTTCCAGGTCGGTTGATTTGGCGCTGACACGACTCATAGGGTTGGTCGTTTTCAACGGGTACCAGGTCACCGTTACGGTCGACAGCGCCGTCGCAGGCTGGCGCAAAGGCGCCCACGCTTTGCCGCGGCAAGCCCAAGAAAAAATCACTGATTGGAGAGCACATGAAAAAGATCGAAGCCATCATCAAACCGTTCAAGCTCGACGACGTCAGAGACAGAGTCCGTGAAGCCGGCGCGTCGGGTATGACCGTCTACGAGGTCAAGGGATTTGGGCGCACGGGCGGCAAGACCGAGGTCTTCCGGGGATCGGCGTACAAGGTGGATTTTGTTCCCAAGATAAAGATCGAGGTCGTGGTCCCCGACGCCATCGTGTCGACGATGGTGGCGACAATCGCGGCGGCGGCCAAGACCGACAAGATCGGAGACGGCAAGATATTCGTTTCGACGATCGACGAAGCGGTCCGTATTCGCACCGGCGAACGGGGAGACGACGCGATCTGAGCTTCGCGCCGCCGATGGTGAGGACCGAGCTCCGGCCAGTCTCCCAGAGTTGGCTGATAGACTGGCTCCGTCGGGCGTTCGCGCGCCCGACGCCTCGGGCCCGGGTGATCGCGCCGGCCGTCGTGAATCCCGGATCATCGCTCGAGGTCGAATGGTGGATCTGGCACGACGCGCCGGAGGTCACGCTGGTGACCGTGTCGCTCGTCGGGACCGAGGTTGCGCACCGGCGGATCAGCGCCCGGACGGGGATCTCGGTCGTGACAGAGACGCGTCCCTTCCTCACCCTCGAGCTTGATCGACAGGCGCCCGAAGATGGATCGCCGGTGGCCAGCGGCCATGTCGAGGCGATGGTGCCATCGCGAACGATACCTACCCTCGTCGGCAGGCTGAACGAGATCCGCTGGGCAGTCATGGTGGAGGCTTCCTTCAAGACCGTGACGATTCTCCGTCAAGAATTTCCCATCGCGGTCGTGGGTGCCTCCGGTTGACCGACATGGCCATCGTGCTCCACATCGAGCTCGATGAGGGGCGCGCCGCCTTCGAGCCTGGCGCGCGCGTGGGCGGCACGGCGGCGTGGCTGGCGCGGGTGGCCCCGGCCGGGCTCGAGCTGCGGCTCACGTGGGCCAGCTACGGCCCGGGCGGGCGGGACTTCAAGATTGCGAACGTCATTTCATTCGATAAGCCGCGCGCCGCCGAGCGCCGGCCATTTGCCTTCACGTTGCCAACGGCTCCGTACAGTTTTCGCGGCAATCTGACCTCGCTCGTCTGGAGATTGCAGCTGGTGGCCTTGCCGGGCGAGGAGAAGGCCTCGGTCGAACTCACCGTCGCGCCGGACGGCGAGGCGATCGACGTCAGAACGGCGGCGGCGGGTGGGTAGCCAGCGCCTTCAGAGTCCCCGCCGTTGTCCGCCGCTACTTCACGACCTTGCTGGTCGAGTGGATGGTGGTCGAAAGCTGGGCGATCTCCGCGCTGGTCAGCCGGCGTTCCTTTGGCAGAATCGCTTGCGCCACGGCGTCGCCCTCGACGAGCAGCAGCCCGCACCCGGACGCTTGCAATCGACGCAGAAGCGCATCCGCGTCCCATCTCTTGTTCCCAGCCCGGCTGGCATTTGCCCAGAGGAACTCGGCAGCCAGCGCGGGCGTGCACGCGATGTACGAGGCGTGGGTCTGTTCCCGCGACGGCTTCTTCTCGTCCAGCGCGTTGCCGAGCGCGGCCACGTCGTTCGTCGCCTCGATGCCGACGATCCGCGCGCCCGCCAGGAATGCTCCGCCTCGATACCCGACGACGTTCGCCCGGCCTGTCCCCGGCGCTCCGCCCTCATAAGGCGTCAGACCGGCCAGGTTCAGCCAGGCGACCAGGGGCGCCGCCAGATCTTGCACCCGCGCGACCCTCGCGAAGAGCTGGTCGATCACCTCCGGGGCGACGTTCCGGGACTTGAACATGGAAGCAGCCATGACTTCGGGGGCTGGGATCTCGGACCAGATGGAGTCCCCGCTGCGGCGCAGCTCTTCGATTCGCCGCTCGATCGCTGGCATCTTCTGCTTGCCGGAGACACCAGCGACCTCGAGCGTCTGGGCAAGCGCGTCCACGATCTTCGGGTCCTTGACCGCCGCCTTGAGGCGCCGGAGACGCAAATAACAATAGCGGGTGGTGTCCTGATCGACGAAAACTCCGAGCTTCACGGGCGGCTATCGTTGTTGAGTTCATGGCCGTACGCAAGACAATCGCGACAGCACCTTTCCCAATAAATGAGGCCCGTCATGGCAGATCCCACAATGCGCCAGCCAAGGGACGCTTGCCCGCGTTGTCGGCAATCGGTCGGTCTTCCCTGGTGGAAGCTCCTTCCCTCTCGCGACAACAAACGCGTCCTGACTTGCCAGGCGTGCGGCGGGCATTTCGATCTATCGAACGCTTGCAAGATGGCGTCGATCGTCGGCGGGATGCTGGGGATGGTGCTGGCGATGCTATTCCCGTTCCAGTGGATCGTCAGCGCCGGCCACGCCTCGAAAGCCGCCTTCGCCGCTGGAATCGCGGTGGCGGCCCTCGGTATCGGACTTGGCGCAACGACCGCCGCCCGATTGACCCTGCAACTGGAAGCGAAGGGCTGACGGCGAACGTCTGAGCTCTGCCCGCCAATCGGGCCCTTCGGCGCGGCACCGCCCGTCCGGAGGGGCCGTTTGCGTCGATGGAGTACCGCGCGATTCGCTGGCCAGGTGATGGCTTGGCGCGACGATCGTATTCCCGGGATTTCCCAGCCCTTTTCCCGCCGGCCGTGCGCTCCCTCGTCAAAGTTACAAATGTTTTTCGCGCGCGAAATCACCTGTTAACCAAACGCTTCTAGAGTGCTCGAAGGAAATCAGGAGGTCACTCATGTGGGAGCAGTACCGGAAGACGTTCGGCAGCATGCAGGTGTTCATCGCCATGGTGGTCGTCGCGCTGTTTTTCGCGCTGGGCCGCGCATGGGCGCTGGCTGCCGGATTCTTCCTGATGATGCAGGTGGGGGCGATCTTCGGGGCGATGTGGGCGGCCAGATTGAAGCGGCGTTTGAACCCGCCAGCGTGGTGAGAGCGAGTGGCCCAACTTCAACAACAGGCGAGAGGTAAAAGACACATGTCCAACATCCGCAACATTCGTCAACGACGCTGGCTGGCGGCCATGGCGCTGGCCGTGGCGCTGGTCAGCGTCACAGCCAGCAGCGCGCTGGCAGACGCGCCACCGGCTCCCGACAAGACGGGCGCCTTCCAGAACACTCCGACGGCGTTCTCGGTGCCCGGCTACACCAAACCGGCGCCGGACAAGGCGACCACCAAGGATCTGGCCGTCGCCGTCGACGCGGTGGCGCAGGCGGCCTCGCACGGCATCTATTCGGTCAACTTCGTCTGGACGCTGGTTGCGGGCTTCCTGGTCATGTTCATGCAAGCGGGCTTCGCGCTGGTGGAGACGGGCCTCATCCGGGCCAAGAACGCCGCCCACACGATGTCGATGAACTTCCTGGTCTACGGGCTCGGCATGTTCGGCTTCTTCGTGTGCGGCTTCGCCTTCATGTGCGGCGGTCTCAACGGCACGGCGATCGGCGGCCCGGCGTCGCTGGGCGGCGTGCCCACGCTGAGCTCGATGCTCACCGTCGGCTCGGCCGTGAATGGCGACCATGGCTGGGGGCTCCTGGGCACCACCGGGTTTTTCCTGACCGGGAACGGCTACGACGCCAGCGTCATCGTCCTCTTCCTGTTCATGATGGTCTTCATGGACACCACGGCGACCATCGTCACCGGCGCCTGCGCCGAGCGCTGGAGCTTCAAGAGCTTCTTCATCTTCAGCATCATCGTCGGCGCGTTCATTTACCCGGTGTTCGGCTGCTGGGTGTGGGGCGGCGGCTGGCTGGCGCAGATCGGTTATCGTCTGGGGCTGGGGCACGGCGCCGTCGACTACGCCGGCTCTGGCGTCGTGCACTTGCAAGGCGGTGCGCTGGCGTTCATCACCGCCTATCTGATCGGGCCGCGCATCGGCAAGTACGGTCCCGACGGCAAGGTGAACCCGATCCTCCCGCACCACATCCCGATGGTGCAGCTTGGCACGTTCATCCTGGCCTTCGGCTGGTTCGGCTTCAACGCCGGCAGCTCGCTGGCCGGCTCCGACGGGCGCATCGGCATCGTCGCCGCCAACACGATGATCGCCGGCATGTCGGCGACGCTGTTCGGCGTCGTTTACATGTGGATGCGCTATGGCAAGCCCGATCCCAGCATGATGTGCAACAGCATGCTGGCGGGTCTGGTGGCGATCACCTCGCCCTGCGCTTTCGTCACGCCGGTGGGCGCGTTCATCATCGGCGCCGTCGCCGGTGTGCTGGTCGTCGTCAGCGTCTTCTTCTTCGACCGCGTGCAGGTCGACGATCCGGTCGGCGCCATCAGCGTTCACGGCGTCAATGGCGCCTGGGGCCTCATCGCCGTCGGCCTCTTCTCCGACGGCAGCTACGGCCAGGGCTGGAACGGCGTCGGCGCAACCGACTACCTGGGGGTCGCCGGCCGCGGCGTCACGGGCCTCTTCTACGGCGATTCGAAGCAGCTGGTCGCGCAGCTGATCGAGACGGGTGTCGGCATCGCCTGGAACGTGGTGGTGGGCGGCCTGGCCTTCTGGGTCGTCGGCAAGGTGCTGGGCTCGAACCGCGTTCCGGCCGAGGTCGAGATCGCCGGCCTCGACGTTCCGGAAATGGGCCTGGCCGGCTACCCGGAGTTCGTCGAGCACATCGCACCGGCCGACGTCCCCGCCACGCAGGTGGCGGCCGCGAAGAAGGCCGTCCCGTCGCTGGGCAGCGTCTAGAAAGCGGCGCAGCGTCGTCATCATCGGGCTGGGCCTCGCGGACGCGGGGCCCAGCCTTTATCTTGCAGGGGTCATGATCAAAGACGTTCTGGTCTGCTTGGAGAGTTCAGCCAGCACCGAAGCGGCCGCGAAGACGGCGTTGCAGATCGTCAAGGCCCAAGGCGCGCAGCTCTGTGGCCTGGCCGTCATCGACGAGCCGAACATTCGCGCCGGGGCCGCCACCAGCATCGGCGGCGCGAGCTTCAAGCACGAGCGCGACGAGGCCCTGCTGGCGGAGGCGAGGGCGAACGCGGCCAAGTGCCTGGGCGCCTTCGATCGCCTGTGCCGCGCCGCGAACGTCGTCGCGGAGACGCGCCAGATCATCGGCAAGGCCGGCAGCAGCATCCTGCGCGAGATGCAGGCCTTCGATCTCAGCGTCATGGGCCGCGACGCCAACTTTCACTTCGAGACCGAGGATGAAGATCCGGCCACCCGCAGCTATGTCCTGCACCGATCGAAGAAGCCGACCATTTTGGTGCCGGCGGCGGGGCAGCCCGTCTGGAAGCGCGTGGTGATCGCCTACGACGGCAGCAGCGCCGCCAAGCGGGCCATCGCCAGCTTCACCGACAGCGGCCTGGCGCGCGACCTGGAGCTGCACGTGGCCACCGTCGACGACGATGGCGCCACCGCCTGGGAGATGGCCGACAGGGCTGTCGCGGAGCTGAAGCAGCGTGGCTTCGAGGCGGCGTTGCACAACATCGTCTCGGTGGAAACGATCCCCGTCGCGCTGCTGGAGACCGCCGTCAAGCTGGGCGCCGACGCCATGGTGATGGGGGCCTACGCCGGCTGCCGCCTGGTCGAGCGGGTGTGGGGATCGGTGACCACGGATCTGATCGACAAGACGACCATCTCTCTTTTCCTGCAACACTGAAAGGCAAGGCAATCAGGCAATGTCACGCGCCGCGGAAGCCGTCTTCGCCACCCCCGTGTGGGCGGTGCTGCCTTTCGCCGCGTATCTGCTGCTGATCGCCCTCTTGCCGCTTTTCTTCGGGCGATTCTGGGAGAGCAACCGCAACAAGCTCTTGCTGGGGCTGCTGCTGGGCGCGCCGGTGATCGCGCACCTCCTCGGGCGCCCGGGCGGCGGCGCGCTGCTGGCGCAGACGGCGCTCGAGTACGTCTCGTTCATCGCGCTCTTGGGCGCGCTGTTCGTCATCTCGGGCGGGATCTACCTGCGCGGATCGCCGACCGGAACGCCGGCGGTGAACACGGCGTTCATGGTCGCGGGCGCCCTGCTGGCCAGCGTGGTCGGCACCACCGGCGCGTCGGCGCTGCTCATACGGCCCATGCTCCGCGCTAACGAGCGGCGCAAGCACCTGACCCATCTGGTGGTGTTCTTCATCTTCACCGTTTCGAACGGCGCGGGGATGCTGACGCCGCTCGGCGATCCACCGCTTTTTCTCGGGTTCTTGCGGGGGGTCCCGTTCACCTGGACGCTGCGCCTGGCGGCGCCGTGGGCGATGGTGAACGGCATTCTGCTGCTGCTGTTCGCGCTGTTCGATGTGCGCGCCTTCCGTCGCGACGGCGGCCATGCGCCGCTCCCCGGCCCATCCGCGCCCGCCAAGGAGCCGCTGCGCATCGAGGGATCCCTGAACATCGTCTGGCTGGCGGGGATCGTGCTGACCGTGTTCGCGTGCGGGACCTGGGGACCGACGCTGCTGCCGAACGCGCACCTTCGTTGCGTCGCCCAGGTGGTGGTGATGGTCGCGCTGGCGGCCGCGTCGTACCGCACCACCGCGCGCGCGATCCACGACGCCAACCGGTTCTCGTGGGCGCCCATCGTCGAGGTGGGCGTGGTCTTCGTCGGCATCTTCATCACCATGGTGCCGGCGCTGTCGTTCCTCGAGGAGCGCGGCGCCACCCTGGGCGTCACCCAGCCCTGGCAGTTCTTCTGGGCGGCGGGCGCGCTCTCCAGCGTGCTCGACAACGCGCCGACGTACCTGACGTTCGCGTCCCTGGCCACGGGCGTCGCCGATCATGGCGCGGGCCTCCTGTCGGCGGCGAACCTCGGCATGCTGGCGGTTCACCCGACCGGCGAACAGCTCCTGGCCGCGGTGGCTTGCGGGTCGGTGTTCATGGGGGCGAACACGTACATCGGCAACGGTCCCAACTTCATGGTCAAGGCGATCGCGGAGCAGCACCACGTGCACATGCCCAGCTTCTTCGGTTACACGCTCTGGTCGGCCGCGATCCTGCTCCCGCTCTTCGGTCTCGTCAGCCGCATATTCTTCTGACAGCGCGCGCTGACTAGCCGTGCCGCACGCGCAGGCGCAGCGAAGGCGCCTCGCCGGTGGGGTCGACGGTGACGCGAAAGCCGGTGCCGTCGCGCACGTGGGGCGGGATGGCGATGCAGATGGTGACGTCCTCGACGATGGTTCCCGCGAACTGGCAGCGCGCGCACCACAGCCGGTTGCTCTCGGCGACGCCGCCGCAGGTGGTGCAGGGGATGCGGCAGGGGAGGGTGATGGCGGCGGTGCCGCCGCGCTGGACCTCGGCTGCGGTGAGCCGCAGGTCCAGCGAACCGTCGCTCTGGCGCCGGACGATCGCCTCGGCCATCAGCCGCTCCAGCGGGCCGCTGACGCGATCGATGACGTGCGGGCCGGCGCTGGTGCCGCCGAAGGTGACATGGCGCCGCTCGCGGTAAGGGCCGGCGAAGTCGGGATCTCGCGGATCGCCGCCGCCGCTCGCCGCGCCGGCGCGCGCCGGACCACCGGGGCCGCGCCCGCGGTCGTACTGCGCGCGCGCGTCGCCGTCGGACAGCACGCGGTATGCCGCGGCGATGCGCTGGAACTGCGCGGTCGCGGCCGGCCCGGCGCGGTCGGGGTGAAAGCGCAGGGCCAGCAGGCGATACGCGCGCCGGATCTCGCCCGCGCTGGCGGCCGCCGCCACTCCCAGCACGGCGTAGAGATCCTCTTGCGTCGGGGCCCGCATCCGCCGCCGCCTCAGCCGCCCCGGC